>CP019797.1:3349027-3660864 GCA_002951995.1 Stenotrophomonas acidaminiphila
CGGCGCAACGGCGGGGAGGCGCCGGCCAGCTCCTGATTCAGTACCTGCATCCAGTGCTCGCGCTCGCGGAAATCGCGCTTTTCCCGCCGCAACGCGCGCATCCTCAGCAGCACGACCCCGGCCAGCAGCAGACAGGACATCGTGATGGTCAGCACCGCAACCCAGAATGCAATCACCACTACCGGCGAACCGTGCAAAAGACTGTCCATGTTCTTCTCCCTGTCACAGAAGCGGCATCCATGTCCGCGTTGGAATATCTCTAGGCTAATACCGGCAAAAAGATGCAAAGTTTTTGTGACTTGAGTCACAATAATCACACATGCTCACCAACGTGCAACTGCATCGGGAGTGGGAAGATGAAGAAATCGTTAAGAAACAAGGTGCTGATCCTCGGCGCATGCCTGGCGCTGCTCGGCGGTGCCGCCGGCGTCTGGGTCCTGCTGCACCCGGCCAGCTTCGTGGTGCAGCCGTGGCGCGCCCAGCAATCGGTGACCGGTGCGCGCTTCGTGTTCGGTCCCTACCCGGTGGATGCGGACATGCACCGGCTCAAGGCCGAGGGCATCACCACCATCATCAGCCTGCTCAACCCGCAACTGCCCTACGAGGCGGCGTTGCTCGACGATGAAAAGGAACGTGCCGCGCGCCTGGGCATGCGGGTACTCAATTTCCCGATGGGCAGCATCCTCGGGCAGCGCTTCGGCGCCGACTACGAACGCAATTCGCGCGCCGCGGCCGACGCCGCCATCGCCAGCCCGGGCACGGTCTACATCCACTGCTATCTGGGACTGCACCGCGCCGCCAGCGTGCGCGATTACCTGGAGCAGCACGCCGGCCAGGCCGCCACCAGCGAGTTCGACGGCTCGCTCGAACACGGGCGCAGCGATCGACAGCTGGCCAACGAACGCGCCCAGGGCCTGTACGAGCAGGACGACTATGCGGGCGCCCTGCGCGAACTGGCCACCGTGCAGCCGATGGACTATGCCGCGTACGTGCTCACCGGCTGGGTCCAGCTGCGCCGCGGCGAGAACGTGCTGGCGCGCGATGCGTTCCGGCGGGCCACGCTGATGCCCGATCCCAAGGCCGACGCCTGGGGTGGCCTGGGCTTCGCGCTGCTGCGCCTGGACGACCTGGAGGGCGCGTCCACCGCGTTCGAGCAGGCGCTCAGGCTCTCGCCCGACGACAACGACGCGATGCAGGGCATGGCCCAGGTGCTCTACCGGCAGGACCGGACGGAGCAGGCGCGCGCCCTGCTCGAGCGGCTGCACGCCCAGGCCCCGGACAACGCCGAGGTCAACGCGCTGCTGGAGCGGCTGAAGCAACCGGCGGACGCTTCCCGCTAGGCCGGGCGGGGAGCCGACAACGGGCGGCGGCATCGGCTAGGCTGCACCTTTCCCGGAAGGAGCAGCCCATGTCGACCGCTTACTGGTGTGTGTTGATCGCCGCGATCCTGCCTTACGTCTGGGTGGCGGTGGCCAAGATGCGGCCCGGCTACAACAACCGCAATCCACGCGCCTGGGTCGCCAAAAGCGACAACTACCTCGTGCAGCGCGCCAACGGCGCGCACCTGAACGCGTTCGAGAACTTCGCCCCGTTCGCCGCCGGCGTGATCCTGGCGCAGCTGGCCGGCGTGGACCCGGCGACGGTCAATCCGCTGGCCATCGCCTTCGTGGTGTTCCGCGTCCTGCATGGCGTGCTCTATGTTGGCGACAAGCCGTTGCCGCGCAGCCTGGCGTGGCTGGGCGGCTTCGCCTGCAGCGTGGCGCTGATCGTGCTGGCCGCGCTGGCCGCCGGCCGCTGATCCAGCGGCGCTTGCCGGCCACCGGCAGAGGCATCCAGCGCCGCCGCGGAAGGCCGCTTTGCCGGCTCGCGGCTGGGCGCACGCGCGGCGGCTTGCCGGATCAGTCGCGCCGCGGGTCCAGCGCGTCCTGGTCCCAGCCCAGCAGCGCGAACGCCTTGCGGAACTCCGCGTCCAGCGGCGCGCTCACCTCGATGCGGCGCCCGTCCTGCGGGTGCGGGAACGACAGCCGCTGCGCGTGCAGCAGCATACGGTGCACGCCGTGCATGCGGAACGTGCGGTTGTGGCGGCCGTCGCCGTGGCTGGTGTCGCCGATCAGGTGGTGGAACACGTGTTTCAGGTGGCGGCGGATCTGGCGGAAGCGCCCGGTCCGCGGCTGGCAGCGCAGCAGCGCGTAGCGCGAGGTCGGGAAGCCGTTGGACGGCACCGGCAACTCGCCGGTCAGCAGTTTCTGGAAGTGGGTGACGGCCGGCTTCTTCAGCGGCTTGCCGGGGCCGCCGTCGAGGTCGTGGTCGACGCTGAAGGCGTCCTCCGCCGGCCAGCCGCGGCACACGGCCAGGTAGTGCTTGCCGACGTCGCCGCCCATCAGCGTCTTGCCCAGCGCACTGGCGGTGTCGCGGTCGAAGGCCAGCAGCAGGCAGCCGCTGGTGGCACGGTCCAGGCGATGGATCAGGAAGATCGGCCGGCCCAGCTGTTCGCGCAGGCGGTCGGCGAGGAAGTCGTCCTCGCCGCGCGCCAGCTTGCTGTCGTGGACCATCAGCCCGGCCGGCTTGTCGACCACCGCCAGCCAGTCGTCGGCATACAGCACCGGCAACGTCCGGTCGGGCAGCGATGGCGTGGTGTCGTGGTCCATGGTTCGGCATACCTGCTCGGGCACGCCGTGCGCGCCCGGTTCGTGGAAGCCCCGTTGCAGCGGAGCGGGGAAGACGCCGGGCGTCAGGACTTCATCGGCGCGACGGTGATGCCCATGCGCAGCATCAGCTGCGCGACCTGCAGGGTGTCCAGCCGCGCACCTTCCAGGTCGACCACGCGCAGGTCCAGGTCGCCCAGTTCCGAGGCGGTCAGGTCGCAGTGGGTGAAGTCGGCCGAGCACCAGTCCAGCGCCGAGAAATCCCCGCCGGACAGGTCCGAGCCGCTGAAGCTCGCACCGGCGACGTTGGCGCCGGTCCAGCGGTTGTCCGGCAGCGCGCACTTCTCCAGCGTCACCCCGGAAAAATCGGCATAGGCAAGATTGGACTGGCGGATCACCGCGCTGCAGAACCAGCTGCGCGCGGTGATCTGGTTCATGAAGCTGGCCCTGGAGAAATCCGCGCCCTGCGCCCGGCATTCCACGATCTCCAGCCCGAGCGCCTTGGCGAAGGCGAAACCGCACAGGCTCAGGTCGCACTGGTGGAAACGGGCTTCCTTGAGCTGGGCGCCGTTGAAGCGGCAACCGGCCTGGGTGTCCGCATCGTAGAAAACGCAGTTCACGAACGTCGTGCCGGTCAGGTCGGCACCGGAGAAATCGCAGTTGCGGAAATGCGTGCTGGCAACCGTGGCACCGGTGAAGCGGTCCCGGTCGATGCGCGCGTTGCTGACGACCGTGGCTGCCGTGGCGGCGCCGGCGCTCATCGCCGCAGCCATGCCGAGGCCAGCGCCAGCGCACCCACGCCGCCGCTGATCCACGACCACAGCGGCACCGTGGCCCACTGCGGGCCGCCGGCATGCAGGCCGTGCAGCAGCGCCGCCACCACCAGCAGGCCGGCACCGGCCACCGCGGTGACCACGCGCCGCTGCATGCGCTGCAGGGTGTGGTCGAGGTTGACGATGTCGCGCGAGCGCATCGACAAGGCATGCTGGCCCTCGACCTGCTGGCGCAGCCAGGCATGCACCAGCACCGGCATGTCCGGGGTGCGGGTCATGATCTCCGGCAACCGGCGGCGCAGCTCCCGCAGCGCGCGGCGCGGGCTGTAGCGCTCGCGCAGGATGCGCTCGAGCACCGGCCGGGCCACCGCCCAGATGTCGATCTGCGGGTCGAGCTGGCGGCCCACGCCCTCGATGTTGAGCAGGGTCTTCTGCAGCAGGATCAGCTGCGGCTGCAGGGTCAGCTGGTAGCGCTGCGCGGTGCGGAACAGCTTGAGCAGCACTTCGGCCAGCGAGATCTGCGACAGCGGGCGGGTGAAGTACGGCTCGCACACCGCGCGCACCGCCGCCTCCAGGTCGTCGATGCGCACGGTGGCCGGCATCCAGCGCGCCTGCACGTGCAGTTCGGCGATGCGCCGGTAGTCGCGGTTGAAGATGGCCATGAAGTTCTCGGCCAGGTAGTACTGGTCCTCTTCCGAGAGCTGGCCCATGATGCCGAAATCCAGCGCGATGAAGCGCGGGTTGTCGCGCCGCGCCGGGTCGGTATCGACCCAGATGTTGCCGGCGTGCGCGTCGGCATGGAAGAAGTTGTCGCGGAACACCTGCGTGTAGAACACGCGCACGCCCTTGGCGGCCAGCGCGCTGCGGTCGATGCCGGCCGCGTCCAGCGCGGCGATGTCGTCCGAGGGAATGCCCCAGACCCGCTCCAGGGTCAGCGCGCGCTCGGCGGTGTGGCTCCAGATCACCTCGGGCACGTACAGGTCGTCCGAGTCCTGCCAGAAGCGGCGCAGCACGCTGGCGTTGGCGCCCTCGCGCTGCAGGTCCAGCTCCGCGGCCAAGGTGGTTTCGATTTCCGCCACCACCTCGCGCGGGCGGATCTTGTCCGCACGCGGGTGGGTGCGCTCGACCAGCGCGGCCAGCGAACGCAGCAGCGCGATGTCGGCGTCGATCTGCCGTTCGATGTCCGGGCGCAGCACCTTGACCACCACCTGGCGGCCGCCGGCCAGGGTGGCCGCGTGCACCTGCGCAATCGAGGCCGACGCCAGCGGCACGGTGTCGAAGCTGGCGAACGCCTCGGCAACCGGCCGGCCCAGCGCCTGCTCGACGATCTGCCGCGCGCGCTCGCCGTCAAACGGCTGCACCCGGTCCTGCAACAGGGTGAGTTCGACCGCCACGTCCGGCGGCACCAGATCACGGCGGGTGGACAGGATCTGCCCGAACTTGACGAAGATCGGCCCCAGCTCCTGCAGCGCCAGGCGCAGGCGCGCGCCGCGCGGCAACGAGGCGATGTCGCCGCGCGCGCGCGGCACGAATGGCCTGGCGATGCGCAGCCAGCGTTCGGCCGGGGTACCGTCGAACAGGTCGTCGAGCCGGTAGCGCAGCATCACCCGGCCGATGCGGCTGGCGCGGAACATCGCGCGGGTCGCCTTCATGCCCGGCCCCCGCTGCGCAGCCTGGCCACGCGCGCGGCCAGGCGTTCGACGTCGTCGCGGATCGCATCGACGTCATCGTGGAAGGCATCCAGTTCGGCCCGCGGCACCACGTCGCGCGATTCCTCGGTCACGTATTCGGCCGCGGTCCGGGCCAGGTCGGTGGCGCTGCGACGGGCCTGCGCCAGCGCCGCGCGCAGGGTCTGCGCCACCTGTGCCCCCAGCACCTCGCCGAACACCGCCACGAACGGCTGCTGCCAGTCCGGATCAAAACGCGTGGCCAGCTGCTGCAGGCGCCGCGCCAGTTCGGCGTCGCCGGATACCTTCACCCGCCCGGCCGGTGCCGCGCCGGCGCTGCGCCGCGCGTTGGCCAGCAGCGGCAGCTGCGCCAACACCCCGCCCAGGGTGCTGCGCACGGCCAGGTCCGGCTCCTGCGCGGCGTTCACCGGGCCGACCGTCAGGCGCTGCCCGGCCACCCCGATCTGCAGTGCCAGCGCGGGCGACTCCAGGGTCAGGGCGATGCGCCGGCCGTCCAGAGGCGCCAGCGCGGCGCGGGTATCGGGGTCCAGTGCCAGCGCACGGTTGAGCGCCGTTTCCAGCGCGCGGCCGGCCAGCGGCTTGATGAACTTGAAGGGGGATGCAGGCATGCGCGGCATTCTACCGAAGCGGGAACGCGGGAATGGCGAACGCGGACTGCCCGGTCGCGGCGGATGGGGGGGTGCCGCGCACCGGGGCGGGCAGGTGAACGCGCCGGGCACCGGCGAGCCCGTCCGCGCCTTTGCCTGTTCCCCATTCCCGGCCATTCCCCCATGCTATGCACACCCGCATCAGTGCAATCGGCAGGAGCAACAGGCAATGGGCAAGACCCGGGTCGGCATCATCTTCGGCGGTCGTTCGGCCGAACACGAGGTCTCGCTGCAGTCGGCGAAGAACATCCTCGACGCGCTGGACAAGGAGCGCTTCGACGTCAGCCTGATCGGCATCGACAAGCAGGGCCACTGGCACCTGAGCGACCCGCAGCAGTTCCTGCTCAACCCCGGCGACCCGGCGAAGATCGCGCTGAACCGCTCCGGCAACGCGCTGGCGGTGCTGCCCGGCCGCGAGCAGGCGCAGCTGGTGCCCAGCGACCCGGCCACGGCGCTGGCGCAGATCGACGTGGTGTTCCCGATCGTGCACGGCACGCTGGGCGAGGATGGCTCGCTGCAGGGCCTGCTGCGCATGGCCAACCTGCCCTTCGTCGGCTCCGGCGTGCTCGGCTCGGCGGTGGCGATGGACAAGGACGTGGCCAAGCGCCTGCTGCGCGATGCCGGCCTGCCGGTGGCGCCGTTCGTGTGCTTCAGCCGCGCCACCGCGGCCAGCGCCGACTACGACACGCTGGTCGCGCGGCTGGGCACCCCGCTGTTCGTCAAACCGGCCAACCAGGGTTCGTCGGTGGGCGTGAGCAAGGTGCGCGATGCCGGCGAGTTCGCCCGTGCGATGGCGCTGGCGCTGTCCTTCGACCACAAGGTACTGGTGGAATCGGCCATCGTCGGCCGCGAGATCGAGTGCGCGGTGCTCGGCAACGACCACCCCGAGGCCAGCGTCTGCGGCGAGGTGGTGGTGCACGACGACTTCTACGCCTACGACACCAAGTACATCAGCGCCAACGGCGCCGAGACGGTGATCCCGGCCGACATCCCGGCCGAAGCGCAGGAACGCATCCGCGCCATCGCCATCCGTGCCTACCAGGCGCTGGACTGCGCCGGCATGGCCCGGGTGGACGTGTTCCTGACCCCGGCCGGCGAGGTGGTCATCAACGAGATCAACACCCTGCCCGGCTTCACCCGCATCAGCATGTATCCCAAGCTGTGGGGCGCAAGCGGGCTGGACTACACCGCGCTGATCACCCGCCTGGTGGAGCTGGCGCTGGAGCGCCACGCCGCCGACAAGGCGCTGCGCAGCTCGATCACTGGCGCCTGATGATGGCCGCCCGCGCCGCCGGCCATCGCGCGCCGCGGGCCTGACCGGGAGCCGTTGCGCGCATGGCCGCCCGGCCCCCACGCCCATTGCCGCGCATCCCGGCCATGGTCTGGGCGTTGGGCCTGGTCAGCCTGCTGACCGACATCTCCTCGGAGATGATCCACAGCCTGCTGCCGATGTTCATGGTCGGCACGCTCGGCCTCACGGCGCTGGCGGTCGGCCTGATTGAAGGGCTGGCCGAGGCCACCGCGCTGATCGTCAAGGTGTTCTCCGGCGTGCTCAGCGACTGGCTGGGCAGGCGCAAGGCGCTGGCGCTGCTGGGCTATGCGCTGGGCGCTCTCAGCAAACCGCTGTTCGCCCTCGCCCCCGGCGCCGGGCTCATCGTGGCCGCGCGCCTCACCGACCGGGTCGGCAAGGGCATCCGCGGTGCACCGCGCGATGCGCTGATCGCCGACATCACCCCGGCCGCGATCCGCGGCGCCGCGTTCGGGCTGCGGCAGTCGCTCGACACCGTCGGTGCGTTCGTCGGGCCGTTGCTGGCGGTGGGACTGATGCTGCTGTGGGCCAACGATTTCCGCGCGGTGTTCTGGGTGGCGGTGATTCCCGGGCTGCTCGCGGTGGCGGTGCTGGCGCTGGGCGTGCGCGAGCCGCCGCGCCAGGACGGCGTGCGGCGCGGCAATCCGATCCGCCGCGACAATCTGCGCCGGTTGCACGGGACGTACTGGTGGGTGGTGGCACTGGGCGCGGTCTTCACCCTGGCCCGTTTCAGCGAAGCGTTCCTGGTGCTGCGCGCCCAACAGGTGGGCATCGCGGTGGCGCTGGTGCCGCTGGTGATGGTGGCGATGAACCTGGTCTATGCCGCCAGCGCCTACCCGTTCGGCAGGCTTTCCGACCGGCTGAGCCATGTCCACCTGCTGGGCGGGGGCCTGGCCGTGCTCATCGTGTCCGACGTGCTGCTGGCGACGGCGCGGCACTGGGGCATGGTGATGGCCGGCGTCGCGCTGTGGGGCATCCACATGGGCATGACCCAGGGGCTGTTGTCGGTGATGGTCGCCAACACCGCGCCGGCCGACCTGCGCGGGACCGCCTACGGCATGTTCAACCTGGTCAGCGGCGTCGCCCTGCTCGCGGCCAGCCTCATCGCCGGCGCGCTGTGGGATGCCTGGGGGCCGTCGGCGACCTTCTGGGCCGGGGGCGTGTTCGCGGCCCTGTGCCTGGCCGGGCTGCCCGTCCTCCAGCGCATGCTGCCGCAGGAAACTGGCCCCACGCCCTGAGCGGGGGCCATCCCTGCGCCTGCGGGGTCATCCCTTTTTGCGGAACAGCGAGATCACCGCCAGGATCAGGAACACCACGAACAGGATCCAGGCGATGTTGCTGGCGGCACCGGCAATGCCGGAAAAACCCAGCAGCGCGGCGATGATGGCGATGACGAAGAACACGACGGCGTAGTGGAGCATCAGCATCTCCCTTTGTGTGAGAACCCGGGCTCCATCCTCGGCAAAGCGCGGTGGCGGCACGGTGACGGGGACGTGATCGCCAGATGATGGGCGCCGGCGCGCCTCAGCCGGCCGCCCGTACGCTGTCGCGCAGCCGGCGCAGGCCCTCCTCGATCGATACCCGCGGCACGTAACCGAAATCGCGGCGCGCCGGTTCCATCGAATACCAGTGCGGCGTGCACAGCTGTTCGGCGAGGAAGCGCGTCATCGGCGGCTCTCCGCGCAGGCGCAGCAGCGGCCACAGTTTTTCGCAGACCGCACCGATGCGGTAGGCCGCCTTGAACGAGATCGACTTCTCCACCGGCGGCGCGCCCATCGCCGCGAGTAGCTTGTTGAGCAGCTCGCGCATCGGCAACGGCTCGCCGTTGGAGATGAAATAGGCCTTGCCGGCGCAGGCCGCGCCCGCCACCAGGTGGTCGAAGGCGTCGAAGTGCGCCTGCGCGGCGTTGTCGATGTAGGTGGTGTCGACTTTGTTCAGGCCGTCGCCGACGAAGCGCAGGCGTCCGGCGCGGGCGCGCTCGGCCAGGCGCGGCACCAGCTGGTTGTCGCCCGGGCCCCAGATCAACCGCGGGCGCAATGCCACGGTCGCCAGCTCCGGGCCGTTGGCGGCCAGCACTTCCTGTTCGGCGATGGCCTTGGTGGCCGCATACGGTGCCTGGAAATCCTCGCCGTAGGGCACCTGGTCCGCGCCCAGCCCCTCCACCGGATGGGTGGCGCGGTGGGTCACGCTCGGCGTGGAGGTGTACACCAGCCGGCCGATGCCATGCGCGCGGCAGGCATCGAGGACGTTGCGGGTACCCACCACGTTGGCCTGGAAGTAACTGTCGTAGCTGCCCCACGCGCCGGCCTTGGCGGCGTTGTGGAACACCGCATCCACGCCCGCGGCGGCATGGCGCACGGCGCTGGCATCGGCCAGGTCGCCGCGGATCTGGCCCACCCCCAGCGTGGCCAGCGCCGGGTAATGGCCGCGGTTGAAGCTGAGCACCTCGTGTCCGCGCTCGACCAGCCCGCGGCACAGCGCCTGCCCGAGGAAACCGCCGCCACCGGTGACCAGGATCTTCATGCGTGTTCCTTCAGTTGCGTGGCGGCCCAGGCGGCGAGTTTCTCGCGGCCGATCTTGGCGTTGTGGCGGATATCGACCGGGAACCCGGCATGGCGCAGGAAATGGCCGATGCCAGCCAGGTGCGGGTGGCGTGCGGCCAGTGTGCGCAGCTGTGGCTCGACCGTGGCCGCATCGGCGCCGGGCAGCAGTTCATAGCACAGCACCGGCAACTGTCTGCCGAACTCGCCGACGCCGACCAGCGCGGTGCGGCGCACGCCGGGTACGGTGTTGAACACCGGCTCGGCCTGTTCGGTGTACAGCGGCCCGGTGGCGGTTTCCACGCGCTGGGTCTTGCGCCCGCAGAACCACAGCCGGCCGTGGTCGTCGAACCAGCCGACATCGCCCATGCGGTGCACGATGCGTTCGCCGCCATCGCCCAGCACCTCGCGGATCTTGGCCGCGGCGGTGGCCTGCGGGCGGTTGTAGTAGCTGTCGGTGGTGGTGGGGCCGGCGACGGTGATCTCGCCCACCTGCCCGGCGGGCAGTTCGCGTACGCCGCTCCAGTCGGGGATCGGCGCGTCGTCGATGGCGATGATGCGCACCACGTTCGGCGCCACCACGCGGCCGACGCAGGTGCCGGCGCCGGCTTCGGTCGCCTCGCGGGTGTCCTCCAGCTCGCGGCCTTCGATGACCGCCACCGGCAGGCATTCGGTGGCGCCGTAGGGCGTCCAGAACTGCGCGTGCGCCGGCAGCAGTCCGCGCATCCTGGCCACGATCTGCGGGGGTACCGGCGCGCCGGCCGAGGTCACCCGGGTCACCGTCGGCAGCGGCTGGCCGTGCTCGGCCAGCACCCGCATCAGCGCCGGCGAGCCGAACAGCTGGGTCACGCCGAAGCGGGCGATGGCGTCGTGCAGCCGGCGCGGGTCGGCGCTGCCCGGCCGGGTCGGGTCCATGTCCGGAATCACGCTGGTCAGCCCCAGCGCCGGGTCGAACAACGCGAACGGCGGGAAGGTCGGCAGATCCACGCCGCCGGCCTCGATGCCGAAGGCATTGCGCAGCAGTTCCACCTGGCCCAGGAAATGGCGGTGGCGGTAGACCACGCCCTTGGGCACCCCCGTCGAACCGCTGGTGAACAGGATCGCGGCGACGTCGTCGGGCGCGGTGTCGGCCAGCTGGCTGCCGGCACCGGCGCCGGCCGCCTCGATCTTCGCCAGGGTGGTGCCACCCCAGCCCCAGCGGCTGCCGACCGTGACCAGCCGGGTGGCCGATTTCGCCCAGCCCAGCAGCAGCCGCGCCACGTGCGCCAGGCCGATGCCGACGAAGGCCTGCGGCTGCGCCTCGTCCAGGCACTGGCGCAGCGCGCGGCGGTCGATGCCGGGGTCGACCAGCACCGGCACCGCGCCGATCTTGAACAGGGCGAACATCAGCAGGAAGAACGCCGGCCCCGGGCGCACCATCACCACCGTGCGCACGCCACGGCCGATGCCATGGGCGGCCAGGCCGGCGGCGATGGCGTCGCTGCGGGCATCCAGGGTGCGGTAGTCCAGGGCCACGTCGTAGGCGGCCATGCCGCCGGCGCCGGGCCGGCCGGGGCAGCGGATGGCGATCTGGTCGGGCCGTTCGCGCGCCAGTTGCGGCAGGCGCGCGGCGATGTTGCACGGTTCGTTCATCTTCCTATTGTCGCCGCTGAAGAAAATTCTTGCGCGTGGCCCGGCCGCGTGGAAAATTTTCCACCTCCTCCCGCCCGCACCGCCGCCCGAAGGCCGGCCGCCATGCTCCATCCCTGCCTCACCTGCGGCGCCTGCTGCACCCAGTACCGCGTCGCCTTCCACTGGATGGAATCGGACGAGGTCACCGAAGGCGGCGTGCCGCACCAGCTGACCGAACGCCTGGATGCGCACCGGCTGTGTATGCGCGGCACCTATTCGGACCCGATCCGCTGCGTGGCGCTGGATTCGGAGATCGGCGTGTATTCGCGCTGCAGCATCCACCCCAACCGCCCCAGCGTATGCCGCGAGGTCGATGCCTCGTGGGAATACGGCAAGGCCAGTTCGCAGTGCGACCGCGCGCGCATCGCCCATGGCATGGCGCCGCTGACCCTGGCCGACTGGCGCTGGCGCGACGACGCCGACAACGACGACCATCCGGACGACAGCGGCAACAGCCCGTCCTCGCCACGCGCGGCTTGAGCGCGGATTCGCGCTGCGCCACCCCACGGTTTGCATTGCAAACCGCGGGCCCCGGCTCACCCTTTTCCAGATCCCCCGCGCCTGTCGGCGCGCGCCCTTGACCCAAGGGGGCGCTTCGTTGGTCGCAGATGGCGCCAGGCCGTCGCGTTGCAGGAGCAGGGCAGGGGCACGCCGAGGCTCAGTCGAGCGGGTTGCGCTCCAGGAAGGCCCGCACCGCCGGCACGATGACGACGTGCTTGTCTTCGAGCACGTAGTGGTTGGCGTCCTCGAAGGCCATCACTTCGGCCTGCGGCAACGCCTTGCGGAAGCCGGCAAGGAAGTGGTGGTCGAAGCAGATGTCGCGCAGGCCCCAGGCGATGAATGCCGGGCGGTCGGCGAAGGACGGCAGCGCCGCGGCGGCGCGCTCCAGCAGCGGCCAGGCCTTGTCGGCGGGGGACAGCGGGATGTCCTGCATGAAACGGATGGTGGCGATGCGGTTGGCCCAGCTGTCATAGGGCGCCACGTAGGCGCGGCGCACGTCGGCCGGCATGCGCCGCGACACGCCCAGCCACGAGGCGCCGGCCGAGAACGCATTGAAGGTGCGGATGAACCACTCGCCCGGTTTCCAGTGCCGGCCCATGGCGATCTGCCACGGCATCGGCTTCTCCGCCGGCAGCGGGAACGCCGCGGTGTTGGTGATGACCAGCCGCCTGACCTGGGCATGGTGGGCCAGCGCCCAGCCGAAGCCGATCATGCCGCCCCAGTCATGCACCGCCAGCGTCACCGGGCCGCGGATGCCGAGGTGGTCGAGCAGCGCGGTGAGGTCGTCCACCCGCGACTGCAGGGTGTAGTCGTAGCGGCTGTCGTCCGGTTTGTCGGACAGGCCCATGCCGATGTGGTCGGGGACGATGCAGCGATATTTATCGCTCAGGCCGTTGACCAGGTGCCGCCACAGGTAGCTCCACGACGGATTGCCGTGCAGCATCACGACCACCTCGCCGTCGCGCGGGCCTTCGTCGATGTAGTTCATCGACAGGCCGGGGCGGACATCGAAACGGTGGCGGGTGGCGGGGTAACCGGGAAAGTTCAAGCGCGGACCTGTCTGGATCGGATACGTCCGCCGCGGACGCTGCCGGCGGCGGACGATGGACGGATGGCCCGTTGCGGGCGCGTCAGATTGTCGTGCCAAACCGCCGGATTGACCAGTTCGGACGCGCCGCTCAGCCGCAGCTCGTCTTGAACGACGCCGACGAGGCGGACCCGATCGACAGCAGGATCACCCGGCAACTCTGCCCGGCCGCGCTCTGGTAGGCGATGGAATCCCCGCTTTTCAGCCACCTGGTCTGGTCGTCCTGCCCACCCGCGCTGATGCTGACCTGGGCGCTGGAGGAGCGGATCATCTGCACGCCCAGCACCGACGACGCGTCCAGCGCCATCCCCGTGTTCTCGGACAGGATGATGTCGTAACCGCCCTGGACCCCCGACTGCCGGCCGGCCACCTGCGACAGCCGCTCGTTCTCCTGCCTGGCCAGCGACAGCTGGGCGAACAGGCCCGCGTTCATGGCCTTCATCTCCCCGACCGCCCCCTTCACCTCGGCCAGCGCCGCGCGTCCGCCGCCGTCCACCGAACTGCCGAGCGCGCCCAGGCTGTCCTGCAGTTTCTTGAACGCGGCGTCCTGGTCTTCCTTCATGCGCACCAGATAGGCGTCCGGATCGCGGAACTTGTCGCGCACATGGCCATAGGCCTCGCTGCCCGCCACGCCCACCGCGAGCAGGGCCAGCGCCACCAGCGTGCGCTTGACCGGTTCGCCCTTGCTCGCGCTGTCGCGTTGTCCCCAGTACCAGCCCAGCGCGCGCCGGACCATCCCCTGCCGTGCCGGCGGATCGCTCTTCTCCACCGCAGCACCCTTGTCGTTGTCCCTTTTTTTTTTCCATGACGCCCCCTGATGGCTCGATAGCGCGAAGCCGGCAAGCGCGCTTCGCGCTCCGAGCATAATCCAGGCACAGGCGTACCGCCCGCGCATGCCTCCAGCCATGGGAGAGGAAGAAGGACATGCACGACTTCGATGCGCTGATGGCACGCATCCGCGCCTGCCGGCTCTGCCAGGCGCAGTTGCCGCTGGGCTGCCGTCCGGTGCTGCAGGCCTCGCCGGGCAC
The DNA here is from genome assembly GCA_002951995.1 of Stenotrophomonas acidaminiphila. Classification (NCBI taxonomy): domain Bacteria; kingdom Pseudomonadati; phylum Pseudomonadota; class Gammaproteobacteria; order Lysobacterales; family Lysobacteraceae; genus Stenotrophomonas; species Stenotrophomonas acidaminiphila. The sequence continues at coordinate 3,362,917 of CP019797.1, forward strand.
GCGCCTGCTGATCGTCAGCCAGGCGCCGGGGCGCAAGGTGCACGAGACCGGCATTCCCTTCAACGATCCCAGCGGCGAGCGCCTGCGCGGCTGGCTGGGGATCGACTGGCCGACGTTCTACGACGCCGCCAGGGTCGCCATCGTGCCGATGGGCTTCTGCTTCCCCGGCACCGGCAGCAACGGCGACCTGCCGCCGCGCCCCGAATGCGCCCCCACGTGGCATCCGCAGTTGCTGCCACGGCTGGAACAACTGCGCCTCACGCTGGCGATCGGCCAGTACGCACAGGCCGGCCTGCTCGGCGACCGACGCGGCCGCACGCTCACCGGGACCGTGCAGGCCTGGCGCCAGCACCTGCAGCGCGGCGTGCTGCCGCTGCCCCACCCCAGCCCGCGCAACCGGCTGTGGCTGGTGCGCAACCCGTGGTTCGAAAGCGACCTGCTGCCGGTACTGCGCGCGCGGGTGGCCGACGCGCTGGCCGGCTGAGCCGGCCGAGCACCGCGATCCCCATGCCGACCAGCGCCGGATACAGCTAAAGCGGAACGTCGCGCCTGCCGGCCCGATCCGCTGCGATCCGCGCGGATGCGGGATCCAGGCCCGCAGCGACTACCATGCACGCCCACCCCACCGAGCGGCCGCCATGTCCACGCCTCCCAGTTTCCTCGACGACCACCAGATCGAACGGCTGTCCAGCCTGCTCGAACAGCGCGCGGTGCCCTTCAAGGGCCTCAACCTCGAAGCGCTGGACGGCTTCCTGTCGGCCCTGGTCGTCGCGCCGGTGGCTGCACCGCCGGGCCAATGGCAGCCGCAGGTCTGGGGCGGCCAGGCACCGCGCTGGAACGACGAGGACGAAGCCCTGCAGGTACAGGACCTGCTGATGGGCCACTGGAACATGTGCGCCGCGCGCGCGCGGTTCGAGGGCGACGACCTGCCCGACCATCTCGCGCCGCTGATGTGGTTGCCGGAGGACCCGGAGCAGGCCGAGGAAGCCCTGGACGAATCCGAGCTGGATGTCGGCCGGGACTGGGCGATGGGCTTTTTCACCGCGGTCATGCTGCATGAAGCGCAATGGGACGCGTGGCTGGACGAACACGCATGGATCGAGGAGATCTTCGACCTGCTCGACCAGCTGGCCAGCGGCGAACGGATCGATCCGGAGAACCCCGACGCCCCGCCGGCCAGGGTCAGCTATCGCGAACGCCTGGATATCTGCATGGAACTGCCGGCGATGCTGGCCGACCTCAACCACCACCGCGTGGATACCCTGACCCGCGCGTGCCGATCCGCCGCGACGCCGGACCCGGCCGCAACGACGACTGCCCCTGCGGCAGCGGAAAGAAATACAAGAAGTGCTGCGGGCTGAACTGAGCGCGCCCGGCAAGCCTGCCCAGCCGGTCGCTGCCGGGCGACGGAGCCACGACCAGCCCGGACGCGGGACACCGGGCCGGGGATCGCGCCACGCGCTCCCGCCCCGGTAGTGCGGGCCGCGGGCCCCGCCTCCGCCAGGCGCCTGGCTGGCGCCGACCTGCGCGGCGGGTGCTGTCACGTAAAACGCCCGCAAGTGCGGCTTGCGGGCGTTTCAGGGGCTCACACCGGTACGGCCGGGCGGGCCATTGCGGCAACGCAGCCGCTGGCTTACCAGACCACCTCGGCCATGGTGCAGTTCAGGCCCGAGCCGATGCCCATCAGCGCCACGCGGTCGCCCTTCTTCAGCTTGCCCAGCTGGCGCAGCTTGCTCAGCACGATCGGCACCGACGCCGGGCCCACGTTGCCGTGCTCGCCGAAGATGGTCATCACCTTCTTCGGGTCGATGCCGAACGCCTTGATGAAGGCGTTGGTATGCGGCTGGCTGACTTGGTGGATGACGAACTGGTCGATCTCGTCCACCGCCCAGCCCAGCGCCTGGCGGGTGGCCTCGAAGGTCTTGGTGGCCAGCTTGATGCCTTCGATCAGCAGCAGCCGGGTGTCGGTGACCATGCGGTCCAGGTTGCCCACGCACAGCTTGTTCCACTGGTTGGCCGCGCGGGTCACGCCGCCCTTGTAGCGCGGCGCGTCGGGCACCAGCTCGGCGCGGGCCAGCACCATGGCGGCGGCACCGGAGCCGGTGGTCAGCGCGGCGAACTCGTCGCGCAGCTGCTGCGCGGTGACGTCGGGCGCGCTCATCCGCTCCAGGGTCTTTTCATAGACCAGGTTGGAGCTTTCGCCGTCGACGATCAGCGCATAGTCGATGTCGCCGCGCTCGATCATGCGCGCGGCCACGTCCATGCCGTTGATGAAGGCCAGGCAGGCGTTGGCGATGTCGAAGGTGACGCAGTCCTCGCCGATGCCCAGGTTGCCCGAGACGATCGACGCGGTGGACGGCTCCAGGTAGTCGCGGCTGACCGAGGTGTTGACCAGCAGGCCGATACGGTCCGGCGACACGCCGGCGTCCTCCAGCGCCTTGCGCCCGGCCAGGGTGGCCGCGTCGGACGCCTGCGTACCCGGGTCCCACAGGCGGCGCGCATGGATGCCGGCGACATCGCCCAGCATGTCCGCACGGATGCCCAGACGGTCCAGCGTCGGCTGCAGACGCTCGTTGATTTCCTTGGAGGTCAGGGTATGCGGCGCGTCGACATGCGCCAGTCCCGCGATGGAGACATTCTGGAAGGGCATCGGAAGGCGCCAGGACTCAGGCGAAGGGGGCGCCATTCTAGCGGCTGCCCGGGTTTGACGCATCTTTAACGGTTTGCGGCCGCTGCGTATGGGGAGCGGACCGGCACCCGATCGGCCCGATGCCCGGCAGCGGGCGTGCTTCCGGGCGCCGCGTACGCCGGTGGCGGCCCCGCCCAACGCGGGCGGGCGACGCTGGCGCGGGCCCGCGCGCGTCGCGTCAGCGGCACTGCCAGGCGGCGTAGCGCTGGCTGCCGTCGGCCGGCGCGGCCAGGGCCTGGATCGCGTTGGCACCGGCACTGGGCGCCTCGTTGCGCGCCAGGGTTTCCAGCTCTTCCTGCACGCGCAGCGGGTTGCGGTTGTAGAAGCCGACCTTGCTCTTGACCGAGACCACGATCTCGCCCTTGGCCACGCAGCCCGGCGCCACCGGACCGGCCGGCAGCACGCGCACCGCCTTGCCACCGCTTTCGATCGGCACCCAGGTGCAGGCGGCGGTGCTGGCAATCAGGGCGGTAAGGAGCAGAGCGCGCATGGACAGGTCCTTGTTGGAATCGGAACGGATTGTGCCGGGTATGGATGAATCGGTGATGATCCGCGGCCCGCTCCCGGGGGAGCGGGCCGCGATGGTGCTGCATCACTTGGCGGCCGGCACCGGGTTGCCGTCGCTGTCGATCACGGTCACCTCGCCCAGGCCCAACGCACGCACCGGTGCCTCGGTCTGCTTGAGGTCGCCGACCACCACCCAGGTCAGCCGCGCCGGGTCCAGCGTCCGCGCCGCTTCGGCCACCTGCGCCGGGGTCATCGCCTCGATCTCGGCCTTGCGCTTGAACACGTAGTCGTCCGGGCGCTGGTAGCGCACGATGCCGCCGATGGTGTTCATCACCGCCGAGGCGGTCTCGTAGGCGCCCGGCAGGCTCAGCGTCTGGATGTTGCGGATGCGGGCGACTTCGTCCGTCGTCGGCGGCCGCTGGCCGCTGGCGAACTGGCTGATCTCGGCCTGCATTTCCTTCATCGCGTCGCCGGTCTTGTCGATCTGCACCGGCGCCACCGCCATCCACGGCCGCTGCCCCAGCGCGCCGCTGGCGCTGGAACGGGCACCGTAGGACCAGTGCTTGTCCTCGCGCAGGTTCATGTTCAGGCGCGAGGTGAAATCGCCGCCCAGCACGCCGTTGGCGATGTCGAAACGGGTCGCCCCGGCGTCCATGGTGGAGGGCACCACCTGGCCGGCGAACAGGTTGGCCTGCACCGCGCCGGGCTGGTCGATCAGGTACACGCGGGCCTTGTCCGGGCGCGCGACCGCAGCCGGTGCGGCCACCTTGGGCGCCGGGCCCTCGCCCTTCCAGTCGCCGAGCTGGCGGTCCAGCAGCGGCACGATCTCCTTCAGCGTGGTGTCGCCGACCACGACCAGGGTGGCGTTCTCCGGGCGCACCCAGTCCTTGTGGAAGGACAGCAGGTCGTCGCGGCCCAGCGCCTGGATCGCCGCCTCGTCGCCGCTGCCGGTGAACGGGATGGCGTACGGATGGCCCTTGCCGTACAGCAGCGGCGGCAACACCCGCATCGCCACCGCGTTCGGGTTGACCTTCTCCTGCTTGATGCCGGCGATCCAGGTGGCCTTGATGCGGTCGATCTCGCTCTGGTCGAAGCGCGGCGCGCGCAGCGCGTCGGCATACAGCGCCAGCGACGGCGCCAGGTTCTCCTTCAGTGCCGACAGGTAGACATTGGCGCCGTCGAGCGAGGCGCCGGCGCCGATGCGCGCACCCAGCGCGTCGGCGGCATCGGCGAAGGCCAGCGAGCCGAGCTTGCCGGCGCCTTCGTCGAGCATGCCCATGGTGAAGTTGGCGGTGCCCGGCTTGCGGCCCTGGTCGGCGGTGAATCCGCCCGGGAACTCGTAGCTGAACTGCACCACCGGGATGTCATGGCGTTCGGCCAGCACCACCCGCGTGCCGTTCTTCAGCGTGGCACGCTGCAGCTGCGGGAACTTCAGCTCCGGGAAGGTCGCGGTCTGCGGCACGCCGGCGCTGCGGTCCACCTGCGAGGGCAGCACGCGGTACTTGGGGTCGACCGCCGGCACGTTGAACGGCGCGGGCTTGCCCGAGGGCAGCTCGGCCAGCGCCACGCGCTCGCCCGGCTCGACCACCAGGGTGTGGTCGCCCACCCCCAGCCACTTGGCGCCGACCGCCTTGAGGTCGGCGACGCTGGCGTTCTGGATGTTGGACAGCGAGGCGCGGAAGCAGCCCGGGTCGCCCTCGTACACGGCGCACTCGGCCAGCGCATCGGCCTTGCCGCCGAAGCCGCCGATGCGCTCGATGCCGCGGATGAAGCCGGCACGGAACGCGGTCTTGGCGCGCGCCAGCTCCTCGGCGCTGGGGCCGTCGGCCACCAGCCGCTTCAGTTCCTCGTCGATGACCGCCTCGACCTTGGCCGGGTCCACGCCCTGCTTGACCGTGGCCATGATGATGAAGTTCGAGCCCAGCTGCGACGGGCCGACCATGGTGCCGATGTTGTCCACCAGCTTGTCCTGGTGCAGCAGCCGCTGGTCCAGGCGCGAGGACTTGGCGCCACCGAGCACCTGCGCGAACAGCTGCAGCTGGTCGATGTCGGTGGTGCCGACCTGGGCCACGTTCCAGGCGCGGTAGATGCGTGCCTGCGGCACCTTGTCGGTCATCACCTCGCGGGTGGAGGCGGCGCGCTTGGCCACGTCCACCTTCGGCTGGGCCATGGTCGGGCCGGCCGGGATGTCGCCGAAGTAACGGGCGACCTTTTCCTTGGCGGTGGCCACGTCGATGTCGCCGGCCAGCACCAGCACCGCGTTGTTCGGACCGTACCAGGTGCGGAACCAGGTCTTGACGTCTTCCAGCGAGGCGGCGTTGAGGTCGTTCATCGAACCGATCACGCCGTGGTGGTACGGATGGCCGGCCGGGTACAGCGCACGGGTCAGCTTGTCCCACACCTGGCCATAGGGCTGGTTCTCGCCCTGGCGCTTCTCGTTCTGCACCACGCCGCGCTGCTCGTCGAGCGCGGCCTGGTCGATCGCGCCGAGCAGGTGGCCCATGCGGTCGGACTCCATCCACAGCGCCATGTCCAGGGCGGTGGTGGGCACGTTCTGGAAGTAGTTGGTGCGGTCGGTGTTGGTGGTGCCGTTCTGGTCGGTGGCGCCGACCTGCTTGAAGGGCTCGAAGAACTCGCCGTGGTGGTTCTCGCTGCCCTGGAACATCAGGTGCTCGAACAGGTGGGCGAAACCGGTGCGGCCGGACGGCTCGTCCTTGGCGCCGACGTGGTACCAGATGTTGACCGCCACGATCGGCGCCTTGCGGTCGGTGTGCACCACCACGCGCAGGCCGTTGGGCAGGGTGAACTCCTCGAACGGGATGTCCACGGCCGTGGCCGGGGCGGGTGCCTTGGCGGCGGCCGGCAGGGGCAGGCCGGCGAATCCGCCCAGGGCAAGGCCGAGCGCGGTGGCGAGAAGCGCGGTCCGGGGTGTTGCTGCGTTCATCCCACTTTCCTTGAGCAATGAATATGAACGCCGATCCTAACCGCCCGGGCCGGCCGGCCGCATACGCCATGGGTCATGGGGGGTGATCGGCACGGGGGCGGTCCTGTCGCGCCGCGTCTCCCATCCGCGCGGCCTGCGTGGGTCATGACCGCTGCGGCATTCACGGCCGCGCGGATGTCCGCGGACGCCGGTCACCGGCGCCGCCGTCCGGACAGCGGACACCGCGCATCGACATAAAACACATAGTAATCAACAAGATAAATGTGGCACGTATCCTGCTTCATGGTTACCTGCAGCGCAGCCGGATCAACCAAAACATGACTGGGCGCTGAACAAATCAACGGAAAGCAAAAAATCACTTGCGCCCCGAGATTTGGTGTACTACCTTACTACCACACCACCGCTCAAACACACCAAACAGGCCCGCCATGAACACCAAATCCATCGCCATCGCCTTCGCGCTTGCCGCCGGCTTCGCCACCTCCGCGCATGCCTCCAACATCGTCACCCTGGAAACCGTGCAGGTGCGTCCGTCCGCCGACCAGCTGGCCCAGGCCGAGCACGAACGTTCCAGCGCCATCCCGACCCTGTCGTCGGTGCAGGTGCGCCCGACCGCCGGCCAGATCGTCGAACTGGCCGCCGAGCAGGCCGCCGCCCAGCTGGCCGCACACACCCCGGTGGCGATCGGCGCCAGCATCGGCCAGTGGATGGTCTCGTTGCCGGCCATCACCGTCCGCCCGGACGCCCAGCAGGTCAAGGCGCTGGCTACCGAGCTGGCCAGCGATACCCTGGGCCAGGTCGCCAACGGGATGGTCGCCAAGTGAGTCGTCATCGCGATCCGGACCTGTCCGTGCCACGGCGGTACCCGGCACGCGGCACCGCTTCGCCCGCGGCAGGCTGCAGCGGCGCGGACAGGTCCTAGCCGGATTGCCACGGCGTAAACTGCGCCGATGACCGTCGCCCCCGTTTTCCATGTACTGCTGTACCAGCCCGAGATCCCGCCCAATACCGGCAACGTGATCCGGCTCTGCGCCAACACCGGCGCGCGGCTCCACCTGATCGAACCGCTCGGCTTCGACCTCAGCGACAGGCAGCTCAAGCGGGCCGGCCTGGATTACCACGAATACGCGCGCCTGCAGGTCCATCCGGACCTGGACACCGCGCTGGCGCGGATCGCGCCCAGCCGCCTGTTCGCCATGAGTACCCGCGCCAGCGTGCGCTACGACACGGTGCGCTTTGCCGACGGCGACGCCTTCCTGTTCGGCCCGGAAACGCGCGGCCTGCCACAGGCACTGCTCGACGCCCTGCCCGCCGGCCATCGCCTGCGCCTGCCGATGCAGCCGGACAACCGCAGCCTCAACCTGTCCAACTCGGTCGCCGTGGTGGTGTTCGAGGCCTGGCGCCAGCACGGCTTCGCCGGCGGCCAGTAACCGCAGCGCCCGGCAACGACGAAAGGCGGCGCCGCTCCGGTATGCTCGCCGGTCCCGCATACCCATGCGCCAATCAATGGAAGGATCAATGCAGCGCATCGCAATTGCCATCGGGCTGATCGGCCTGGTGGCCCTGGGCCCGCTCCGCGCCTCGGCGAACCCGGTCATCGACACCACCCGGCCCACGGCCGCGCAGATCGAGCGCATCCAGGCCGAGCTGGCCGGACACAAGATCTACAGCGAACTGAAACCGGCCGACCATGCGCAGGTGGTCAATGCGCTGTCGCGCATCCAGGAAAAGCTGGGCAGCGACGGCGTCCTGTCCGGCCTGCATCCGGCCGCGCAGGCGGACGTGGTCAACGACCAGGAACTGGTCAACACCCTGCTTGCCAAGGCCAGGGCGGACAGCCGCCTGGTGTGCCGCCGGGAAATGCCAACCGGCAGCAATCGCCCGCAGACCATCTGCATGACGGTCGCCGAACGCGCCGCCGCGCGCGAGCGCAGCAAGGACGTCATGCGCAAGACCGGCATCAGCCGGCCGGAAATAATTCCCTGACCCCGGGTGGCGGCGGACTCACCCGCCGCCCACCACGCCCGCCGCCCGCAACGCCCGCAGGCGGACGGCATCGAGCGACAGCACCTCTTCGAGCACCTGCGCGGTGTGCTGCCCCAGCACCGGGGCGGCCTGCCGGTACTGCAGTGGCGTAGCCGAGAACCGCACCGGGTTGCGCACCCCCGGCACGCTGCCGCCCGCCGCATGCGGCAGGTCGATGCGCAGTCCGCGCGCGCAGACCTGTGGATCGTCGAAGACCTGGTCGATGCGGTTGACCGGGCTGGCCGGCACCTGCGCCCGTTCCAGCTCCTGCAGCCATTCGCCGGCGCTGCGCGTGCGCAGCCGCTGCTGCAGCAGCGGCACCAGTACGGCGCGATGCGCCACCCGCCCGCTGTTGGTCGCATAGCGGGCATCGGCGGCCAGCTCCGGGGTGCCGATCACCGCGCACAGGCGCGCGAACTGCGCGTCGTTGCCCACCGCCAGCATGAAATGGCCATCGGCCGCCGGCATCACCTGGTACGGCACGATGTTCGGATGCGCGGTGCCCTGGCGGCCCGGCACCTGGCCGCCGACCAGCCAGTTGGACGCCTGGTTGGCCAGCCACGCCACCTGCGTGTCCAGCAGCGCCAGGTCGATCTGCTGGCCCTGGCCGGTGCGTTCGGCATGGCGCAGCGCCGCCAGGATCGCGGTGGCCGCGTACATGCCGGTCATCAGGTCGGTCGCGGCCACGCCCACCTTCTGCGGGCCACCGCCGGGCGCGTCGTCGGGTTCACCGGTCACGCTCATCAATCCGCCGATGGCCTGGATGGCGGCGTCGTAGCCGGCGCGCCGCGCGTAAGGCCCGTCCTGGCCGTAACCGGTGATCGAGCAGTACACCAGCGCCGGGTTGTGCGCGCGCAGGCTGGCGTAGTCCAGCCCGTACTTCGCCAGCCCGCCGACCTTGTAGTTTTCCACCAGTACCTGGCAGCGCGCGGCCAGCGCGCGGATCAGCGCCTGCCCCTGCGGCTGGGTGAAGTCGATGGCGACCGAACGCTTGCCGCGGTTGGCGCACAGGTAGTACGCCGACTCGGCGGTGTCGTTGCCCGCGGCGTCCCTGAGGAACGGCGGCCCCCAGCCACGGGTGTCGTCGCCCACGCCCGGGCGCTCGACCTTGATGACATCGGCGCCGAAATCGGCCAGCACCTGGGTGGCCCACGGCCCGGCCAGGATGCGCGACAGGTCGAGCACGCGCACGCCGTCGAGCAGGTTCATCGCGGTGTTCCCCATTGCGCCCCGGAAGCGCGGCTTCCGGGGCGTCCAGCGTTCGTCGCGATACCGCTCAGAACGCGTTGATGCCGGTCAGTTCGCGGCCGACCACCAGCTGGTGCACGGTTTCGGTGCCTTCATAGGTGATCACCGACTCCAGGTTCAGCGCATGGCGGATGGCCGCGTGCTCGGTGGTGATGCCGGCGCCGCCCAGCAGGTCGCGGCACTCGCGGGCGATGTCGATGGCCAGGCGGCAGTTGTTCCACTTGGCCAGCGACACCTGCTGCGGCTGCATTTCCCCGGCATCCTTCAGGCGGCCCAGCTGCAGCACCAGCAGCTGGCCGGCGGTGATGCGCCGGGCCATGTCGGCCATCTTGATCTGCGCGCTCTGGGTGGCCGCCACCGGACGCCCGAACAGGATGCGCTCCTTGGTGTAGGCCAGCACTTCGTCCAGGCAGGCGATGGCCGCGCCGATCGGGCCCCAGGTGATGCCGTAGCGGGCCTGGGTCAGGCAGCCCAGCGGGCCCTTGAGCCCCTTGACGTTGGGCAGCCGGTTGGCGTCGGGTACGCGCACGTTGTCGAAGAACAGCGCGCCCGTCACCGAGGCGCGCAGGCTCATCTTGTGCTTGATCTCCTGCGCGGTGAAGCCCGGGGTGCCCTTCTCGATGACGAAGCCCTGCACGCCCTCGTCGGTGTTGGCCCAGACGATGGCGATGTCGGCCACCGAGCCGTTGGTGATCCACATCTTGGAGCCGTTGATGATCCAGTCACCGCCGTCCTTGACCGCGCGGGTCTTCATGCTGGCCGGGTCCGAGCCGCCATGCGCCTCGGTCAGGCCGAAGCAGCCGATGACCTTGCCGCGCGCCATGTCCGGCAGCCAGCGCATGCGCTGCTCTTCCGAGCCGTAGGCGTAGATCGGGTACATGCACAGCGAGCTCTGCACCGAGACGAAGCTGCGCAGGCCGGAATCGCCGCGCTCCAGCTCCTGGCAGATCAGGCCGTAGCTGACGCCATTGAGGCCGGCGCCGCCGTACTGCTCCGGCAGCGTGCTGCCCAGCAGGCCCATGTCGGCGATCTCGGGATCAGCTCGTCGGGGAAGCGGCCCTGGTCGAAACAGTCGCCGATGATCGGCAGCACGCGTTCGTCGGTGAAGCGGGCAACGGAGTCCTGCACGGCGCGCTCTTCCTCGCTCAGCAGCGAACGCACATCGAACAGGTCGAAGGGGTTGAGGGTCTTCAAAGTCATTGCTGTCTCGGAAAGTGCCATCACGGCCGGGAAGGTGGATGAATAAGGTAGTCCATCCGCACGGGGAAAGTCGCTGCGAGCGCACGTGGACCCGGGGCTGGCCGCCGCCGGCGGCCCGGCAACGGCCTCCATACTGCCCCGCCGGGCGCGGGCCGGCCCAACCAACGGAACAGGCACGGCACGCGGCCGACGCGGTATGGTGTCGCCCTTTCCGCCCTCCGAAGCCCGCCGATGCCCGCCAATCCGTCCGTCGCCGCCCCGGCTCCGCCGTCGCAGAAACTGGAACGCGCGCTCAAACCGCGCCAGCTGATCATGATGGGCCTGGGCAGCGCGATCGGCGCCGGCCTGTTCCTGGGCTCGGGGTGGGCATCCACGCCGCCGGCCCGGCGGTGCTGCTGTCCTACCTGGTCGCCGGCACGCTGGTGATCATCATGATGCACGCCATGGGCGAAATGGCCGCCGCGCGCCCGGCCAGCGGCGCGTTCTCGGTGTATGCCGCCGACGCGCTGGGCGCCACCGCCGGCGCCACCATCGGCTGGCTGTGGTGGGTGCAGCTGGTGATCGTGATCGCGGCCGAGTCGGTCGGCGCCGCCGGCCTGCTGGCCACGCTGTGGCCGCAGCTGTCGGTGCCGCTGACCTCGCTGGCATTCATGGTGGCCTTCACCGTCATCAACCTGATGGGCGTGCGCAACTACGGCGAGTTCGAATTCTGGTTCGCCATCCTCAAGGTCGCCGCGATCGTCGCCTTCATCGTGATCGGCATCGCGCTGCTGTGCGGGCTGCTGCCCGGCGTGCCCTCGCCCGGCCTGTCCAACCTGTTCGGGCATGGCGGCTTCGCGCCCAATGGCCTGGCCGGCATCGGCGCGGCACTGCTGGTGGTGGTGTTCGCCTTCGGCGGCACCGAGATCGTGGCCGTCGCCGCGGCCGAGACCCAGGACCCGGAACGCAGCCTGGCGCGCGCGATCCGCACCGTGGCCTGGCGCATCCTGGTGTTCTACATCGGCTCGATCGGGGTGATCATCGCGGTGGTGCCGTGGACCAGCGAATCGCTGAAGTCGCCGTTCGCGGCGGTGCTGCAGGTCGCCAACATCCCCGGCGCGGCCACCGCCATCACCCTGATCGCGGTGATCGCCCTGCTGTCGGCGCTCAACGCCAATCTCTACGGCGCCTCGCGCATGATCCATTCGCTGGCGGCGCGCGGCGAGGCGCCACGCGGGCTGGCCCGGGTCAGCCGCCGCCAGGTTCCGGTGCTGGCGGTGCTGGCCAGCGTGCTGTTCGGCTTCGCCGCCACCGTGCTGGAGCTGCTGTATCCGGACCGGGTGCTGCCGGTGCTGCTGAACGTGGTCGGCTCCACCTGCCTGCTGGTGTGGACCATCACCCTGGTCTCGCAGCTGGTGCTGCGGCGCCGCGCCGAGCGCCTGGGCACGCCGCTGCCGTTCCGCATGGCCGGCTTCCCCTACCTGACGGTACTGGCGCTGGCGATCCTGGTGCTGATCTTCGCGCTGCTGCTGTCGGCGCCCGAGACCCGCCTGCAGTTCCTGTCGATGGCCGCCCTGACCGCCGCCATCGCCGTGTTCAACGCGCTGGCGCGGCGCTTCCGCAGCGGCTGACGACGCCACCGGGACCGCGCAAACCAGGCCCGTCCAGGCCAGGCTTGTATTGGCGCGCGGGGGCGGCAGGCTCCGCCCATCCGAGACCCGCGCCATGCCCCCGCCCGATCCCCGTGTCGACGCCTACATCGCCCGCGCCGCCGCCTTCGCGCAGCCGATCCTGCATGAGATCCGCCAGCGCGTGCACGCGGCCTGCCCCGGGGTGGAAGAAGCCATCAGATGGGGCATGCCGGCCTTCCTGCACCGTGGCCGGCTGCTGTGCGGAATGGCCGCGTTCAAGGCGCACGCCGCGCTGAACCTGTGGGCGCGGGACGCCGGGGACAGCGGTGCCGGCGGCGGCATGGGCCAGTACGGGCGGCTGCGCTCGGTGGCCGACCTGCCCGCCAGGCGCGGGTTCGCCGCCCAGCTGCGCCAGGCCATGCAGCGCATCGAGGGCGGCGCGCCCGTCCTCAAGCGCGCGCCGCGGCCGCCGCTACCCATGCTGCCGGCGTTCGCCCAGGCGCTGGCCGCGGCGCCACAGGCCAGGGCCACGTTCGACGGCTTCGCGCCCGGCGCCCGCCGCGATTACCTGGAATGGATCGGCCAGGCCAGGCGCGAAACCACCCGCCAGCAGCGCATCGCCCAGGCCATCGAATGGCTGGCCCAGGGCAAGCGCCGCCACTGGAAACACGAAAGGCATTGACGCCGGCCCCGCCAACGATTCCACTTGCCCCGAAAGTACGACACGACTCCCCACGCAACGCCATGACCGACCTCGAAGACCTCATCCAGCGCGCCATAGACCCGTCATCCGTCAAGCTGGAAGGCACCCTCACCAATCCCCCTTCCTTCGGCGTCTACCTGGTCCAGGACACCGACAACGACAGCCAGCACTACCGGTTCGGCAGCCACCCGGTGCGCATGCAGGAGCTGGAGGACAGGTTCGGCGGCTGCGAGCTGGAATACCTGTTCCTGTCGCGCGAGGACGCCGCGGCAGTGACCTCGGCGCTGAACAAGCGCGAGGAATGAAGCACGCCCTTCGCGGCGCCGCGCCGGTGCCGCCGAAGCGGCGCCGGCACGCGGCCGGCGGCGTCAGCCGATCACCCGCCTGAACGGCGGCAGCGCGTCGATGATGCGCTTGCCGTAGCGGCGCGTGAGCAGCCGCGAATCGAGGATGACCACGCGCCCGGTATCGGTGGAGGTGCGGATCAGGCGCCCGGCGAACTGGGTCAGCGTGCGCAGCGCATGCGGGATCGCGATCAGGTTGAAGGAATTCAACCCGCGGCTCTCGAACCACTCGCTCAACGTCGAGGTCTGCGGATCGGTCGGCACCGCGAACGGCACCTGGGTGATGACCACCGTGGTACAGGCCTCGCCCGGCAGGTCAAGGCCCTCGCCGAAGGAATTGAGCCCGAACAGCACCGAGCCCTCGCCGGCGGCGGTGCGGCGCAGGTGCTCGTCGATCATCTTCTGCTTGGCGCCTTCGCCCTGCACCAGCACCTTCCGGCGCAGCGTGGCCGGCATCAGCTCGGCCACCTTCTCCATCTTCCAGCGCGAGGTGAACAGCACGATGCTGCCCTTGTCCCAGTCCAGCTCGGCGGCCAGGTACTTCGCCACCTCCCTCGGGTGGCGCTCGCGGTCGTCCGGCGTCACCGGGAACGGCGGCACCACCAACTGCGCCTGGTTGGGCAGGTCGAACGGCGAGGCCAGCGACACCATTTCCGCCTCGGCCGGAATGCCGTTGTCGATGGCCAGCGCCTGGAAATCGCCGCCGCCGGTGAGCGTGGCCGAGGTCATCACCACCGAATCCACTTCGTCCCACAACAGCTTGCGCAGCACCATCGCCGCCGACACCGGCGAGCAGTGCAGCACATGTTCGCCGTCGCGGGTCAGGGTGATCCAGCGCGCCATCGGCGGCTGGCCTTCCTTGTCCTCGCGGCGCCAGCCGGCCCACAGGTCGTACTGCTGCTGGATCATCTCCAGTGCCATGCCCAGGCTGCGCTGCAGGCGCTCGTGGGCGGCGTCCTCGGGCTTGCCCTTGGCCACTTGCGCGGCCGCGGCCGTGGCCCAGTTGAGCAGGGTCCGGGTCTCGTCGGCCAGTTCCTCGACCGGCTGCCGCCACGCCTCCGGCAGGCGGCCGTTGGCGGCGCGCCACAGCGGCTCGCGTTCGTCCGCTGCCGGCGTCCACACCTGCGCGATGCCGTCGGCGAACGCCTTGAGCAGCTTGGCCACGCGCGCCGCGGCGTCGATCGCCTCGTTCGGCAGCAGGTTGCCGATCCTGTCCTTGTCCACCGCACGGTAGGCGCCGGCGATGATGATCTGCAGGCGCCCGGTGCGCCGCGCCATGTCGTCCAGCGGCAGGCTGGCCGCGCCCTGGTCGATGGCGACGTTGCCGATGTGGTGGCCTTCGTCCAGCACCAGCAGCATGTCGGCGGGCGCGGCGATCAGCGGCTGGCCGTTGTCGGATTCGCCGATGGACAGCGCCGACAGCAGCAGCGCGTGGTTGGTCACCACGATCTGCGCCTCGCGCACCTCGTTGCGCGCGCGCAGCACCGGGCACTGGGTCGAATAGGCACAGCGGCGCCCGGCGCAGCCCGAGGCCGGGGTAGTGATGCGCAGGCGCAGGCCGGGCGTGACCGCCTCCGGTGCGTTGTCCAGGTCGCCGTTCCAGCGCCCTTCGATGAAAGCGCGCATCAGCTTGCCGGCCACGTCCATTTCGATCGGCGCCAGCGGCCGCTCGTAGAGCAGCACTTCGTCGCCGAACATGCCCTCCTGCGCGCCCTCGCCCTGCGCTTCGGCGGCATTGCGCGTGCACAGGTAGCGGGTGCGGCCCTTGGCCAGCGCCACCGTGGCCTGCAGGCCGGTGGCCTTGAGGAAACTGGGAATGTCGCGCTCGACCAGCTGCGACTGCAGCGCCACCGTGCCGGTGCTGATCACCAGCTTCTTCTTCGAGGCCAGCGCGATGGGCACGCCGGCGGTCAGGTAGCCCAGGCTCTTGCCGACCCCGGTCGGCGCCTCGACCACGCCCACGCCACCGCTGGCCAGCGCGCGCGAGACCACGCCGATCATCTGGCTCTGCGAGCGCCGCGTGCTGAAGCCGGGCGTGTTGGCCTGCAGCTTCGCGTAGGCGTCGCGGATGGCCGTCTTCACTTCCTCGGTCAACGCACGCGGCGCTTCCACTTTCTCCGTCACGCCGACCTGCCGCCTGCTACCTTCATACCCGGCATTTTCCCATACCGGCGCGGCACATGCCCCGTAGGTGCCGGGCTTGCCCGGCACGGGGGCTTCAACGGCGCAGCTTCATGCGGGGCAAGCCCCGCATCTACGGCAGGGCATGGATTCCGGCAGGAAACACGCCGCCCCCGGCCATGGATTTCGGTATGAAACACCCCGACCCCGACACGCGCCCGTAGGTGCCGGGCTTGCCCGGCACAGGGCTTTGCCCGGCACGGGTTCGCGGCCATGCGTGGCAGCTCAGGCTTTCGCCGGCCCGCGCAGGGCCCTGGCCAGCGCCCAGGCCAGCAGCACGAAGCCGCCGGCTTCCAGCAGCGACACCGCGAAGTGGCCGACGCCCAGCGCGGTATTGAGCGCGGCGATGCCATCGAAGTTGCCCGCGGCGATCAGCAGCAGCGGCAACACCGCCAGCACCGCGCCGGACAGCGTGCTCGCCATCAGGATCGCCAGCGCCCACAGCGCGGCGCTGCGCGCCACCGCCTTCGGCGCCCCCAGCAGCAGGACCAGTGCCACGCCCAGCGCGATCATCACCGGCAGGCGGTAGCCCACCGATACCAGCAGCGAGCCCAGCAATTGCGTCTGGTCCACGCCGCTCAGTCCGCGGTGACCAGGGTGGCGGCGCGTGCGCGCAGCGCGGCGTAGACCGCGTCGGTCTCCGGGCGCACCCCGTGCCACTGCTGGAAGCTCTCCGCCGCCTGCTCCACCAGCATGCCCAGGCCATCGAACTCATTGCGGCACCCGGCCGCGCGGGCCCAGGCCAGGAACGGGATCGCCGCCTCGCCGTAGTTCAGGTCGACCGCGGTGGTCAGGCTGTTGACCAGCGACAGCGGCAGGGTGAAGGCCTCACCCTCGCCCTGGCCGGCCGAGGTGGCGTTGATGATCAGCTCGAAGTCGCCCTGCTCGCGCAGTGCGTCCCAATAGGCCGAGATGACGCGGCCCGGTTCGCTCATCGCGTCCACCAGCGCATCGGCGCGCTCCGGGGTGCGGTTGGCCACCACCAGTTCGAGGATGCCGGCGTCGAGCAGCGCGGGGGCCACGCCGCGCGCGGCGCCACCGGCGCCGAGCAGCAGCACGCGGCGACCGCGCAGGTCCAGCCCGTTGCGGCCGGTGAGGTCGCGCACCAGGCCGATGCCGTCGGTGTTGTCGCCATGCCAGCGCTCGCCCTTGCGCAGCAGGGTGTTGACCGCGCCGGCACGCTGCGCGCGCGAAGTGGTGGTGGCGCACAGCGCGAACGCCGCTTCCTTGTGCGGCAGGGTCACGTTGGCGCCCACCCCGCCGTCGGCGGCGAACGCGTCCAGCGCCGCGGTGAAATCCTGCGCGGTGGCATCGATGGCGCGGTAATCGATCTCGATCCCCTGCGCCCTGGCGAAGGCGGCGTGGATGTGCGGCGACTGCGAATGGGCGATGGGGTGGCCAAAGACGGCGTAGCGGGCGACGCTCATGGTGATCCTCTGCATGACCTAGACTGGCGCGATCCCTGGCTTGCGGAACCTCCATGCGGACCCGATCGCTGCTGCTCGCGCTGTCCATGAGTCTACTCTTTGCACCGCGGGTGACGGCACTGGCGGAGTTCGGCATCGAAGGCATCGGCGTGGTGTCCACCCGTGCCGACGAGCTGCGCGCCACGCGCTCGGCCGATGGCCGGCGCCTGGTCTGGGCCAGCAACCGCGACGGTGGCGCCGGCGGCTGGGACCTGTGGCAGGCCACCTGGCAGGACGCGCGCTGGAGCGACCCGCGCCCGCTGCCACTGGACACCGCGGCCGATGAGGTCGATCCGTTCCTGGATGCCGCCGGCCGCTGGCTGTACTTCGCCTCCGACCGCAAGGGCGGCCATGGCGGCTTCGACCTGTACCGCGCGGCGCTGCGCGACGACGGCGGCTTCGGCCCGGCGCAGAACCTGGGCGCGGCCATCAATGGCGCCGACCACGAACGCTCGCCGGCCGTGCACGACCACGACGGCAGCCTGCTGCTGGCCAGCGACCGCGCGGGCGGCGCCGGCGGCTGGGACCTGTGGCGCGCGCACCGTGCCGGCGACGGGTTCGCCGCGCCGCAGCCGATGACCGGCCTCAACGGTGCCGACGACGAACTGGACGGCGCTTGGCTGGCCGGTGGGCGCGCGGTGGTGTTCGCACGCGGCAAGGGCGAAAGGCGCGCGCAGCTGCAGCTGTCGCACTGCCACCAGGGACAGTGGAGCGCGGCGCAACCGCTGGCGCTGTCGTTCAACAGCGCCGAGGGCGATACCCGGGCGGCGCTGGTCGACGCCAGTACCCCGGGCGAACTGCTGGTCAGCGGCCATGCGCGCGCGCCGCGTGCCGGCGGCTTCGACCTGTACCGGATGCGGGCGCCGGCCAGCGACGGCAGCGGCGACTGCCGCTAGCGGGAGCCAACGCGCCGGCACCGCGCATGCGTCGTGCGGCGCGCGGCGGTGAGGACGGTCAAGGTTCATGCGGGGCAAGCCCCGCATCTACGCAGTGCATGGATTGGGGCAGCAGGCCCCGTAGGTGCCGGGCTCGCCCGGCACGGGCCTCACCGGGAAAGCCACCTGCGCGGCAAGCCCCGCCTCTACGGTTGGGAGTCGCTACCGGGAGCCGGGTTGCCGGCAAGCACTTCGGCGCGCCGCCGCTCGTACTCCACTTCACCGATGCGCCCGGCCTGCCGCAGGCCGGCCAGTTCGCGCAGCTGTGCCTCGACCTCCGGTGGCAGCGGTGATTGCCGCTGCAGCCGTTGCGCGGCCGACGGCAGCTCCGGCGGTCGCCGCGCGGCGCGGACAACCGCGGCGATCACCAACCCGATCACCACCGCGAACGCGGTCACCCCGACCACCCACACCACCCATTGCCAGGGCTGCATGCCGGGCGCGTCCATCAGCCTTCCCGCAGCCAGCGCGCGATCTGCGGCGCGTAGTAGGTCAGCACGCCGTCGGCACCGGCGCGCTTGAAGCCGATCATGGTTTCCATCACGCAGCGGCGCTCGTCCAGCCAGCCATTGGCCGCGGCCGCCTTGAGCATCGCGTACTCGCCGCTGACGTGGTAGGCGAAGGTCGGCACGCCGAACTCCTGCTTCACCCGGTACACCACGTCCAGGTACGGCATGCCCGGCTTGACCATCACCATGTCCGCGCCTTCGTCCAGGTCCAGCGCGATCTCGCGCAGCGCCTCGTCGCTGTTGGCCGGGTCCATCTGGTAGGTGTGCTTGTCGGCCTTGCCCAGGTTGCCGGCGCTGCCCAGCGCATCGCGGAACGGGCCGTAGAAGGCCGAGGCGTACTTGGCCGAATAGGCCATGATGCGGGTGTGGATGTGGCCGGCGTCGTCCAGCGCCTGGCGGATCGCGCCGATGCGCCCGTCCATCATGTCCGAGGGCGAGACGATGTCCACGCCGGCCTCGGCATGCGACAGCGACTGCTTCACCAGGGCATCGACGGTGACGTCGTTGAGCACGTAGCCGCGGTCGTCGATGATGCCATCTTGGCCGTGCACGGTGAACGGGTCCAGGGCCACGTCGGTCATCACCCCCAGCTCGGGGAAGCGCTGCTTGAGCGCGCGCACCGCACGCTGCGCCAGCCCGTCGGGGTTCCAGGCCTCGGCGGCGTCGAGCGACTTGCACGACGGGTCGACCACCGGGAACAGGTCGATCACCGGCACCCCCAGTTCCAGCGCCTGCTCGGCCTCGCGCAGCAGTTCGTCGATGGACAGGCGCTCCACGCCCGGCATCGATGCCACCGGCGCGCGGCCGGCCAGCTCGTGCACGAACACCGGCCAGATCAGGTCGTCGGCGGTGAAGGTGTTCTCGCGCATCAGCCGGCGCGAGAAGGCATCGTGGCGCATGCGGCGCGGGCGGTAACGGGGGTGGAACATGGTGGGACTCCGGGATGGGGGGAATGGCTATTGCAGCAGGTAGCCCTGCGGTTGCAGCGGTTCGGGCAGCGGGTGCTCGCCCAGTGCGTCGAGCACGTCGATCTCGAGGGTGCGCACCATGGCGTCCAGCGGCAGGTCGTTGGGTTCCAGGCCGAACGGCTCTTCCAGCTCCTCGCCGAGCTGGTCCAGGCCGAAGAACGCGTAGGCCAGCAGCATCGACACCACCGGCGTGGCCCAGCCGAGCGCGCCAGCCAGGCCGAACGGCAGCAGCACGCAGAACAGCCACGCGCAGCGGTGCAGCAGCAGGGTGTAGGCGAACGGCAGTGGCGTGCCGGCGATGCGCTCGCACGCCGCCTGCACCGAGGACAGCGCATGCAGCCGCTGTTCGAAGCAGGCGTACAGGTAAGGGTCGAGGCGGCCGGCGCGCAGCGGCACCGCCAGTTCGGCGGCGACCAGCGCCAGCAGGCCGTCGGGGATGTTCTGCCGCTGCAGCAGCGCCTGCTGCCCCGGCGCCAGCCACGGCGCGGCCGCGGCGGCGGCGTCGCGGCCGCGCAGGCGCGCGGCCAGGGCATGGGCAAAACCGACCAGCAGCCGCGACACCCGCCGGCGCAGCGGCGCGTCGTCGGCCAGCAGCGCGTTGGCCTGGCGCACGAAGCTGCGGGTCTCGACCAGCAGCTGCCCCCACTGCTTTCGGCCTTCCCACCAGCGCTCGTGGCAGGCGTTGTTGCGGAAGCTCAGGAAGATCGACAGCACCAGCCCCAGCAGGGTGAACGGCGCCACCGCCAGGCCATTGGCGGCGAATGGATGATGCAGCTTGGCCAGCAGTGCCACGGCCACCGCCAGCACCCCGATCGCCAGCACCCGCGGGGCGATGGCCGGCACGATCGAACCGCGCAGGATGTACAGCAGCTGCCAGCCGCGGGGCGGGGTCGGATGATCATCGGTGGGGGTCGCGCCGGCTGCGGGCCCTGGGCGCCGGATCGTCAGCCGGCAGGGTCCACCATTCTACGCCCCGCGGTCAGACCAGGCCGCCACCCAGGCCCAGGCGGATCACCCCGACCACGATCACCACCACGTTGAGCAGCAGCCCGGCCTTGGCGCGGCCGCGGTTGCCCTCACGGGTGAACAGCAGGCCGATGGCGGCGATGACCGCGCCGACCGCGGCGAACGGGATCAGGAACCAGTTGCCCCAGCCCAGCAGCGGGATGAAGGCCAACACCATCCACAGCAGCGCCACGATGCCCCAGACTAGGCTGATCAGTCCCATGTCGTTCCCTCCGCTGGTTGATGCGCGCAAGATAGCCCGGAAATCCCCGCGATCAAACGTTCCACGCGGTTCGCGGCCGATTCACGCGGGCGCGCCGATGATCCCGCCATTACCCACCCGGGAGTGAACCCATGAAACTACCGCTCGCCATCGCATTGGGCGTCGCCCTGGCCACCGGCGGCTGCGCCAGCACCTCACGGGTCATGCTCGGCCAGGCGCGCGCGCCGGTGGACCCGGCCAGCGTGCAGATCTATTCCACGCCACCGGCCGGCGCGGTGGAGATCGCCCAGCTGGAGGCCTCCAGCGCGGTCGGCTTCGGCACCCAGGGCCAGACCGATGCGGCCATTGCCCGGCTCAAGCGCGAGGCCGCGGCGCTGGGCGCCAACGGCGTGATCCTGATGGGGGTGGGCGCCGGCGGCTCGCCGGTGGGCATGTCGGTCGGCGGCGGCAGCTACGGCCGACATGGTGGCGGGGGCCTGAGCGTGGGCATCCCCACCCAGCAGAAGCGCGCCGCCGGCGTGGCGATCTGGGTGCCGCCGGGCGCCAGGTAGGCGCTGCTGCGCCGGTCAGGTGTCGCGGCTGGCGCCGCCGCCACTTGGGCAGCGGCGCCGATGACGCTTACCTGCGGCGCTGCGCCGGGATGAACACCTCGTCCACGGCGGTGGCCAGCTGGTCCGGCGGCAGCAGCCCCTGGTCGAGCAGGAAGTTGTTGAACGCCAGGCGGTCGAAGCGGTCGCCCAGCGCCAGCTCGGTGCGCATGCGCAGTTCCATGATCCGGGTATAGCCGTAGAAGTAGCTGCAGGCCTGGCCCGGCGCCCGCACGGTGTAGCGGTCCAGTTCCTGGGTGGCCATGGCCTCGGACAGGCCGACGCCTTCCACCAGCACCTTGCGCGCCTGCTCGCGGTCGGTCAGGCCGAGGTTGAGCATCGGGTCGAGCATGGCGCGGGCGGCGCGCAGCAGCCGGAACTGCAGCGCGATCATCTGCCCGTCCAGCGGCTCGAACGGCACCAGCTCGGCCTCGGCGTACAGCGCCCAGCCCTCGACGTTGACTGAGTTGAACGCGAACAGCGTGCGCGCCAGCGAGATGCCGCGCTCGACCATCGCCGCGAACTGCAGGTCATGGCCCGGGCGGCCTTCGTGCGCGCTCAGCGTCCATGCCGCCGAACCGAAGTTGAAATCGTCGTACTGCGCCTTGCCGCCCGAGGCCGGGTTGCCCAGCGGCAGCACGAAGGTGCCCTGCTGCCCGGTGTTGCCGACCAGCGGCGGCGGCAGGTAATGCGGCGCCGGCGACGCGGCGCTCTCGGCCGCGCTGCCCAGGCGCATCTGCAGCGGGCGCTGCGGCACGTCGACGATGCGCTGGCGGCGGATGATCGGGTCGATGGCGTCGATGATGCCGCGGTAGTGCGCCTCCAGGCGGTCGTTGCCGATCGTGTCCTGCTTCAGCGCGCGGATCACCGCGGCGTAGTCGTTGGCATCATCCACCTTCAGGCCCTTGGCCTGCACCACCAGCGGCGCCAGCTGGCGCATCATCGCGCGGGTTTCCATGTATTCCAGCTGCGCGCGCTGCACCAGCAGCGCCGGGTCGATGTCCACGCCCACGTCCTTGAGCTGGAAGGCATACAACTCGGCCGGCAGGCGGGTGTCGGTGCGCGCTTGTGGCAACACGTCCCGGCGCGTCCATGCGATGTACTCCTTCATCTGCGTGGCCAGGGTGGCCAGCGCGGCGTCCGCGCCCTTGATGTCGTACTTTGCGAACAGCTTGCCGATGCCGTCGATGTAGGTATCGACATTGGCGATGGCCTGTTCGACCTCGATCCGGGTCGGCTGCAGCAGGCCCGGGGTACCGCTCTTCTCGGCGTAGCGCTGCCGCGCCAGGGTGGCCAGCGGCTGGCTGCCCGGGGCCTGGCCGATATAGGCCTTGAGCCGGTCCAGCGCCCTGGCCCGGCGCTCCGCCGGCACCTGGTCGGACAGCAGCCCGTTGAGGCCACCGAACACGCTCTGCGGCACGTCCACCCACGGCATCAGGTGCTGCTCCTCGAGCGCGCTGCCCTCGATGCCGCGGCCGGCCGCGGCGATCATGATCTCCAGGTCCTGGCGCACGTTGGGGTCGCGTTCGAGCTGGAGCTTTTCGCGCAGCTGGGTACGCGCCTGCTCCAGCGCGGCGCGGTAGCGCGCGGCGTTGTCCGGGCCGAGGTCGACGACCTTGTCGTCGTAGCCCGGGACGCCGAAGAAGCTGGCCATCTCCGGCCGGAACGGTGCCTGCGCGCGCAGCAGGATCTGCGCCAGCGCGTTGCTGTGCGCCACCCAGGCCGGCGCGGATGTGGCCGCCGGGGACGACGGCGTGGTGGCCGCGGCCAGCGGCAAGGGCGTGGCCAGGGCAAGGGCGACGGCGAGGACGATCGGTTTCATGCGCGCGGCTCCGGGGGTGGAGCCGTGACCCTACGCAGTCAGCGGCAACCGGGCAAGATCGCGCAGTCGCGGTCGCGTTCGTCGCGCAGGTCCACCGGCGCATGCCGGCCCGGCAGTTCCGCCTGCAGCCGCGGGTAGGACCAGCGCCCCTGGCGGCGTTGCGCGCGCACGTCGAGCTTGCCGCTGCCATGCGGTCCCTGGATGCGGATCACCATGTCGGCGCCGCCGTCATCACCGAACTGGTTGATGCTGCCGAACGGGAACGGCTTGGCCCGCAGCGGCCGCCCGAGCGCGGCGGCCACTTCCGGGTCGCGGCCGACGCGCGCCAGCGCCTCGCGGTAGGGCTCGCTGCGCTCCAGCGGCGCGGCCATCTGCCGCAGGCCCATCCACGAGGTCAGCGACCAGCCACCGACGATCAGCAGCACGAACAGCGGCAACGCCCACTTGAGGTTGCGTTGCAGCCAGTTGCGCGGCGGCCGCTGGCCCGGCGTGCGGGCGCCCGGCAAGGGAGGGGGCGGTGACGACATCCGTGTCCTCCTGTCCGGCTCAGGGCTTGAGGCAGCGCGCGAGGAAGTCCTCGGCGACGCGGTAGCGGTGCAGCGCGTTGCTGCCGGACAGGCCATGCTTGGCGCCCGGGTAGGTCATCAGTTCGAACGGCTGGCCGCGCTTCTGCAGCGCGCTCATCAGATTGGTCGAGTGGGTGAACAGCACGTTGTCGTCGGCCATCCCATGGATCAGCAGCAGCGGCGAGGTCAGCCCATCGATGTGGGTGAGGATGCGCCCTTCGCGGTAACCGTCGGGGTTGGCCGCCGGCAGGTTCATGTAGCGCTCGGTGTAGTGCGTGTCGTACAGGCCCCAGTCGGTGACCGGCGCGCCGGCCACGCCGCAGGCGTACTGGTCCGACGCCTTGGCCAGCAGCATCAGGGTCATGTAGCCGCCGTTGGACCAGCCCTGCACGCCGATGCGCGCACCGTCCACCCACGGCTGCCGCTTCAGCCATTCCACGCCCTTGAGCTGGTCGGCCACTTCCACCGTGCCCTGCACGCCATACAGCGCGCCGCCGAAATCACGGCCGCGGCGCGGCGTGCCGCGGTTGTCCAGCGAGAACACCACGTAGCCGTGCTGCGCCAGGTACTGGTTGAACAGGTGGTCGCCGCGGCCGGGCCAGCTGTCGGTGACCGTCTGCGACGCCGGGCCGCCATACACGTAGACCGCCACCGGGTACTGCTTGGCCGGGTCGAAGCCGGCCGGCTTGATCAGGCTGTAGTGCAGCTCGGTGCGGCCATCGGCGGCGGTGAGCGTGCCGTACTCGACCGGCCGCTGCGCGTCGCGGTATTTCGCGTACGGATGCGCCGGGTCGGCCAGGTCGTTGTCCAGCAGCGTGGCGATCTTCTCGCCGTTGGCGCGGTACAGCTCGATCTGCGGCGGCGTGGTGCTGTTGGACCAGCTGTCCACGTAGACGCTGGCGTTGTTGGCGAACGCGGCGCTGTGCATGCCCGCCGCGCGCGAGAGCTTCACCGGCGTGCCGCCGGCCAGCGGCACGGCATGGATCTCGCTGCGCAGCGGCGACTCGATTCCGGCGCGGAAATAGACCTTGCCCGCGTCCTCGTCCACCGCCAGCAGTTCGTCCACCGGCCAGGGGCCGGAGGTCAGCGGGGTCAGCGTGGCGCCGTCCTCGCTGGCCAGGTACAGGTGCTCGAAGCCGCTGCGCTCGGACGACCACACGAAGCGGCCATCCTTGAGGAAGCGCAGGTCGTTGTGCAGCGGCACCCAGGTCCGGCTGGTCTCGGTGACCAGGGTGCGCTGGCGGCCGTCGGCCAGCATGGTCTCGATCAGCTCCAGCGTCTTCTGGTCGCGGCTCTGCCGCTGGAAGGTCAGGCGCTGCGGGTCGCGCCAGGTGACGCGGGCCAGGTAGATGTCCTGCTCCCCGCCCAGGTCGACCCACTTCGGCGCGGCACCGGCGCGCGGTGCCACCACGCCGAGCTTGACCCGCACGTTGCGGTCGCCGGCCGCCGGGTAGCGCTGTTCGATCATCTCCACGCGGTCGGCGTACATCTCGTAGCGCTTCTGCACCGGCACCGGCGATTCGTCGATGCGGGCGAAGGCGATCGCCGAGTCGTCCGGCGCCCACCAGTAGCCGGTGTGGCGGTCCATTTCCTCGTCGGCGACGAATTCGGCCACGCCGTTGCCGATGGTGGCGCTGCCGTCGCGGGTCAGCTGCAGCGGCTTGCCGCTGGCCAGGTCGATCACCCACAGGTTGCGCTCGCGCACGAAGCTGACGAACCCGCCCCTGGGCGAGATCTTCGGGTCGGTGGCGAAGCCTTCGCCGTGGGTGAGCTGGCGCACCGCCTCGCGGCCCTGCCGGCCCAGGTCGTACAGGTAGAGTTCGCCGCCGAGCGGGAACAGCAGGGTCTTCGCATCGGGCGACCACTGGTAATCGACGATGCCGGTCATCGCCGCGATGCGCTGGCGCTCACGCCGCGCCTTTTCCTCGTCGCTCAGGGTCTCGGTGCCGGGCAGCACCACCTTGGAATCGACCAGCAGCCGGGTCTGGCCGCTGGCGATGTCGTATTCCCACAGGTCCAGCTGGTTGCGGTCGCTGTCCTTGCCACGCAGGAAGGTCACGCGCGAACCATCCGGCGCCACCTTGGGCTTCATCAGCGTCGGCCCGGACAGCGGCGCGCTGCCGGTGATGGCTTCCAGGGTGAGTTTTTCGGCGTGGACGGCGGGGGTGGCGAGCATCATGGCAAGGGCGAGGAACAAGGGGCGCATGGGCTTCCTGTCATGGACAGCATGGATCGCACCATCCTAGCCGAGCCCGCCCGCGCCTGCCCCCTGCCGTCAGTCCCGCCCGCGGCTCAGCGCTGGTTGCGCTGCTCCTCGCGCAGCCGGCGGCGGATGAAGAACACCGTGAAAACCGGAATCCCCAGGATGATCAACGCCCCGCAGATCGTCAGCCAACCCACCGGTTGCGTCAGCATGTCGCGCAGTATCGGATGCATCGTCCCCTCCCCGTGCCGTTTGTCGATGCACGCAGCGTAGGGGTACCGTCCGCGGCCGGCCTTGCGCAGGATCAATCGGCGGGATCGCACCGGCCGGGATCGCCGATGCCTGCCCCCGATCAGCGCCCGCCTCGATGCCACCAGTGCGCGACCGGGTAAACGTGCCGGGGCGCGCAGGCCGAGTTGCCCGGCGCGCTGCTACAACAGCTTGCCGTCCAGGCTGCGCCTTTCGTAAGGCAGCCCATCCGGGCCGGCCGTGCGCACCCGACGCTCCTGCGCGTCGTAGCGGGATGTTTAATTGCCTCCGTCCCCTTTAAGGTCCGGTGCATTGCCGACCCTAGCCGATCAATTCGGCGTTAACGTTGAATTGTTAGTTGGCTTGCAGCCCAAGCGCAGCATCAATAAACGCGGCCCCAAGGGCAAGATCGAGCGAGAGCTGGAACAGATCAGTCAACTACCGTAGGCGCGCCAACGCATCGTCAGTGAAGTCCTCGAATCGCTTCTTGCGCAGTCGTAATGTCCAAAGTGGCTACCAAGGCGGAAAATCGACGATGATTCCCAAGCCCCACTACAGTCTAATCAACACATCAATCGGCGGTGACCCTGCCGTCGTTGTCGTTAATGCGGCACTGCGAACCTTCACTGATCGTCAAGCGCTTCCTTGGCACCTAAGAATCAGCATCGATTGCAAACAGCTGAGCGCTAACGGCATGCCAACCATAGAAGAGGACGATATCCTGCAAGTGCAAGAGGCAATCATCGCACCTCTCTTGCAATCCAATCAAAATTCCGTTTTCCTGGCCCGCATTACATCCAGAGGCGAGCGCGTCCTGCTGTACCGTGTTTATGATCCGGAAGTCGCAGACAATACGCTGCAAAAACTAATCTCGGAACCATCTCCGTTACGCGAGTGGGACTATCGAATGGAAGAAGACCCCGACTGGGAACTTGCCCAGCCGGAGCTTAAACTGCTTGCGCATGACCTTCGCTACAACTAGCTACACCCAAACTCCTTGCTCGCAGTGCGAGCCTTGTACCTCATGGGCGGGTTAGGTGTGCAGCTAATCGCCCAAGAGAATCTGGTCGGGATCGAACGACTCCAGTCCGACATCTGAAGGATCAATTTCGAATGCCATAAGTTGATCACCGAGAAGCGATAAAGCTTCGTATAAACCGAACAATCTTCCCTTCTCGAAGTCTACACAAGCTCCTTCAGCCTTTATCTGAGCTCGTTTCTCAAGAAGCAGCGTTACGTAATCACGCAAAAAGTCATCGCGCTCATTGTTCATTTAAGAATGACCTCGCAAAACCTCAACCTGCTCTATCTGCCGTTCGATATCAGATGGCCACTTCGTTGTTCAGCCGGTTGCTGGCGTCGTACCAGTACACGTGGTCGCGGCCGGCCACCGTCGCCCGGGTGATGTTGTCCAGCACGTCATAGGCATACGTCGCCCCGCCCGGATACAGCGGCGAGGTCACGCTCTTCAGCCGGTCGCGGCCGTCGTAGCCCATGTTTAATTGCCTCCCCCCCTTTAATCCCTACCTCCGCCCCGGCTTTTCCGGACCCGGCTTTTCGAACGCCGCAAATTCGTTGGCGATCATCCTATTCTTCTCAACACCAAAGCCCCAATAGAACATCCTATGCAGCTCTTCGGCTGCTGATTCATCACCACAACGCAATGCACGGAGGTAAAACGCCGCAGCCTTCGACAGATCCTTCCTTACGCCCTCTCCTTTCTCATAACAAACCGCGAGATCGAACGCAGCTTCCGCCACATCATTCTCAGCAGCTTGCCTGAACAGACTTACGGCCTGTTTGCTACTTGCCTTTACGTGTCGACCGTAGAGATACCAAGTGCCCAGAGCGTAGTGCGCTCGATAATCGCCCGCATCCATGGCTTCTAAGAGCAATGGATAGACCTTATCTGGCGAGGCGCCTTTATTAATCAACGCAAGTGCCTTGTCATAGAGCTTGCCGTTCATAGGCCGTCACCTCCCCATCTTATCGTCTGGCGGCGGAACAACTGAAAGGGTACGGAGGTAATTAAACCGGCTTGGACCTGGGCCGTCCACGGTTACGGCATCCGGCAGGCCGGCCCAATGCCTTCTCGACCATAGCCTGAAATCGTGTACAACCAAACGCCCGCTACTTGGCAATGTAGTTGCGTATCGTAGAGATTTCCTCATCTTCCATCCCGGAACGCAGCCACCTGCCATATTCGATGGCCCGCTCTTCCCACGTAGCGCCAAGCGCTCCTTAAATCGCCCCCTTAAATCCGCCAGGCATTGAAGATGATGACCTCAGACGCGGCCTATGCCGCAACATTAACCGCATGATCTGAGCAGGAATCGGCGGGCCATTACATCAACAACCACGGCCTGAACCGCCTCATCAAAGTTCCGCGAAGAGCAAGAAAAAAGCGCTCAAATCTTCCTATTGAAAACAACGTAAATCCAAGATTACACGCATGCTTATCTTCAACCAGACCTGACTCAACCTCCCAGATATTCCGAATCACATAGTAGGTCGAAAACAACCCGACTGATTGCTGAACTATTTCGTGCCGAACCATTCTTTCCCGCATCAACTGCTCCGCACGGTTAACCGCGTTACGAGCGTTGTTCGCATATGTATAGAAGGTTCCATGAAACCCAAACGCCGGGCATGAGCCGCGCACGCACACAAAGACGCCCTCAACAACAATTTGATACGGAATCATCTCTTCTTGAGCTCTTCATCAAGACGCTTTGAGTCAAGGCGACCTTCGACGCGGAATACGCCTTGGAAGCCACCATCCTGCTCCATTTTCACGCTAGGCATAGGAAGCCCCGTTGCTCCGCTAATAGCGCCCATTGCGTTATTGAATCTCAAAATATCTGCTTGCTCCGCCGGGCGTGGCGCAGGGTCTGGAATATACTCCGCCGCCTCAGCCACTTGATCGAGAGCCGCCGCTGCTGATGCCGCCGCTACACTCAACTTCCCCAGAACGTATGTCCTCGCACGCCGTCTGTTTGATAATGAGGCAATCCTTTACCAGAGCCATCTTTTAGATCATGAGCAACATCACGGCGTGCGCGTCCGGAATTTGCTGCATTCTCAATCTGATGTGAAAGCTGCCGGCGGTTTGTCCCAATGTCGAGCTCTTGGCCGCCTTGCCTACGCAACTCGACTGCTCTTTCCTTTGAAATTCTCGCGACCTTCTCCACCCCGCCTTGCACCCGTCTGACTATCCATACAGCCGCCTTAGCACGGCCGTCGGGATCGACGAAGCTGTACGGGTTGTTGTCAGCATACGAGTATCGATTAAACGCCCCCACCGGGTTGCTGTAGGCGGTAATGGGATCCACACTCAGGAAGCGCGGGATCAGCGGATCGTAGTAGCGCTGTTGCATGTAGACCAGGCCGGTGGCCTTGTCCATCATGTGCCCGGTGTAGCCCGGACGGTTGTCGTTGGTCCGGTTGAGCATTTTTCCGTACGGCTCATGCTCGGTCGTCTGCAGCGTATTGCCCAGTTCGTCCGTCGCCGCAATCGGGCTGCCCAGCGCGTCGGTATGCCGGTAGATCGTTCCGTATACCGTCTCCCCGATCGGCATCCGTCGCGACGCCACCAGGCTGCCACCCAGGTAGATGTGCTGGAAGCGCAGACCGAGCTGCTCATCGCGCTGCCACAGCAGCTTGCCGTCCAAGCTGTACATCTCGTACAGCAGTCCGTCCGAGCCGGCCGTACGCACCCGGCGCCCCTGCGCGTCGTAACGGTAGGTGTCCGTCCCCTGTGCCGTGCGCAGCCGGTTGCCGTGGTCGAACACGAACAGGTTGCCGTTCTTGTTGATCACGTTGCCGCGGACGTCATAGCCCAGCCCGATGATGCTCGGACCACCGGGGCCGTTGAGCACATTGGTCAGGCGATTGTTCGCGTCATACCAGTACACATGGTCCCGGCTGCCCACCGTGGCCCGGGTGACGTTGTCCAGCACATCGTAGGTATAGCTGGCCCCGCCCGGGTACAGCAGCGAGCTCACCGAGGTCAGCCGGTCGCGCTCGTCGTAGCCCATGCTGCGCGTCTGCCGCGCCGCCGACGTATAGTCGGTGATCGACGAGACGTTGCCGTTGGCATCGTACGCATAGGCCAGATCCAGCACGCCGCCGCTGTCGGTGCTGCGTGCCGGCAGCTGCCGCGTGTTCTGCGACATCGTGTGCACCAGGCCGTTGCCATAGGTGAACCGCTTGATCGCCCCGTTCGGGTAGTACTGCACCCCGGTGGCGAAGGTGCCCGCCTGGGTCGGCTGGCCCAGCGCATTGGGCAGGTAGTCCACCGTCAGGTTCTGCGGATACACCAGGCTGGCCAGGTGACCGTTGCCGTTGTAGCCATAACCGATCGACCACACGCCCTGCCCGGCCGTCTGCGACTGGCTCTCCCCGGTCAGCAGCCGCCGCTTGTTGTACGCGTAGCTGTTGGACACATAGGTACTGCCGCCCTCGTTCCAGGTCGTGACCGTGTCCGGCAGGCCGTCGGCTGTATAGGTCCAGCCCTGGTTACCATTACCCCCGGGGAACGTCAGGGTCACCAACCGGTTACGTGCGTCGTAGCTGCGGCTCACCTTCTGGCTGCCCGCCACGCTGGCCGTATCGCAGCTGCTGGCCGAGGGCAGGGCCTGGCCGCTGGCCGACCAGGCCAGGTTGCCGGCGTTGTCGTAAGCCATCACCGTGCTGCCGGTCTCCGGCTCGATGCTCTTGCACAGCTGCTGGTAGCCGTCATACACGTAGCGCCGCGTCACCGACACGCCGCCGGAGCTGTTGCGCTGGGTGATCGCGGTGGGCTTGCCGAACACGTCGCGGGCGATGTCGGTGTACACCCCGCCCGGCTGCTCCACCGCCACCGGATAATCGGTTGTCGGCTGGTCCCAGGCCATGTAGTGGGTGACGGTCTGGTACCCACGCGGGTTGGTGATGCGGGTACGGAAGCCGGTCAGGTACTCGGTGGTCGTGGTCAACACGCCGGATTCGGCGTTCTGCGACACCGCGACCGGGCGGCCCAGCGCGTCATAGCTGGTCCGGGTGCCATTGGTGAGCGCATCGCTGCTGCCCGGATACGAGGCGAAGGTGACCCGGCCCTCATGGTCGTAGGTGAAGCGCTGGAAGCGCTGGGTACCGCTTACGTTGGCGGTGTCGTACTCGTGGGTGAGCAGTGGCCGCCACAGTGCGTCGTAGTAGGTCAGCTTGCGCGCGTTGCCGGTGCTTACCGTCTGCCGCCAGTGCCCGGCCGGGATCCCGTATTCGGCCACGTTCACCGATTGGAACACCTGCGTGGTGCTGTTCCACGCGGTACTGTCGCCGCTCGGGTAGGCGATGCTGGCCAGCCGGCCCATCGCATCGTAGCTGTAGCTGGTCGCGTAGCCGTTTTCGTCGGTAACCTGGGTGATCCAGCCGCTGTCGTTGACCACCGCCGAGCGGCTCTTGCCATCCGGATACCCGATGGACTGCGGAATGCCTCGTTTCCACGAGGACAGTGTGGTCTGGTAGTTGTTGCCGTCCTTGACCGTGGCCACGGTGCCGTCGGCGTTGTAGGTCAGGGTCTGCTGCAGCTTGCCGTAGGACGAGTACGTCAGCGGCTGCGCGGTGGTGGCGCTGAAGGTCGTCGATTCGACAACCGTACCGTTGATCGCGCGGCTGGCTACCTGGCCCAGCACCCATTTATTGGTGTTGTCATGGTAGGTGATGACTTCCGTGCGGCTGTAGCTCTGTGCCGATACGGCTGCTGGCAACAGGGCGGTCAATAGCGCCGCCAGGGGAAGCGGACGGAAACAGATCCTTTGTTTTCTCATGTCCTGGGTCCTTTAGGGCGATGGGGCGCTGGACTGCGTGACGTTTACCGGGCGGGCAAAAGCATCGAACACCGTCGCCTCCCAGATGAATCCGAAGCCATTCTCGATTGTTTCCCTTCGGCGTAGCGGCCTTACCAGCACCGATGATTCGTCATTGCCTCCCCACAACGAACCGTATCTATCCGGAAACGGAGCCGAGGCTGCTTCGGCATTGGATACATAACTCAGGTACTCGGAACGGAGTATGGTACCCGTTGCCGAAACGTGCCGCTTGCTCAGCAGACGCCCCTCATTGTGCGAGAAAACGATACCGAACTCTTCCTCCACCCTGCTCCCATCCGGTTGCACGATCCGGACTCGCTTCGACTGCGTGCAGGTCATGCAAGGTGGGACTATTCCTGACCAGAGCCCCTGGTAGCTACCAAGGTCGAAATAGCTCCAGAGCTGCCCGGCGGGGATGCCCGGACCCGTGATCCTCTTCGTGGAGAGGCCCAGTACATCGAAGTAATTTGGCAAAGCCAGCCTGTGCACGATCGATGTGCCGCCAACCGTCTCGGCCTCGCAGTAAGTGGATGGAATACCTGCACGGTAAAGCCGTTGATGAACGAATTCGAACTCACCTAGCGCACCAGAGGGATGACGCAACTGCAGCGTGTAGTTCTTCAACGCCAACGGCGCGGTGGTTCCGCATCCAACACCGGGATCCTCGGTCCAACGTTCATAACGAATCCGCCTGTCAGACAGATGTGTGAACTCCCAGTAGGACTGATCCGGCAGGGTTACCCGCTGGAGGGTCGACCCGTTGTATGCATAGCTCCAACTCTGGCCGTGGGCAGTTGCACCGGAAAGGCGGCCATCACTGTATGTCAATGAAATAAGACGCCCATCGCTGCTGCTGATACTCACAGGATGGCCCGCAGAATTATAGGAATACTCCACCCAGTTTCCGAACCGGTCTTCGACCCTGCTCGCCAGCAACGACACCTCCAGACGCAACCGCGAAGCTGGACCAGCATTGTCCCTTCCCATCTTACCCGCGGACCGCTGGGTTCCGACATTGAAGGTGTAAACCAGTCCAGCCGTCGTTTCCACGACGAAACCCTCACCGGGATATCCCCAGATCATCGGCGTGCAGGACACCGCATCCAGGGCCGTGGTGGTCCACAAGCGGGTCTTGGAGTCGGGCTTCTTGAACTGATTTGGCGGAAGGCCCACCAAACTGCGGCTACCCTGGCCCGGAATACTCAAAACATAGCCGGACCATATCTCGGAGATGTCATGCGGCGGATCTGTCCGGGGGAAAAAGCTGCTCGAGCAACGGGGCGCATTTCCGCCATAACTGATGTTCCACCCATACATCGAGTCGAACACTCCTGATATGCGTGGAACATCCACATCCCAGTCTCCTGCACCCCCATATACTTCAGGGGGAGTTCCGTAGTAGGGAACCGGCCTGACGGCAAGACTGCGCGACAATCGTACCGGCAGCCCGTTCGATCCGGGAATGTCCACATCCACGTGATGAAAAGCCACCGTCTGGTCGTAAAGGCTCACCGCTTCACCAAACAGATCGGAAGTCAATGCGGGCACGAGCTCCGCCGCCTTTATTTTCTTGTCGTACTCCTGATAAGGCTGCATTGCATCACTGGCAAGAGCCGCCAAAGCCCCATTGGACTCGGGCTGCATGCCATCCGGCTCTTGAGCAAAAGCCAGATGCCACATCAAAAGCAGCGGAAAAATTGAACAAAATGGTAAAACCCTGCGTACCGACATAATCACCTCCCTGTGTGACGGCCCATGTAAGGGCACCCTCTCCTATTGTCGAATGCAAAGCAATACCTCGGCCGAAACGCCGATCGAAAGCCAGGGCTACGTCACGCTCCCTATGGGCTTTCCTTTATCCACTGACAAACGTGGACCAACATCCTGTACGGGCTGCCACTGACGGATTGGCGCCTGAGAAGTCGCCACCCACTCTTCTCATGCGGACACAATCCTTCAGACAACGGGCCTCTATTCCTGACTCCCACCTCAGGCGATGAGCCTGATGCAGGCCACCACTCAATCGGTAATGCCATTCACCTCTGGCCAAACAACTGCCTGCGCTCCTCCTCGCTCAACGGCTTGCCGGCGTCCGGGTTCACCGTCGGGCCGAGCGCGTAGGCGCGCTGCGTGGCCGGGCGCATGGCGATGGCCTGGTGCCAGCGGTGCAGGTGCGGGAAGGCGTCGAAGTCGGCCGGCAGCTTGCTGTAGGCGCCGATCCACGGGTAGCTGGCCATGTCGGCGATGCCGTACTCGTCGCCGCCCAGGTAGGCCGATTCGGACAGGCGCTTGTCCATCACCCGGTGCAGGCGTCGCACCTCGCTGTCGTAGCGCTCGATGGCATAGGCGATGCGTTCGGGCGCATACACGTTGAAGTGGCCCATCTGCCCGCTCATCGGCCCCAGCCCGCCCATCTGCCAGAACAGCCACTCCAGCGCGGTGGCGCGGCCGCGCAGGTCGCTCGGCAGGAAGCGGCCGGTCTTCTCGGCCAGGTACAACAGGATCGCGCCGGACTCGAACACGCTCAGCGGCGCGCTGCCGTCGGCCGGTGCATGGTCGACGATCGCCGGCATCTTGTTGTTCGGCGAAATGGCGAGGAACTCGGGCTGGAACTGGTCGCCCTTGCCGATGTTGACCGGTACCAGGCGGTACGGCAGCCCGGCCTCTTCCAGGAACAGGGTGATCTTGTGGCCGTTGGGGGTGGGCCAGTAGTAAAGGTCGATCATGAATGCGTCTCCGTGGGGGGAACCGTCACCGGGGATCGATACGGTAACGCTTGGCAGCCTACCGGACGACCGTTAACCTGCCGCCTTCCCGCAACGCAGCATTCCTGCCATGTCCGAACACAAACCGCTCAGCCCCCTCCCGGCCCTGATCTTCGCCTCGCGCTGGCTGCAGCTGCCGCTCTATCTCGGCCTGATCATCGCCCAATGCGTCTACGTGTTCCTGTTCGGCAAGGAACTGTGGCACCTGATCCACGACGCCAACGCCCTGGGCGAACAGCAGATCATGCTGATCGTGCTCGGCCTGATCGACGTGGTGATGATCTCCAACCTGCTGGTGATGGTGATCGTCGGCGGCTACGAGACCTTCGTCTCGCGCCTGGGCCTGCAGGGTCACCCGGACCAGCCGGAGTGGCTCAGCCACGTCAACGCATCGGTACTGAAGGTGAAGCTGGCAATGGCGATCATCGGCATCTCCTCGATCCACCTGCTCAAGACCTTCATCGAGGCCGGGCAGCTGGGGCTGCCGCTGTGCGGGTCGGAAGCGGCCACGGGCGTTGCGTGTACCAAGTTCACCTCCACCGGGGTGATGTGGCAGACCATCATCCACTGCGTGTTCATCCTGTCGGCGGTCGGCATCGCCTGGACCGACAAACTGATGTCCAACGGGCATTCCAAACAGAACGGGCACTGATCGACGCCCCGCGCGGCCGCTGGCCCCGCCGTGCGGCGGCCATCGGCGGCGGCGCCATGCCCCCCCCGCCTCGTGCAACCCGGGGCGGCAATGCTAGATTCTCCCTTCGCACCGGGTCCGGCCGACGTGGGGAAACGCCGCGCATCCATGACGGCCCGGGCGAACCACCATTCGCGTTCGTCGATTCAAGGGGAAGATTGATGTCGTACGTCACGATCCACGGCAAAGCGCGCCTGCTGGCGCCCGCCCTGCTGGCCGTCGCCCTGGCGGCCTGCTCGGGCAAGGACGATTCCGCCCCGGCGGCTGCCGCCGGCACGCCCGCCAGCCCCGCCGCGACCCCGGCCGAGCCCGCGGTTTCGGCCAAGGTGCAGTCGATGGGCACCGACCAGCTGCGCGACTCGGCCAGCACCGCGCTGCGCGAGAACCGCATGTACGCGCCGGCCGGCGACAACGCCATGGAGTACTACCTGGCCCTGCGCGACAAGCTGCCCGACGACGCGGCGGTCAAGAGCGCGCTGACCGACCTGCAGCCCTACACCCTGATCGCCGCCGAGCAGAGCTTGGCGCGCGAGGACTTCCCCGAAGCGCAGCGGCTGGTGGCGCTGATCGAGAAGGTGGACCCGTCGGCACCGGCGCTGCCGCGCCTGAAGCAGGGCATCACCCGTGGCATGGAAGTGGCGGTCAAGCGCACCCAGGAAGAGACCGACAAGGTCAAGAAGGACGCCGAGAACCGCGCCAAGCAGCTGGTCGAACAGCAGCGGCTGGCACAGCAGCAGGCCGCCGAGGCCAGTGCCGCGCAGCAGCTGGCCGCGCGCCAGGAAGCGGCGCGCAAGGAAAGCGAGCGGCTGGAGGCCGAGCGCCAGGCCGCGGCCAAGCGCGAGGCCGACGCCCGCGCCGCGGCGCAGCAGGTGGCGGCCGCACCGAAGCCGGCCGCGGCCGCACCGACCCTGCGCGCGGTGAGCACGCCGGCCCCGCGCTACCCCGCCGACGCGCTGCGTTCGGGCACTTCCGGCGAAGTGCTGGTGGAACTCACCATCGGTACCGACGGCTCGGTGACCGATGCCCGCGTGCTGCGTGCCAACCCGCCGCGGGTATTCGACCGCGAGGCGCTGAACGCGGTCCGGCGCTGGCGCTTCGAGCCGATTTCCAGCCCGACCACCACCCGCCGCACGCTGGCATTCCAGCCCAACCAGTAGCCGCAGGAGGCTTGCCGGCGGAAGGCGTGTGCGACGAAGCGTGCGCCGGGCATTGAAGCGTGCGCGGCAAGCCGCGCACCTACGAAGACGGAAGGCCCGGAACGATCCGGGCCTTCATTTCGTTGCTGCACCGGAATGTTTCCATCCGTAGCGGCGGGGCTTGCCCCGCCTGAGGCTTGTCGATGCGGCACGTGAAGCGTGCGCGGCAAGCCGCGCACCTACGAAGGCGGAAGGCCCGGGGCGATCCGGGCCTTCATTTCGTTGCGGGACCGGAATGTTCCCATTCGTAGCGGCGGGGCTTGCCCCGCCTGGGCCTTGCCGCCGCGGCACGTCAAGCGTGCGTGGCAAACATTGAAGCGTGCGCGGCAAGCCGCGCACCTACGAGGGCGGAAGGCCCGGAGCGATCCGGCCTTCATTCTTGTTGCGGGACCGGAATGTTCCCGTCCGTAGCGGCGGGGCTTGCCCCGCCTGGGCCTTGCCGACGCGGCAGGTGAAGCGTTCGTGGCAAACATTGAAGCGTGCGCGGCAAGCCGCGCACCTACGAAGACGGAACGCCCGGAGCACCCACAAAGACGAAAGGTCCGGAACGATCCGGGCCTTTCGCTTCTCCTGCGGCGATGCGGGCTCAGCCCGAGATCGCCAGCTTTTCCTGCCTGTAGCGCCACACCGCCATCGCCCACAGCACCACGGTCAGCAGCAGCGAGGCCCCGAGGTAGACGCCCCACTGCTCGGCGCCCGGCATTTCGCCGCGGGTCACCTTCACCAGCATCTGGTTCTGCGACAGGAACGGCACCGCGTACTGCCACAGCTGGGTGTCCTTCAGCGGATAGGCCATCAGCGCGTAGCCGGGCATCATCGCCATCATCATCAGCCAGACGATGTGGCTCTGCGCTTCCTTCATGCTCTTGGCGCCGGCAGCCAGGCAGGTCAGCAGCGCGGTGCCGATCAGCACCAGCGGCAGCAGCACCAGCAGCAGCTTGCCCATCGCCATGAAGCTCACGTCCAGCGAACTGCCCACGCCACGGCCGAGGCTGGCGCTGAACTTGAACGACAGCAGGATCAGCAGGATCGCGGTCAGCCCGACCAGGGTCGATGCCAGCATCTTGCCGCTAACCAGGGCGCCACGTGGCGCCGGGGTGGCCAGCAGCGGTTCCAGCGACTGCCGTTCGCGCTCGCCGGCGGTGGTGTCCATGACCAGGTGCGAGCCACCGATGAAGGCGGACATCATCAGCAGGATCGGCAGGATGACCGACAGCAGGATGCCGCGCTTGGCCTCGGCGGTGGCCAGGTCGCGCGTGCCCACGCTGACCGGCATGGCCACGGCGGGGTTGACGCCGCGCGCCATCAGCCGCAGCGCGCCCACCTGCTGGCCGTAGGCCGCCAGCACCTTGCGCACGCGCGCCACTTGCACGTCGCTGGTGCGGCGGGTGGTGTCGGCGACCACCTCGACCTTGGCCGGCTTGCCGGCATGCCAGTCGTCGGCGAAGTCCGCCGCGACCACCAGCGCCACGTCCTCGCGTTGGGCGCGGATGCGGGCTTCGTAGTCGTCCGGCGCCTCGCGCGGGGTGATGCCCTGGCTGGCCAGGAACGCCATCAGGTTGGGCGCGCGCTCCATGCCGACCACGGACAGCGCCATGTCCTTTTCCAGCTGGTTGGACACCCGCAGGTTGCTGAGCTTGTCGATGCCCAGGAACAGCAGCGGGTACAGCAGCGGCGCGATGAACAGGGTCAGGAAGAAGGTGCGGCGGTCGCGGGCGAAATCGCGCAGCTCCTTGCGCATCACCGTGAACATGCTGCCAATGAATCCGGTCTTGTTCATGCGTGCAGGCCCTCTTCGCTGCCGATCAGCTTGACGAACGCGTCTTCCAGGTTGCTCTCGCCGGCATGCTCACGCAGCTCGTCCGGCGTGCCCTGCGCCACCACGCGGCCATGGGCGACGATGACGATGCGGTCGCACAGCGCGGCCACCTCCTGCATGATGTGGCTGGAGAAGATCACGCAGCGGCCCTCGCCG
Organism: Stenotrophomonas acidaminiphila; assembly: GCA_002951995.1. Taxonomy (NCBI): domain Bacteria; kingdom Pseudomonadati; phylum Pseudomonadota; class Gammaproteobacteria; order Lysobacterales; family Lysobacteraceae; genus Stenotrophomonas; species Stenotrophomonas acidaminiphila. The sequence goes on from CP019797.1 coordinate 3,401,377, forward strand.
CGCAGCTCCTTGAGGAAGCCGCGCAGGCCGCGGGTGGTCATCACGTCCAGGCCGTTGGTCGGTTCGTCGAGGATCACGTTCTTCGGGTCGTGCACCAGCGCGCGGGCGATGGCGGTCTTGGTGCGCTGGCCCTGGCTGAAGCCTTCGGTCGAGCGGTCGAGGAAGTCCTCCATCTGCAGCGCCGCGGCCAGGCGCGCGATGCGCGCGGCGATCGCCGCCGCATCCATGCCATGCAGCTGGCCGAAGTACTCGATGTTCTCGCGCGCGGTCAGGCGCTTGTACACGCCGCGCGCGTCCGGCAGCACGCCCAGGCTGCGGCGCACCGTGTCGGGGTCGGCCGCGGCGTCCACGCCATCGACCATGACCTTGCCGGTCTCGGGGTCATCAGCGTGTAGAGCATGCGCAGCGTGGTGGTCTTGCCGGCGCCGTTGGGGCCGAGCAGGCCGGTGATCTGGCCGTCGTGGGCGGTGAAGCCGACGTCGTCCACCGCGATCACCGGCGTCTTGTCCTTGCCCTTGCCGGGGAAGGTCTTGCGGAGTCGTTCTGCAACGATCATGGAAGCGGATTCCTCAGTGGTGCGTGGACGGTCACGGTTCCCAGCCATTGAAGCTGGTGAACGGCGGCACGTAGGTGAGTTTTTCCAGGCAGGTGGCATCGAGCGCGGCGGCGTCGGTGGTGTCGACGAACTGCGCGAACAGCTTGGGCATGCAGCCGGCGCCGATGACCGCGTGGCCCTGGCCGCGCAGCACGAACAGGCGCCCCTTGGGCAGCTGCTTGGCCACCTCCTCGCCATAGCGCGGCGGGGTGACCGGGTCGAACTCGCCTTCCAGCACCAGCGCGGGCACCGCGGTGGCCAGGGGCGTGTGGAAATCGGCCGGCATCCGGCCCTTGGGCCAGGTGCTGCACATCGCCGCCAGGCTGTCGGCCATGCGGTTGCCAAGCACGGTGTCCGCGTCCTCGGCGCGCGCCACCATGCCCTGGTCGTCCTCGCTGCAGATCACCGACAGCTGCATGCCCATGGCCATGCTGTCCTTCATGCCGCCCTGCAGCATCTTCGCCAGCGCCATCAGGTCGCCGTAGCGGCCATTGCGCGCCTCGTGGATCAGCTTGGGCAGCAGCGCGGCGGCTTCCGGCATGTAGGCGTACATGCGCACCAGCCCGGCGACGGTATCGGCGCGCAGCACGTCCTCGTGCTCCTGCCCGGTGCTGGCATCGCGGTAGCGCACCGTCACCGGGTTGGCGCGCAGTGCGGCCAGCAATGCGTCCAGTTCTGTGCGCGGATCGCCCAGCGCGGCCTTGCACGCGGGGTTGCCGGTGCATTGGGCGAACTGCAGCGCCAGCGCATCGTCCAGGTTGCGGGCGAAGATGTTGCCCAGCTGCAGGGTGTTGGGCACCACCGAGTCGAGCACGATGCTGCGCGTGCTGTGCGGGTGGCGCATCGCGTACTGCTGCGCGACGCGGGTGCCGTAGCTGACACCGACCAGGTTGATCTGCGCCGCGCCGATCGCCTGGCGCACCGCGTCCAGGTCGGCCACCGCGTCGGTGGTGGTGTAGTGGCGCAGGTCGGCCTTGCCCGACAACGCCGCCACGCAGGCGGCGGCGCTGGCCCGCATCGCCTCGACGCTGGCGTCGTCGTCCTCCGGCGGCTCGCACGACAGCAGGTTGGATTTGCCGGTGCCGCGCTGGTCGAGCAGGATCACGTTGCGCCGCTTGCGCACCTCGGCGAAGGCCGGGTCGATCTGCGGATAGCTCTGCGTGGCGGACTGCCCGGGGCCGCCGGCCAGGAAGAACACCGGGTCCGGCAGCGCGCTTTCGGGCTTGTCCGGGGTCAGCAGCGCGATGTTCAGCGCGATCTTGCGGCCCTGCGGGTTGCCGCGGTCCTCGGCGACCTCGAAGGTGGTGCACTGGGCTTCCAGGCTGTCGCGGCTGTTCGGCGAATCAAGGGTGCACGGGCGGAACGCAAGGCTGCCGAGCATCAGCGGCTTGACCTCCGCCTCGGTGGCGGGCAGCGGCGCCTTGGCGGCCTCGGCCTCATCGGATGCGGGCTTGAGCGCGCGGTAGCCGAGCACGGCGCCAAGCGCGGCCACCGCCAGGAGGATACGGGTCTTGCGGGACATCATCGGAACAGCCCCTTGTGGTTGATGGAACGGGTTGGGTCCTGCCAGCCCAAGACGGGGCTGGCGGCGTCATGTGACAGCGGGAAAGAAAATGTCCTCGATCCTGGCATCGAACAGGCGGGCGATGCGGAACGCCAGCGGCAGGCTGGGGTCGTACTTGCCGGTCTCCAGCGCGTTGACCGTCTGCCGCGAGACCTCCAGCCGCTCGGCCAGTTCCCCTTGCGACCAGCCGTGGGCTTCGCGCAGTTCACGCAGTCGGTTGTCCATGCGGGGCGGTTCAACCGTAGCGCCGGGAGACGACGATCTTGGCCAGGCCGTAGGCCAGGCACACCAGCGGGAACACCCAGATCATCGCCGCACTGGCCGCCACGTCCAGCACCCGCGCCGATTGCAGCAGGCCGCCGGTGAGATACAGCAGCGAGACGAACGCCGCGGCGAAGCTGACCGCCTGCAGCTCGATGCGCTGCTGCAGTTCGTCGGCGTCGCGGATGTAGCGGATCATCGCCCGCAGGGTCATCGCGATCGGCGGCACCGGCAGCAGCGCGATGCAGGCACGCAGCGCGGTGCCTTCCACGCGCTTGAGCAGCAGGATCGACAGCACCAGCAGCACCACGTAGGCGCTCATGGCGATCATCATCTCGCGGCTGTAGCGCCGGCGCAGCGCCAGCGGCGCGGTGTCGCAGGCATCGGGCAGCTGCCGCCGCAACAGCAGCACGAACGACAGGCCCACGGCCACGCCGATGCAGATCCCGCCCAGCATGTCGGCGCTGTCGCCCGGCATCAGCCGCAGCAGCGCCAGGCCCGTCGCCGCGGTGGCGAAGGCGGCGCCGATGATCCAGCGGTCGAGTGCGCGCGCCATGGCTCAGCCCCTCCGCGCACGCGCGCCAGCACCACCCGGCCCGCCGCGACGGTGGCCGTGCGTCCAGCGACCAACGCGGCCTGGCCGGTCGCGGCGACGCCAGCGAACGCCGCGCCGGTACCTGCCTGGCTTCCTGCTGCTTTCATGTCCGCCCCCCCATGACCCCACCCTTGTCAAGCAAGCTTTACAGGAGGATGCAGCGGCCATCCGCCGTCTGTCAAGCGAGCTTTACAGCCCGGTGCTGCGCGGGCGCCGCCATCGGCGGGCCCGCAGCCGGCGCGGATGCGGCCGGACGCTCAAGGCCGCGGCGCCGGCGCTACCCCAGGTCGCCGGCAACGCGATTGCGGCCGGCGGCCTTGGCCCGGTACAGCGCCGCATCGGCCCGCGCCAGCAGGCTCTCCAGCCCGGGCACGGCATCGGCGACGGCCACGCCGATGCTGGCGGTGATGACGATCGTGCCGCCATCGCGCTGCAGCGGGCTGGCCTCCAGGGTCGCGCGCAGGCGTTCGGCCAGGGCCATCGCCTGTTCCATGCCGGTGTCCGGCAGCAGCAGCACGAACTCCTCGCCGCCATAGCGGCCGAGCAGCTGGTCGCGGCCGCGCAGGGAGCGCCGCAGGGTCCGCGCGGCGTGGTGCAGCACCTCGTCCCCGACCGGATGGCCGCGGGTGTCGTTGATCCGCTTGAAGTGGTCCAGGTCCAGCAGCATCGCCGCGAACGGCTGCTGCTGGTGCAGGCTCTGCGCCAGCTGCTGCTCGCCGTCGCCCATCAGCGCGGTGCGGTTGAGCAGCCCGGTCAGGCCGTCGCGACGGGCCAGCCGGCGCAGGTCCACCATCTGCCGCTCGACGATCAGCAGCACCAGGGCGAAGGTGTGGGCGAGCATCACGAACATGCCGCCGACGTAGGTGACGTTCATCGGCAGGCCGGCGCGCAGGATGTCGCCATCGGCGCCGGGCGCGACCGGGATCAGCGCCCGCACCAGGAACAGCGTCGCATCCAGCAGGAACACCACCGCCGCCAGCCGGCAGCTGCGGCGCACGTCGACCGGGGCGTGGCGCAGCAGCAGCCAGGCCTCCCAGGTCTTCCAGATGATGATCAGCGCGCTGTACAGCGCCAGGCGGATGCCGAGGTCGGGCCTGGCCACGCTGAACCAGGCGATCGCCAGCAGGTAGCCTGCGCCCAGCACCAGGGCCGGGCGCACCGGCGCGCGGCGGCCGACATGCAGGGCCACGCCGAACAGCATCAGCATGCTGCCCAGCACCGCGAATCCGTTGCGCGCCAGGATGCCCACCGCCACCGGCAGCGGCAGCTGCACGCTGACCAGCACCGTGCTGGCCGCGCCCGCCCACATGCTTGCGGCCCACAGCCGGGGCACGGTCTGGCGGCGCAGGACCAGCAGGATCAGCGAAAAACCGGCGGCCAGGCCGATGTTCAGCAGCAGGCCGATGGCGGCGATGGTGGGAAAGTCCAGCGTGGTCATGCCCGGTGTCCTTGCGTCGAGCGGCACCGCCGAGGGTGGAGCAGCCTGCCGGATCATCGCGCCGCGTGGCGCGCGGACACAAGCCTACTTGCTGCTGACGTATTTCTCGCGGCGCAGTTGCGGCAGCGGCAGGCCGGCCGCGCGGAGCGCCTCGAAACAGGCATCGACCATGACCGGGTTACCGCACAGGTAGGCGATGTCGCGGGCCGGGTCCGGAGCGATTTCGGCCAGCTGCTGCTGCACGTAGCCGCTGCGCACGTCCGGGTGCGGATCGGCCGGCAGCTCGCGCGACAGGCACGGCATGTAGCGGAAGCCCGGGTGGGCATCGGCGAAGGCGCGGAAATCATCGGCGTACAGCAGTTCGGCCGGGGTACGCGCGCCCTGCAGCAGCACCACCTCCACCCCGCGCCCGGCCATCGCCCTGGCCAGCAGCGGCAGCATCGAGCGGTACGGGGTGACGCCGGTGCCGGTGGCGATCAGCAGGTAACGGCCGTTGTGGTCGCCCGGCTGCAGGCAGAAGCGCCCGAACGGGCCGCTGGCGGTGATGCACTGGCCGGTCTCCAGGCCCTCGAACAGGGCGGTGGCGGCACCGCCGGGCACGAAGCTGACCGCGATGTCCACCGCGTCGCCCGGGCCGAGCGCGTGGTCGTGGAGGGTCGCCAGCGAGTAGCTGCGCTTGGTGGCGGTGCCGTCGGCGTAGTGGAAGTGCACCTGGATGAACTGCCCGGGCTGGAAATCCAGCGGCTGGCCGTCGTCGCGGACGAACTGGTAATGACCGACGGTGGGCGCCAGCATGCGGCGACCGACCAGCTTGAGGGGGAATTGGACAGGCACGAACGGGAAACAGTGTGTAGCCGGGCTGGTGCCGCGGGGCCTCCTATAATAGCCCCTCGCACTCATCCGGCGCCGTCACCCCGGCGCGAAGGCCCGAGCTTGGACTCCCGAATCCCTCCCGTCGCGCCGGCACTGCGCGTCCATGATCTCCGCAAGACCTACGACAACGGCGTGGAGGCGCTCAAGGGCGTCTCGCTGGAGGTCGCCCCGGGCGATTTCTTCGCCCTGCTCGGCCCCAACGGCGCCGGCAAGTCCACCCTGATCGGCATCGTCTCGTCGCTGGTGAACCTGAGCGCGGGCAGCGTGCAGGTGTTCGGCACCGACCTGGTGGCCGAACGCAGCGCGACCATGCGCCTGATCGGGCTGGTGCCGCAGGAGATCAACTTCAACCTGTTCGAAAAGCCCTTCGACATCCTGGTCAACTACGCCGGGTTCTACGGCATCCCGCGCGCCGAGGCCGAGGCCCGCGCCGAGCAGGAGCTCAAGCGCGCGCACCTGTGGAACAAGGCGCAGATGATGAGCCGCACGCTGTCCGGCGGCATGAAGCGGCGGTTGATGATCGCCCGCGCGATGATGACCCGCCCGCGGCTGCTGATCCTGGACGAGCCCACCGCCGGGGTGGACATCGAGATCCGCCGCGACATGTGGAAGACGCTGCAGGAGATCAACGCCGCCGGCACCACCATCATCCTCACCACGCACTACCTGGAAGAGGCCGAGCAGCTGTGCCGCAACCTGGCCATCATCAACCACGGCCGGATCGTCGAGCAGGGGCCGATGCGCGCGCTGCTGGCCAAGCTGGACGTGGAAGGGTTCGTGCTGGACATCGACGGCGAGCTGCCGGCGCAGCTGCCGCACATCGAAGGCGCGCAGCTGGCCGCGGTCGACGCGCACACCCTGGACCTGGACATGCCGCGGGCGATGGACCTGAACCGCGTGTTCGACGCGCTGGGCGCCGCCGGCATCCGCGTGCGCTCGATGCGCACCAAGAGCAACCGCCTGGAGGAGCTGTTCGTGCGCCTCACCGGCAACCTGGAGAACACCGCCGCATGAGCACGCCCGCTCCCCTGACCGACAGCGCCCGCAACCGGGTGGCGCTGGGCACCATCGTCCGCCGCGAGGTCAACCGCATCCTGCGCATCTGGGGCCAGACCCTGGTGCCGCCGGCCATCACCATGACCCTGTACTTCCTGATCTTCGGCGGCCTGATCGGCTCGAAGATCGGCGACATGGGCGGCTACAGCTACATGCAGTTCATCGTGCCCGGGCTGGTGATGATGAGCGTGATCCAGAACAGCTACGGCAACATCAGCTCCTCGTTCTTCGGCGCCAAGTTCGGCCGCCACGTCGAGGAACTGCTGGTCAGCCCGATGCCGAACTGGGTGATCCTGTGGGGCTACGTCGCCGGTGCGGTGCTGCGCGGGCTGATGGTCGGCGCCATCGTGCTGATGATCGCGCTGTTCTTTACCCGGGTGCACGTGCCGCATCCGCTGGTGACGCTGAGCACGGTGCTGCTGGGGTCGACGATCTTCTCGCTGGCCGGCTTCATCAACGCGGTGTACGCCAAGAAGTTCGACGACGTGGCCATCGTGCCGACCTTCATCCTGACCCCGCTGACCTACCTGGGCGGCGTGTTCTACTCGGTCACGCTGCTGCCGGGCTGGGCACAGGCGCTGACCAAGGCCAACCCGATCTTCTACATGGTCAACGCGTTCCGCTATGGCCTGCTGGGCACCAGCGACGTGCCGCTGTGGGTGTCCTACGCGCTGATGCTCGGCTTCGTCGCCGCGCTGACCGCGCTGTCGCTGTGGCTGCTGCGGCGCGGCGTCGGCCTGCGCAGCTGAGCGCGGCCGGTTTTTTTCCCTGATCCCGATGGAGCCGGCAACATGCGCATCCTGATCCTTGGCGCCGGCGGTACCGGCGGCTATTTCGGCGGCCGCCTGGCGCAGGCCGGCGGCGACGTGACCTTCCTGGTGCGGCCGGCGCGCGCGGCGCAGCTGCAGCGCGACGGGCTGGTGATCCGCAGCCCGCTCGGCGACGCCGCGTTCGCGGTGGCGCATGTCACCGCCGACGCGCTGCCGGCCGTGGCCGCGGCGCGGCCGTTCGACCTGGTGGTGCTCAGCTGCAAGGCCTACGACCTGGACAGCTCGATCGAGGCCATTGCACCGGCGATGGGCGCGGACACCACGCTGCTGCCGATCCTCAACGGCCTGCGCCACTACCCCGCGCTGGACGCCCGCTTCGGCCGCGCGGCGGTGCTCGGCGGGCTGTGCTTCATCAGTGCCACCAAGGCCGCGGACGGCGCCATCGTGCACCTGGACCGGCCGGCGCGGCTGACCTTCGGCGAGCGCGACGGCACCGGTGCAAGCGCACGCGTCGCCGCCCTGGCGGGCGCATGCCAGTCCGCCGGCATCGACCATCTCGCCACGGACGACATCACCGGCGAGCAGTGGATCAAGTTCACCTTCCTCGCCGCACTGGCCGCGGCCACCTGCGCGATGCGCGCCGATGTCGGCCACATCGTCGCCACCGACCACGGCGTCGCATTCATGCAGGCGCTGTACGGCGAATGCCTGGCCGCGGCCGCGCACGCCGGCCAGCCGATACCGGCCAAGGCGCAGGAGATCGCCCTGTCGGCGCTGACCCGGGCCGGCTCGCCGATCAAGGCGTCGATGCTGCGCGACCTGGAGACCGGCCAGCCGGTGGAAGCGGCGCACATCGTCGGCGACATGCTCGACCGCGCGCTGGCCGCCGCACACCCCGCGCCGCACCTGCGCGCTGCGTACTGCCATCTGCAGGCCTACGAAGCGCAGCGGCACGCATGACCACCGCCGGGGCGCTGCCGCAGCGGGTGCTGATCCTGGGGCTGGGCTTTGCCGGGCGCGCGCTTGCGCTGCACCTGCAGGCGCTGGGCGTCGCGGTGGCGGGCACGGTGCGCGATCCGGCGGCCGCGCCCGGCGATGGCATCGCGCGCCACCGCCTGCATCCGGACCACGCCCCCGACCCGGCGCTGCTGGCCGCCGTCGCCCGCGCCGACGCGGTGCTGTGCAGCGTGCCGCCCGACGCCGATGGCGACCCCGCGCTGCGCCTGCTCGGGCCTGCCCTGCAGGCCAGCCCGGCGCTGCGCTGGGTGGGCTACCTGTCCTCGACCGGGGTCTACGGCGACCGCGGCGGCGGCTGGGTCGACGAACACGCCGAAGCCGATGCCGGCGATGCCGTCGCGCTGCGGCGGCTGCGTGCCGAAGCGCAATGGCGCGCGCTGGCCGCTGCGCGCGGCATCGCCTCGGCCACGTTGCGCCTGCCCGGCCTGTACGGCCGCGGCCGCAACGCGCTGGTGCGGCTGGCCCAGGGCAACGCGCGCCACATCGTGCGGCCCGGGCTGGTGTTCAACCGGCTGCACGTCGATGACCTGGCCGAAGCGGTGGTCGCGGCGATGCGCCGTCCGCTCCGCGATGCGTTGTACCTGCCGGCGGACGACGAACCGGCGCCGCCGCAGGACGTGCTGGCGCATGCGGCGCGGCTCGGCGGCTTCGCGATGCCGCCGGCACAGGCCTGGGATGACGCCTCGCTGGAGCCGATGCTGCGCCGCTTCCATGCGAGCAACAAACGCATCGACAGCCGTGGCACGCGCCAGGCGCTGCAATGGCAGCCGCGCTTCCGCAGCTACCGCGAGGGACTGGCGGACGCCTGGGAAGCAGGCGACGGGCGTCCCGGTCCGGCCGGCACCACGCCCTAGCCGGCCTCGGGCAGGCGGAAGAACGCGCGGGTGGCGGCGGTGGCGTTGGCTGCGGTGAGCGTCACCGGCTCGCCGCGGTCGCGTGCCAGTTCCTCGACGATGTGCGCCAGGAACGCCGGTTCATTGCGGCGGTCCTTGGGCAACGGCCGCAGCGTGCGCGGCAGCAGGTAGGGCGCGTCGGTCTCGATCATCAGCCGCTCGGCCGGGATGTGCTTCACCAGCTCGCGCAGGTGCGCGCCGCGGCGCTCGTCGCACAGCCAGCCGGTGATGCCGATATGCCAGTCGCGGTCCAGGTAGTCGAACAGCTCGCGGCGCTCGGCGGTGAAGCAATGCACCACCGCCGGGCCCAGCCGGCCATCGAAGTTCTTCATCATCGCCAGGAAGTCGTCGTGCGCGTCGCGCTGGTGCAGGAACAGCGGCTTGCCCACGCCGTCGACGGCAAGGTCCGCGGCCAGCTGCAGCTGCCGCTCGAACGCGCGGCGCTGGGCCGGTCGCGGCGAGAAATCGCGGTTGTAGTCCAGCCCGCATTCGCCCACCGCGACCACTTCCGGGTGCGCGTGCAGCGCACGCATCTGCGCGTCGCATTCATCGGTGTATTCGACCGCGTGGTGCGGATGCACCCCGGCGGTGGCGTACAGAAACCCCGGATGCCGCTGCGCCAACGCCAGCGCCAGCGGCGAGTGCTCGCGGCTGGCGCCGGTCACCACCATCTGCGCCACGCCGGCGGCACGCGCGCGCTCCAGCACCGCGTCCAGGTCATGGGCAAAGGACTCGTGGGTGAGGTTGGCGCCGATGTCGATCAGTTGCATGGCCGTGGGCAGGGGTGCGGAGACGGGAACCGCGCATTGTAGGCGGTCGCGCCGGCACGAACCCTTATCCTTGCGCGATGGCTCGCCCCGACTTCCCCATTTCCCCGCTGCTGCCGGCCATCGCCGACAGCTTGGCCGCGCACCCGCGGCTGGTACTCGAAGCCCCGCCCGGTGCCGGCAAGACCACCCAGGTGCCGCTGGCGCTGCTCGATGCGCCCTGGCTGCAGGGCGGCCGCATTCTGATGCTGGAGCCGCGCCGCGTCGCCGCGCGCAGCGCCGCCCAGTTCATGGCCCGGCAGCTCGGCGAAGCGGTCGGCGAGACCGTCGGCTACCGCATCCGCTTCGAGAACAAGGTTTCCGCGCGCACCCGCATCGAGGTGGTCACCGAGGGCATCCTCACCCGCATGCTGCAGGACGACCCGCTGCTGGAAGGCGTCGGCGCGCTGCTGTTCGACGAATTCCACGAGCGCCACCTGTCGGCCGACCTCGGCCTGGCCCTGGCGCTGGACGTGCAGGCCGGTCTGCGCGAGGACCTGCGCATCGTGGTGATGTCGGCCACCCTCGACGGCGAGCGGCTGGCGGCGTTCCTGGACGCGCCGCGCCTGTCCAGCGAGGGCCGCGGCTTTCCGGTGGAGATCACGCATTTCCCGGCGCGGCGCGACGAGGCGCTGGAAGCGCAGGCGCGGCGTGCGGTCGAGCACGCGCTGACAGCGCATCCGGGCGACGTGCTGGTATTCCTGCCGGGCCAGCGCGAGATCGCGCGCGTGCAGGCCGCGCTGGAGCCGGTGCTCCCCGCCGATACCGACGTCCTGCCGCTGCACGGCGAACTGCCGGTCGAGCAGCAGTCGCGGGTGCTGCAGCCGGACCCCGACGGCCGCCGCCGCGTGGTGCTGGCCACCAACGTCGCCGAATCCTCGGTGACCCTGCCCGGCGTGCGCGTGGTGGTCGACGCCGGCCTCGCGCGCGAGCCGCGTTACGACCCCAACAGCGGCTTTTCCCGGCTGGACGCGGTGGCGATCTCGCAGGCTTCGGCCGACCAGCGCGCCGGCCGTGCCGGCCGCGTGGCCGCCGGCTGGGCGCTGCGGCTGTGGCCGCAATCGCAGCGGCTGGAACCGCAGCGGCGCCCGGAGATGGCACAGGTGGAGCTGGCCGGGCTGGCGCTGGAGCTGGCCGCCTGGGGCAGCGACGCGCTGCGCTTCGTCGATCCACCACCGGCCGGCGCGCTGGCCGCCGCGCGCGAGCTGCTGCAACGGCTTGGCGCGCTCGACGGCACCGCGATCACCGGCAGCGGCCGGCGCATGCTGGCGCTGGGCACCCACCCACGGCTGGCGGCGATGCTGCTTGCCGCGGCCAATCCGCGCGAACAGGCCCTGGCCGCCGACCTGGCCGCACTGCTGGAGGCGCGCGACCCGCTGCGCCAGGGCGGCGATGCGCTGGCCGCCCGCTGGCGCGCGCTGGCCGCGTTCCGCAACGGGCGCGCGCCGCACGATGCCAGCCGCAGCGCCCTGGCCGCCATCGACACGGCGGCGCGGCAATGGCGGCGGCGCCTGCGCTGCGATGCCACGCCGCCGGCCGACCTCGAGGCACACGAACTGGGCGACCTGCTCGCCCACGCCTTTCCCGACCGCATCGCCGCGCGCCATCCCACCGACCCCCTGCGCTACCAGCTGGCCAACGGCCGCAGCGCGCGCCTGTTCGACACCAGCGACCTGCGCGGCGAACCCTGGCTGGTGGTCAGCGAGCTGCGCTTCGAGGCGCGCGACGCGCTGCTGCTGCGCGCCGCGCCGGTGGACGAGGCGCGGCTGCGTGCCGATTTCCCGCAGCGCTTCCAGCAGCGCGACGTGGTGCGCTGGAACGGCGAGCGGCGCGCGCTGGAGGCGCGCCGCGAATCCGGCTTCGACCGCATCGTGCTGGACAGCCGCCCGGCCGGCAGGGTCGATCCGGCACAGGCCGCGCGCGCGCTCACCGACGCGGTGCGCGAACTGGGGCTGGACGCGCTGCCGTGGACCGACGCCCTGCGCCAGTGGCGCTACCGGGTGCAGGGCCTGCGCCAGTGGATGCCGGAACTGGGCCTGCCCGACCTGTCCGACGCGGCGCTGCTGGGCACGCTTGACACCTGGCTGCTGCCGGCCTTCGCCGGCAAGACCCGGCTCGACGCGCTGGCCGAAGCGGAGCTGGGCGAAGCACTGAAGTCGCGCATCGACTGGAACCTGCGCCAGCAGATCGACCGCCACGCCCCGGTACGGATCAACGTGCCGTCGGGGCTGGAGCGCGCCATCGACTACGCCCTGGACGACGATGGCATCAGCCCGCGTCCGCCGGTGCTGGCGGTGAAGCTGCAGGAACTGTTCGGCCTGGCCGACACCCCGCGCATCGCCGACGGCCGCGTGCCGCTGCTGCTGCACCTGCTCTCGCCCGGTGGCAAGCCGCTGCAGGTGACCGGTGACCTGCGCAATTTCTGGGAGAACACCTATGCGGAGGTGCGCAAGGAGATGAAGGGCAGGTACCCCAGACATCCGTGGCCTGATGATCCTTGGAGCGCAACCGCAACACATCGGGCAAAACCTCGCGGGACGTGACAGATCGTCTCCCGTGGCGACGGTGGCACGGGGCTGGACTACGAATTCCTGCGTGGCGCGGAGCGCAACCGCAACACATCGGGCAAAACCTCGCGGGACGTGACAGATCGTCTCCCGTGGCGACGGTGGCACGGGGCTGGACTACGAATTCCTGCGTGGCGCGGAGCGCAACCGCCACGCACCGGGCAAAACCCCGCGGGACGTGACAGATCGTCTCCCGTGGCGACGGTGGCACGGGGCCGGACTGCGAATTCCTGCGTGGCGCGGAGCGCAACCGCCACGCACCGGGCAAAGCCACGCGGGACGTGAAAGATCGCCTCCCGTGGCGACGGTGAAAGCGCGGAATGGACTACGGATTCATGCCTGGCGCGGCCCGGCACCCCATGGCATGCGGATCATCGTAGGTGCGGGGCTCGCCCCGCACGCAACGACCGGAAGGCCGTGTGGGGCGAGCCCCACACCTACGGAGGAGTGCGTCCGGCCCGCTGGTGACTAACATTTCCTGCACGCGCATCCCGCGACACTGCATGCCCGCCCCCGCAACCGAGGATTCCCCCATGAGCAAGTTCAGCGACATCACCGGATCGGCCCTGGAACGGGCCATGGAACTGGCCGGCCACGCCGGCGACAGCCTCAGGCAGGGCGGCTCCAACGCCGCCGACTGGCTCAAGGCCGGCGCCGCGATCGGCGCCATGAAGACCGGCGGTCGTGCCGTGGGCCGGGTGGCACGACGCAATCCCACCGCCACCATCGCCGTGGCCGCGGTCGGCCTGGGCCTGATCGGCTACGCGGTCTACCGCAAGAACAGGCGCGACAACGCCGCACTGGAGGCGAAGTCGCAGCAGATCGCCCAGCGCCGCCGCGCCCAGACCACGGTGGACGAGACCAGCGACATCGGCAGCGACGCCTGACCCATGCGGGCGCGCCACGCGGCGCGCCCGTCCCTGTCCTACCCCTGCAGCACCCGCCACTGCCCGGGCTGCAGGCCATCGAGCGCATGCGTCCCCATCGCCGCGCGCACCAGGCGCAGCGTCGGCAGGCCCACCGCCGCGGTCATGCGCCGCACCTGGCGGTTGCGGCCCTCGCGCAGGGTGATCGCCAGCCACGCGTCGGGCACGGTCTTGCGGAACCGCACCGGCGGGTCGCGCGGCCACAGCGCCGGCGGTGTTTCCAGCAGCTGCACCCGCGCCGGCAGCGTCGGCCCGTCATTGAGCAGCACGCCGTCACGCAATGCCTGCAGCCGCTCCGGGCTCGGCACGCCTTCCACCTGCACCCAGTAGGTCTTGTCCTGCTTGTGCCGCGGATCGGTCAGGCGGTGCGCCAGGCCGCCGTCGTCGGTGAGCAGCAGCAGGCCTTCGCTGTCGTAGTCCAAGCGCCCTGCCGCGTACACGTTGCCGGGCAGGCCGAAGCCGGCCAGTGTCGCCCGTGGCGGCTGGCTGCGGTCGGTGAACTGGCACAGTACGTTGAAGGGTTTGTTGAAGGCGATGAGCATGGCAGCCGGGCACAACGACGACGATGACGGTGGCGGACGGGGATGGCCGCAGCCGCGGCGTCATCCACCCGCGCTGCGCAACCGGCCGGAACGGCAGGGCGCGCGGCCGCCGGCAAGGCGTGCCGCGCGGGCGTCGATGCGCCCCGCCCTGCGTTCGGCGCCGCTCAGGGCTTCACGAAGCGCAGCGTCATGCGGTCGCTTTCGCCGATCGCCTTGTACCGGGCGGCATCGGCGGCGTCGTGGTTGTTGGATGGCGGCAGCGTCCACACGCCATTGGGGTGATCCTTGGTGTCGCGCGGGTTGGCGTTGATCTCGCTGGTCTGCTGCAGCCTGAAGCCGGCGGCTTCGGCCATGGCGATCACCTGCGCCTGGCCGACGTAACCGCTCTTGTCGTCGGCGGCGACGTCGGCCTTGGCGCGGTGTTCCACCACGCCCAGCGTGCCGCCGGGCTTGAGCACCGCGAAGAACGCACGGAACATGCCCTCGGCCTGGTCGGCCGCGCGCCAGTTGTGCACGTTGCGGAAGGTCAGCACCACGTCGGCCGAACCCGGCTTGCCCAGCACCGGCGCCGCCGGGTCATAGGCGACCACGGTGGCCTTGTCGAACAGCGCCGGCGCGGCGGCGAACTTCTTCTCCAGCCCGTCGCGGGTACGTTGCTGGTAGTCGCGGCCCTTGCCGGCCGGCAGCGCCATCGGGTCGACCACCGCGGCCACGTACTGGCCGTGGGCACGCAGGTAGGGCGCGAGGATCTCGGCGTACCAGCCGCCGCCCGGGGTGATCTCGACCACGGTCTGCTGCGGCTGCACGCCGAAGAACTCCAGAGTCTGCAGCGGGTGCCGGTACGCGTCGCGCGCGGTATTGGCCGGGCTGCGCCAGTCACCGCCGACCGCGGCCTGCAGCTGCGCGGACGCAGACGCGGCCGGCGCAGCATGCATGGCGGCGTGGTCGTGGCCGGCGTGTGCGTGGTCCTGCGCGGCGGCAGGCAGGGCGGCGAACAGCAGACAGGCGGCAACCAGCGGGGCAATGGTCTTCATCGGGAGATTCCACGGTTGGAGTCCGGCGAGCCTAGCATGCGTGCGCGGCGGGCCGCCGGCCGCTGCGTATATGCTGGAGCGCCGACGCCAAGGAGCTGCGCATGACCCGTTTACGCGAACTCGGCCGTTCCGGCCTGCAGGTGGCCCCCGTCGCCTTCGGCGGCAACGTGTTCGGCTGGAGCGTGGACGAAAAGACCGCCTTCGCCCTGCTGGACGCATTCGTCGAGGCCGGCTTCAACCTGGTCGATACCGCCGACGTGTATCCGGCGTGGGTGCCGGGCAACACCGGCGGCGAGTCGGAAACCATGATCGGCCGCTGGCTCCGGCGCAGCGGCAAGCGCGACCAGGTGGTGCTGGCGACCAAGGTCGGCAAATGGGCCGAGCGCCCCGGGCTGTCGGCCGGCAACATCCATGCCGCGGCGGAGGATTCGCTGCGGCGCCTGCAGACCGACGTGATCGACCTGTACCAGGCGCACGAGGACGACGCGTCGGTGCCGCTGGAGGAGACCCTGGGCGCCTTCGCGCGCCTGGTCGAGGCCGGCAAGGTGCGCGCCATCGGCGCCTCCAATTACAGCGCCACGCGCCTGCGCGACGCGCTGAAGGTATCGGCCGACTACCACCTGCCGCGCTACGAGAGCCTGCAGCCGGAGTACAACCTCTACGACCGTGCCGGCTACGAAGCGGAACTGGAGCCGCTGGCGCGCGAACAGGGGCTGGGGGTGATCGGCTACTACGCGCTGGCCAGCGGCTTCCTCAGCGGCAAGTACCGCAGCGCCGACGACGCCGGCAAGAGCGGCGCGCGCGGTGCCAGGGTGGTCGCGCGCTACCTGGATGCGCGTGGCCTGCGCATCCTCGCCGCGCTCGACGATATCGCCGCCGCGCACCGGGCGACACCGGCGCAGGTCGCGCTGGCGTGGCTGATCGCGCGGCCCGGGATCACCGCGCCGATCGTCAGCGCCACCGGCGTGGAACAGCTGCACGAGGTGCTCGCCGCCGCGCGGCTGGCACTGTCTGCCGCGGACATCGCCCAGCTCGACACGGCCAGCGCGGGGGACTGAATGCGCCGCGGGTTGAACCCGGCGCCGGCGCGGTCGTAGCATCCGTGCCACAGGGGGCGGACCGCGAACGGAGACCGCTCATGCAGAACCCGCACGGTGCAGACCGCCACGGCCTGGATGTGGACGCGGAGATGGCGTACTGGCGCAGCGTCCACGCCATCGGCCGGCTCGGCCGGCACGCGTTCGACCCGTACCGGCGACTGCTGCAGATGGGCCTGGAGCTCTACCGGGCATGGCCGCACGCCAGCGAGGAGCAGCTCTACCGCGCGCTGCAGGACAACCACCATCGCTATGCGCCGGCGCTGGCGGTGCCCTGGGACGAGGCCCGCTGGCGGGTGCGCCACGCCTGGCACCACGCCCGCCAGGCGCAATCCCTGGATCAGGCGCGCCGCTTCAGCCCGCTGCCAGCAACCAGTCGCGCAGCGCCGCACTGACCTCATCGGGCTTTTCCATCGGCGCCAGGTGCCCGCAGCCGGGCAGCAGCAACAGCCGCGAGTGCGGCGCCAGCGCGTGCATTTCCTCGCTGACCGCCGGCGGTGTGATGCGGTCGTTGGCCCCGCACACGATCAGCAACGGGTCGCGGTAGGCGGCCAGCACGTCGTGGCCATCGCGCCGTTCCAGTGCGCTCTGCCGCAGGAACACCTCCGCGCCCAGGCGCGTGGTCATGTCGCGCACGCGCCGCACCAGCGCCTCGTCGTGCAGGCGCGAGGCGTCGATGTAGCTGCGCATCAGCCGGTCGCCGAAACCGTGGAAGGTGCCGGGCAGGCGCACGCTGGCCTGCTGCGCGCGGCGCTGCGCGGCGCGCTGCGGCGAATCGGCGTGGATCGAAGTACCGATCAGCGCCAGCCGCCCGACCCGCTGCGGGGCGACGCGCAGGATCTGCTGGGCGACGAAGCCGCCCAGCGAGAACCCGGCCAGCGCGAACCGCGGCGGCGCCTGCGCCAGCACGTCGGCGGCCACCGCCTGTAGGGTCGTCCCGCGGGTCTGGTCGCCGACGATGCAGTCGGCGATGCCGGACAGGTCGGCGATCTGCGCGCGCCACAGCTCGGCGTCGTTGAGCAGGCCCGGCAGCAACAGCAGCGGGATCTTCCCGGGAGCATTCCCGGCGGCGGTGGTGTGCATGGCGCCCATTGTCGCGCCGCCGGCACTCAGCCGGTACCGTCACCCGTGGAATGCACCGGCAGGGTGACGTTCATGATCGCCGGGTCGTCGGGATCGGGCTTGACCTTGAAACCGAGCGTGCGGCACATCGCCAGCATGGTGCTGTTCTCGCGCAGCACCTGGCCCTCGACCACGTTCAGGCCCTGCCAGCCGGCGTATTCGATCATGATCTGCATCAGCTTCCAGCCGATGCCGTGGCCCTTGAGGTCGGAGCGGATCAGGATGCCGTACTCGCCGCGGTCGTAGTCGGCGTCGGCGTGCAGGCGCACCGCGCCGAGCATGTCGCCGCTCTTCGGGTCGATGGCCACCAGCGCGATCGAGCGGGCATAGTCGAGCTGGGTCAGGCGCGCGATGAACTCGTGGCTGAAATGCTTGACCGACTGGAAGAAGCGCAGGCGCAGGTCGTCGTCGGTGACGCGGGCGAAGAACGCGCGGAACAGCGCGTCGTCCTCCGGCCGCACCGGGCGCACGAAGGCGCGGGCACCGTCGGACAGTTCGATGTTGCGCTCCCATTCGGTCGGATACGGGAAGATCGCGAAGCGCGGATGGCCGCGGCCCTTGTGCAGGCGCCGCACCGGGGCGATGGCGATGCGCGCGTCCAGCGCCATCACCCCGTCGCGGTCGGCCAGCAGCGGGTTGAGGTCCAGGCCGCGGATCTCGGGGATGTCGGCGGCCAGCTGCGCCAGCTTGACCAGCACCAGCGCCACCGCGCGTTCGTCGGCGGCCGGCACGTCGCCGTAGGCCTTGAGGATGCGCGAGACCCGGGTGCGGCCGATCACCTCGTGCGCCAGGCGCAGGTCCAGCGGCGGCAGCGCCAGGGTCTTGTCGTCGATCACTTCCACCGCGGTGCCGCCGCGGCCGAACACCAGCACCGGCCCGAACACCGGGTCGTCGGCGATGCCGGCGATCAGCTCGCGCGCCTTGGGCCGCACCAGGGTCTGCTGCAGCAGCACGCCCTCGATGCGCGCCTGCGGGCGCAGTTCGCGCGCGCGCTGCAGGATCGAGGTCGCCGCCACGTGCACCGCCTGCAGCGTGCCCAGGTTCAGGCGCACGCCATCGACGTCGGACTTGTGCGGGATGTCCGGCGACAGCACCTTGACCGCCACGGTCGCGCCGCGCTCGAGCAGCGGCTGCGCCAGCTCCATCGCCTCATGCGCGTCGCGCGCGACCATCACCGCCAGCGACGGGATGCCATAGGCCTGCAGCAGCGCGTGCGTGGCCACCGGGTCCAGCCACTGCTGGCCGCGCGCCAGCGCCGACTCCACCAGCGCGCGCGCGGCCGCCACGTCCACCACGAAATCGGCCGGCAGGCTGGGCGGCGTCTCCATCAGCGCCGCCTGCGCCTGGCGGTAACGCACCAGGTGCTGGAACCCGCGCACCGCCTCGGCCTCGCTGGGATAGGTGGGCACCCGCGCGGTATTGAGCGTGGCGGTGGCCTGCTCGTCGTTGCCCAGCCACACCGCGAACACCGGCTTGTCGCGCAGCTGCCGCGAGCGCAGCCCGAGGGTGCGGGTCAATGCCTGCGCCGCATCGGCCGACGAGGTGAACGCGGTGGGCACGTTGACCACCAGCAGCGCGTCGTTGGCCTCGTCGGCCAGCAGCGCCTCCACCGCCGCGGCGTAACGGTCGCCGCCGGCATCGACGATGATGTCCACCGGGTTGTCGCGCGACCAGCCCTGCGGCAGCGCCTGGTCCAGGTGCGCCACGGTCGCCGGCGACAACGCCGCCAGGGTGCCGCCCAGGGCCTGCAGCTGGTCCACCGCCAGCCGGCCGATGCCGCCGCCGTTGCTGAGGATCGCCAGCCGGTTGCCCGGAAACGTGCCGAGCCGGCCCAGGGTCTCGGCGGCGGTGAACAGTTCGTCGAGCGCGTTCACCCGCAGCAGGCCGGCGCGGTTGAACGCCGCCCCGTACACCGCATCGGATGCGGCCAGGGTCTGCGCGTGGGTCTCGGCGCGCGCCCCGGCGCTGCGCGGCTGGCGCCCGGACTTGACCACCACCACCGGCTTGGCGCGCGCCGCCGCGCGCGCGGCCGACATGAATTTGCGGGCGTCGCTGATCTGGTCGACGTAGAGCAGGATCGCGCGGGTGCGGTAGTCGGCGGCGAAGTAGTCGAGCAGGTCGCCGAAATCCACGTCCAGCGCGTCGCCCAGCGACACCACCGCCGAGAACCCGATCGAGCGTGCCACGCCCCACTCCACCAGCGCGGCGGCGATCGCGCTGGATTCGGAGATCAGCGCCAGGTCGCCGGCCTGCGGGGTGTGCGCAGCGATGGAGGCGTTGAGCCGCGCGTGCGGCGCGATCACCCCCAGGCAGTGCGGGCCGAGGATGCGCATGCCCTTCGGCCGCGCCGCCGCTTCCACCTGCGCGGCCAGCGAGCCGGGGCCGCGGCCGAGCCCGGCGGTGAGGATGATGGCCGCGGCCACCCCCAGCCCGGCGGCGGCGGCCACCACCTGCGGCACCATCGCCGCCGGCGTGGTCACCACCACCAGGTCCGGTATCCACGGCAGGTCCTTGAGCCGCTTGACCGTGCGCATGCCGTCGATCTCGGCGTGGCGCGGGTTGACCCAGCCGATCTGCCCGGCGAAGCCGCCCGCGCGCAGGTTGCGCACCACCGCGCGCCCGGCCGAGCGCTCGCGCGGGCTGCCGCCGACCACGGCCACGGAACGGGGACGGAACACGGTCTGCAGGTGGTAGGTGCTCATCGCGATGCCGGCAACGGGAACGCGTTCAAAGGTACACGCGTCGCGGTACCCGCGGCATGAGCACGATCAAGCGGCACGGTGCCCTGCGCACCCGTCGCGACGGCTGGCGGCGGGGCACGCCGGGCCGTGCCGGCCTGGCGCACCGCGCCCCACGGGCGGCCATCCGCGGCGCGTGATGCCGGTGGGCAGCGCCTGGCGCCACCCGGGCGACGGCACCGGAGCCCTGCCCCGCGCCTGCCGTGGCAGCGCCGGCGGCGCCGACGCCGGCCACGTGCCGCGTGCGTGCCAACCGGCCCTCGCCCGCTACAGCAGCGTTCCGCCGAGGATCATCGCCGCGATGCTGAAGTAGATGACCAGCCCGGTGACGTCGACCAGGGTGGCCACGAACGGCGCCGACGCACTGGCCGGGTCGAAGCCCAGCCGCTTGAGCACGAACGGCAGCATCGACCCGGACAGCGAGCCGAAGGTGACGATGCCCACCAGCGCCGCGCCGATGGTCAGCGCCAGCAGCTTCCAGTGCGCGCCGTAGTCGTGCAGGCCGGTCAGTTGCCAGATGCTGATGCGGGCGATGGCCAGCAGGCCGAGGATGCCGCCGAGCACCGCGCCGGTCGGCAGTTCGCGCAGCGCCACCTTCCACCAGTCGCGCAGGCGCAGCTCATGCAGCGCCAGCGAGCGGATCAGCAGCGAGGTCGCCTGCGAACCCGAGTTGCCGCCCGAACTCATGATCAGCGGGATGAACAGGGTCAGCACCACCGCGCGCGCCAGTTCGTCCTCGTAGTGCTGCATGGCGCTGGCGGTGAGCATTTCGCCCAGGAACAGCACGCTCAGCCAGCCGGCGCGCTTGCGGATCATGTCGAAGAACCCGATCTGCATGTATGGCCGGTCCAGCGCCTCGACGCCACCGAACTTGTGCACGTCCTCGGTGGATTCGTCGATCAGCGCGTCGAGGATGTCGTCCACGGTGACGATGCCCAGCATGCGCCGCTGCGCGTCCACCACCGGGATCGCCAACAGGTCGTGGCGGCGGATCAGCTGCGCCACTTCCTCCTGGTCCAGCTCCGGGCCGACGCTCACCGGCGGGTTGACCTGGGCCACATCGAGGATCGAGTCCGACGGCGCGCCGGTGATCAGCCGGCGCATGGTCACCACCTGCAGCAGCTGCGCGGTGCGCGGGTCGAGTACGTAGATCGCGTAGACCGTCTCGCGGCTGCGCTCGACCTCGCGGATGTGCTGCAGCGTGCGCGCCACGGTCCAGTCCGCGGGGACGCTGACGAACTCGGTGGTCATCAGTGCGCCGGCGGTGTTGGGCGGGTAGCTGAGCAGCAGCTGGATCGAGCGGCGCGCGGCCGGATCGAGCAGCGGGATCAGCCGCGCGCGCTCGTCCTCGTCCAGCTCATGGACGATGTCGGTGGCGCGGTCGTCGGCCATCAGCCCCAGCAGCGCGGCGGCCCGGGCCGGCGGCATCGCCGCGACCAGCTCGCCGGCATGCTGCAGCTCCGGCGCTTCCAGCAGCTTGACCGCGCGCGGCAACGGCAATGCCGCCAGCACCGCGCCGGCTTCGGCCTGTTCGAGCTGGTTGAGATAGACCACCGCGTCGGCGGTGTTGAACCCGGCCAGGGGTGCGCCCAGGGCGCTGGCGTCCGCTGCCGGACGCAGGAGTTGCTTCTGGTTCATCGTGTTTCGCCTTGCCGACCGGGTCGGCTGCTGGGTTGCGGGCGCAACGCCGGCAGCGGCGAAACACCCACTCAGGCGTTGGCCGTCACCGACGTCGGACGAGATCGACTTGTACTGTCGCTGGGCATGGGTGGGACTCCGAAGGGTCGCCGCGACGGCAGGGGCCGGCGGCTGCGCGAGTCTGCGACCGGCGCGCGACGCGGTCAAGCGGCGTGCCGTGAAATTTTCCAAGGCCGCAGGCGCGCGGTACTCTTTCGTACAGGCATCGGCATGCGCCCGCCCCGGCCGCCGCTCCGCCTTTCCCCTTCTCTATTCTCCGAGCGTGATCCCGATGCATGGCGGCGGTCTGGAACTGGCCCTGGTGCTGCTGTTGGCGGCGGTGATCGCCGTGCCGGTGTTCAAGCGCTTCGGGCTGGGCGCGGTGCTGGGCTATCTGGCCGCCGGCGTGGTGCTGGGCCCGCACGTGCTGGCGTTCGTGCACGACGCCGACCGCATCCTCAACGCCGCCGAGATCGGCGTGGTGATGCTGCTGTTCGTGATCGGGCTGGAGCTTTCGCCGTCGCGGCTGATGGTGATGCGGCGCACGGTGTTCGGCGGCGGCGCGCTGCAGGTGCTGGTCACCGCCGGGGTGCTCGGCGGGCTGTTGCTGCTGTACCACTTCCAGTGGAAGAGCGCGCTGGTGATCGGCACCGCGCTGGCGCTGTCCTCCACCGCGATCGGCCTGCAGCTGCTGTCCGAGCACAAGGCCCTGAACACCGACTACGGGCGGCTGGGCTTCGCCATCCTGCTGTTCCAGGACCTGGTCGCGATCCCGCTGCTGGCGGCGATTCCGCTGCTGGGCGGGATCCGCAACGAGACCCTGACCTGGCAGAACGTGGCCACCGCGGTCGGCGCGCTGGCCGTGGTGATCCTGCTGGGCCGGCCGGTGCTGCGCCACCTGTTCGGCATGGTCGCGCGCACGCGCATGCCCGAGGTGTTCACCGCCAGCGCGCTGCTGGTGGTGCTGGGCACCGCATGGCTGATGCAGAAGGCCGGGCTGAGCCCGAGCCTGGGCGCGTTCCTGGCCGGCGTGCTGCTGGCCGACTCCGAGTTCCGCCACGAGATCGAGTCGCAGATCGAGCCGTTCAAGGGCCTGCTGCTGGGGCTGTTCTTCATCGCCGTGGGCATGAGCATCGACCTGGCGCGGATCGCCGCCGAGCCGACCGTGATCGCGATCGGCGTCGGCGTGCTGCTGGCGGTGAAATTCGGGCTGCTGGTGCTGATCGGCCTGGCCGCGCGGATGCCGCTGCGCAGCGCGCTGATGCTGGGCAGCGTGCTGTGGCTGGGCGGCGAGTTCGCCTTCGTCGTGTTCAACGAGGCCGAGCGCGTCAACCTGCTGGGGCGCATCAACCATGACCGCCTGGTCGCCATCGTCAGCCTGTCGATGGCGTTGACCCCGCTGCTGATGATCGGGCTCAAGCAGCTGGTGCGGCCGCGCGCCCCGAACCGGGGCCCGGAACGCGCGCCGGACAACCTGAACGAGGCCCAGGCGCAGCACCCGCAGGTGCTGATCGCGGGCATGGGCCGCTTCGGCCAGATCGTCGCGCGGCTGCTCACCGCGCAGCGCATCCCGTTCGTCGCGCTGGAAGCCGACCCGGGTACGGTGGAAGACCTGCGCCGCTTCGGCAACCATCTGTATTACGGCGATCCCACCCGGCCCGACCTGCTGCGCGCGGCCGGCGGCGACCAGATCCGGGTGTTCGTGATGGCCATGGACGACCCCGACACCAACCTGCGCGCGGTGCGCCTGGTGCGGCGGCTGTACCCGCAGGCCAAGGTGCTGGCGCGCGCGCGCAACCGCCAGCACGCCTGGAAGCTGATGGACATGTCGGCCGAGCCGTTCCGCGAAGTGTTCGGGTCGAGCCTGGAGATCAGCGAACGGGTGCTCACCGCGCTGGGCATCGCCGAGAACACCGCGCGCGAGCACGTGCGCCGTTTCCGCGAGCATGACGAGAAGCTGCTCAAGGCC
The DNA here is from genome assembly GCA_002951995.1 of Stenotrophomonas acidaminiphila. Lineage (NCBI taxonomy): Bacteria > Pseudomonadati > Pseudomonadota > Gammaproteobacteria > Lysobacterales > Lysobacteraceae > Stenotrophomonas > Stenotrophomonas acidaminiphila. Next base: position 3,424,917 of record CP019797.1, read on the forward strand.
CAGCACCTGGTCTACGACGACGAGGCGGCGGTGATGCAGACCTCGCGCGATGCGCGCGCCGACCTGATGCAGCTGTTCGAGGCCGATGCCGGCGACGGCAAGGACGACGGGACGCCGGAGCGGCCGCCGACGAACCGCGAATGAGGCCCGCGCGCCGCGGCAGCGGCGACTGAAACCGTGGCGCGGCGGCCTGCGACAGCGGCAGCGGCCGCCAGGGTCGCGGGCGGGCCGCGCTCAGCCGCGGTCGCGCAGGAACCGGGCCATCGACGACACCCCGGCACCGCCGGTTCGAACTCGCCGGCCACGTCGATGAAGCCGCGCATGACCGCGATCTCGCGCGGGCTGCGGCCCAGCGCATCGCGCAGGTCGGGGTCGGCGCCGGCGCGCAGCAGGCGCTGCACCAGCAACGGCAGGCCATGCAGCGCGGCCAGGTGCAGCGGGCCGAAGCCGCGCGGATCGCGCACGTCCAGCGCCACTTCTTCATCGAGCAGGCGCTCGACCGCGGCCAGCACCACCTGCTCGTCACAGGCAGTGCCCGGCTCGGCGCGCGCGCCCAGCAGCAGCAGCAGCGGGGTGACCGTACCGGCAGAAGCCTGGTCCGGCTCGGCGCCGGCCAGCAGCAGGGTGTCGAGCAGCGCCAGCAGCCGGGTGCGGTCGCGCGCGGTGAACCCGTAGAGCGCGGCGCAGTGCAGCGGCGCCAGCTGCTGGTCATCGCCGGCGTGCACGTCGGCGCCTGCGGTCAGCAGTTTGGCGGCGATGTCGGGCAAGCCGAGCGCGGCAGCCAGCATCAGCACGGTGACGCCGCCCGGCAGGCGGTGGTCGATGCGCGCGCCGGCGTCGAGCAGGGCGGTGACGATGGCCGCCTGGCGCATGCTCACCGCCGCCGACAGCGGCGTGGCGCCGCTGGCGGCCGCATGCTGCGGATCGGCGCCGCGCGCCAGCAGCAGGTCCACGGTGGCGACGTGGCCGCCACCGGCCGCGCGCAGCAGGCCGGTGCAGCCCTGCGCATCGACCGCATCCACCGGCAGGCCCAGTTCGATCAGCCGGCGCACGGCGTCGGCATCGCCGGCCATCGCCGCGGCCGGCACGTCGGCTTCGCGCAGCGGCCGCAGCGGCAGCGGCCAGCCACGCCAGTCCAGCCAGTCGGCCAGGTCGCGGCGACCGCTGGACAGGGCCACGCCGAGCGGCGTCTGCCCGTCTGCGGCGCGCGCGTCCGGCGAGGCGCCCTGCATCACCAGCTGCTTCAGCGACGCCTCGCGTGCCAGCGCGGTGGCCAGGTGCAGTGCGGTCATGCCGTGGCTGTCGCGCGCTTCGCGGTCGGCGCCGTGCACCAGCAGCCAGTGCTGTACCTTCAACCAGCCCAGGCGTACCGCCAGCGCCAGCGGCGGATCGCCGGCAGGCGAACCGCCGAACGGATCGGCGCCGCGCTCCAGCAGCTCCAGTACGAACTGTTCGGTACCGCGCGAGCCCTGGTCGTGCTGCACGCAGGCGGCCAGCAGGCGCCCCAGCCCGCCGCGCCCGGCGGGCGAAACGCCATGCCGCAGCAGCACCTGCAGCGTCGGGATGGCATCCACCCCGCGCGCCAGCAACGCGAACATCGGCGTGTCGCCGCAGGCGTCGAGCACTTCGGCATCGGCACCGTGGGCCAGCAGCCAGTCGACCACGCGCGGCTGCAGCGCCAGTTCCACGGCGTGCAGCAGGGTGCCCAGCTCGCGCGCCGAACACAGCCGCGCCAGCGGCGCCATGCCCTCGGTGTTGCCGAAGGCCAGCGCCTCGCGCAGCAGGGCCAGCGGCGGGCGGTCGTTGAGCGGCGGCGCCGCGGCGGCGCCATCGCCGGCGTCGGTGCCGGCCAGCGCGTCGCTGACCGCGGCGGGCAGCGGATAGGCCGGGTCCAGCAGCGAGACGATGCTCCAGCGCCCGGCCGCGGCCGCGTGGTCGATGGCGCGGCGGCCGTCGGCAGCGACCGCATCGGCGGCGATGCCCAGGTCCAACAGGCGCCGCACCAGCGCCGCAGTCACGTTCTCCGCGCGGCAGGCCAGCAGCACCGCGTTGCAGCCCTCGCCATCGACCGCGGTGACATCGGGCTTGTGCGCGAGCAGGCGCTCGAGCACGCCGGCATGGCCATGCGCGGCAGCGTCCAGCCACGGCGTACGGCCGGCGGCATCGCGCGGTTCGACATTGGCGCCGGCCGCGAGCAGCGCATCGACGATGTCGCCATGGCCGGCCGCGGCGGCCTCGTGCAGGGCGCTGCGGCGGCGGCGGTCGCGCGCGTCCAGCCGTGCCTTGTGCTTGAGCAGCAGCTGCACGCCGGCGGCGTCGTCGTCTTCGGTGGCCGCGGCGGGAATGAGGACCGGCACGCCGTCGGCGGGCTCCACCTTGGCGCCGCGCTCGAGCAGGAACCGCGCCAGCCGCCAGTTGCCGGCCTGGCAGGCCACCGCCAGCGGACTGTGGCCGTCGTGGTTGAGCGCGTCGATTTCGGCCGCGGCATCGCGCAGCAGTGCAGCCACGCCGGGGTCGGAACTGCGCGCGGCATGATGCAGCGGGGTGTTGCCGTCGGCGTCGGTGGCGCGCGGATCGGCGCCGTTGGCCAGCAGGGTCATCACCGCCTCGGGACGCCCGTGCCAGCTGTCGCGGGTGGCCGCCAGCAGCGGGGTCATGCCGCGATGGGCCAGGTTCACGTCCACGCCGCGGCCGATCAGCGCGCGAAGCAGGCGCAGGTCGGGCAGCACCGCGGCCAGCACCACCAGGCTGCGCTGGTCGCGCGAATCAGCCGGCGGCGGCGCATGCGGATCGGCGCCGGCGTCGAGCAGCTGCAGGGCGCGGTCCACGCGCCCGGCACGCGCGGCCTCGTACAGCTGCGGCACCCATTCGTGCTGCGCCATCGGCTCCAGCGGCGCCGGTTCGGCCAGGGCCTCGGCGAACGGATCGAACGCCGGCGCCGCCGTCGCCGGCGCGGCCGCTGGCGCGGCGGGCAACGCCTGCAGCGCAGCGTGCAGCAACGGCGAAAGGAGCGCGGTGGCGATGGCCAGCGGCCAGCGCAGGCCATCGCCGAGCAGACCCGGCCAGGCCGGCGCCACCACCGCCGCGCACAGCAGGCACAGCAGCAGCGCCGCGCCGATGCCGTGCCAGGAATCCATGGCGCGCGCGGACAACGCCTGGGCCTGCGCGCGCAGGGTGCCGCCTTCGCGCTCCAGCGCCTGCCACAGCGGCCAGGTGCGCCACAGCGCCGCCACCGCGATGCTCAGCGCCACGCACAGTGCCAGCACCGCCTGCAGGCTGCCGCTGTCGTGCAGCGCCGCCAATGGCCAGGACACCAGCAGCGCCAGCAGCCCGGTGCCCGCGGCCCAGACCACAAGCAGCCCCGGCAGGTCGTGCCGCGGCAGCGCGGCCAGCGGCGCGGTGGCGCGCGTGCGCCGCCACCACGACACCGCCAGCGCGAACGCCGGCTGCGCCAGCAGGCCGCACACGGCGGCCGGCAGGCCACCGAGCGCGGTGGCGAGTGCGAGCAACCCGCCGAGCGCCAGCGCGCCGAGGGCACGGCTGCGGCGGGCGTCAGTCATCGCGGCCGTCGATGCGGGCGATCTTCACCGGCGCCAGGGGCTGCGGCGGCAGCTGCAGGTGGAAGCCGTGCGTGGCCAGGTTGGCGCGCACGAGCGCGGCGTCGGCCTGGGCCAGCCGCCGTTCCGGGGTCAGCGCGACTTCCAGCACGAACGCGAACGGTGCCAGGGTGGCGCCGAGCGTGGCCGGGATCGCGTCGAAGTCGTCGCGCTTGGCAAGGTAGACGTAGGTGTCCGGCTTGCGTTGGCTTTTGTAGACGTAGGCTTGCATGCCCGCGGGCGTTGCCCTGCTTGGGAATGCGGGAGATTGTGTCGGAAACCCGACGCCGGTGAAAGGCATTGCCGTACGCAGCCGTCCGCGGCTTTGCCGGAGCTTCATTCATTTTCATCAAGAAATGCGTACGCCATCACCCTGCCGGGACGCCGTACGGTGGACGGGCACCCCGATATACTCGCGCCCCGCCCCATGTCCGGAAGACCGCGTGACCGCCGCAATGCCACCGCGCCTGCTCCCGCTGAACATCCTCGCGCACAGCGCCACCACCGCGCTGGGCGCAGGACTGGATGCGCAGCGCCAGGCGCTGGCGCAAGGCCGCAGTGGCCTGCGCCGCAACGACTTCGGCAACGACCCGCTGGACTGCTGGATCGGCCGCGTCGACGGCGTGGAGGACGTGGCGCTGCCGCCGGCGCTGGCCGGCTTCGACTGCCGCAACAACGCGCTGGCATGGCTGGCGCTGCAGCAGGACGGCCTGCTCGACGCGGTGGCCGCGGTTGTCGCCCGCCACGGCGCGCACCGCGTGGCGGTGGTGATGGGCACCTCCACCTCGGCCATCGGCGCCACCGAAGCGGCATATGCGCGGCTGCACACCGATGAAGCGGGCGTGGCGCATTTCCCGCCGGAGCTGCAGCGCCCGCGCATCCACACCCCGCACGCGCTCGGCGACTTCGTCCGCGCCGCCACCGGGCTCGGCGGCCCGTGCGTGACCGTGGCCACCGCCTGTTCGTCGAGCGCCAAGGTGTTCGCGCAGGCCGCGCGGCTGATCCATGCCGGTTTCGCCGATGCCGCCCTGGTCGGCGGCGTCGATACCCTGTGCGGCAGCGTGCTGTTCGGTTTCCATTCGCTGCAGCTGGTCGCCACGGCGCCCTGCCAGCCGTTCGACGCGCGCCGCAGCGGGCTGTCGCTGGGCGAGGCCGGCGGCTATGCGGTGCTGGAACGCGCCGGCGCCGGCCCGGAGACCGCGCTGCAGCTGGGCGGCTACGGCGAATCCAGCGACGCCCACCACATGTCGGCGCCGCATCCGCAGGGGCTGGGCGCGCGCCTGGCGATGCGCCAGGCGCTGCACAGCGCCGGGCTCGAGCCCGCGCAGCTGGGCTACCTCAACCTGCACGGCACCTCGACCCCGGCCAACGACGGCATCGAGGCCGCCGCGGTGGCGGCGCTGTTCCCGCCGTCGCTGCACGCCAGCTCGACCAAGGGCTGGACCGGCCACACCCTGGGCGCGGCCGGCATCGTCGAGTCGGTGTTCGCGCTGCTGGCCTTGTCCGACGGGCTACTGCCGGGCACGCTCAACAGCACGGTTCCCGACCCGGCCTGCGGACCGCAGATCCGGTTCGACAATGCGCGGGCGGATATCCGCCACGCGATGAACAACTCTTTCGGCTTCGGCGGCAACAACTGCTCGCTGGTATTCAGCAAGGTGGGATGAGGCGCATGCGCGAGGCGGTCGTCGAAGGCATCGGATTCTGGGGCAGCGGGCTGCCCGACTGGGACGCGGCGTGCGCCTGGGCGCGGGGCGGCGTGCATCCGGCGCAGGTGCCGGCACGCCCGGCCCCGCTGCTGCTGGCCGCCAACGAGCGCCGCCGCGCGCCGGCCACGGTGGCGGTGGCGCTGGAAGCCGCGCTCGCCGCCTGCGAGGCGGCCGGGCGCGAGGCAGCGACGCTGCCGTCGGTGTTCGCGTCCACCCATGGCGAAATGTCGATCAGCGACTACATGTGCACCACGCTGGCCAGCGACCCGCGCGCGGTGTCGCCCACCCGCTTCCACAACTCGGTGCACAACGCCGCCGCCGGCTACTGGACGATCGGCACCGGCGCGCATGTGCCGGCCACCGCGATCAGCGCCGGCCGCGGCAGTTTCGCGCAGGGCCTGATCGAAGCGATGGCGCAGCTGGCCGCCGGCAGCGAGGCGGTGCTGCTGGTCGCCTACGACGGCCCGGCCTGTGGCCCGCTCGGCGAAATGGCCCCCAGCGAGGGCCTGCTGGGCGTCGCCCTGGTGCTGTCGAACAGCCCCTGCGCCGGGCTGCCGACGCTGCGCGTGGCGATGGCCACCGGCAGCGGCGACGGCAGTGCCGACGCGCCCGGGCCGTTGACGCGGCTGCTGGCCGGCAACGCGATGCAGCCGGCGCTGCCGCTGCTCGAAGCGCTGGCGCTGGAGCGCCCCCAGGTGCTGCTGCCGGCCGGGCCGGAGCAATGGCTGCAGGTCGCGATCGGCCATGGCTGAGCAACGCATGCTGGGTCCGGACGACGTGGCGGTGGTGATCCCCGCCCTGAACGAAGCGCTGCGCATCCGCGAGGTCGTGAGCGGCGCGCTTGCGTTCTGCCCGCACGTGATCGTGGTCGACGACGGCTCCGACGACGGGACCGTGGACTGCATCGCCGACCTGCCGGTCACCGTGCTGCGCCATGCGCGGCGCAGCGGCAAGGGCCAGGCGCTGCGCAGCGGCTTCGCCGAAGCCGTGCGGCGCGGCCTGCGCGGGGTGCTGACCATGGACGGCGACGGCCAGCACGCGGCCGCCGACCTGCCGCGGCTGCTGGCCTGCGCCAACCGCCACCCCGGCTGCATCGTCATCGGCGCGCGGCTGCGCAAGCGCGCCTCGCAGCCGCTGCTGCGGCGCCTGGCCAACGAGTTCGGCGACTGGGGCGTGGCCTGGGGTACGCACTACCAGGTGGCCGACAGCCAGAGCGGCCAACGCTTCTACCCGGCCGCGGTGATCGCCATGCGCGACATTCCCGGCGAGGATTTCGTGTTCGAGGCGCAGGTGCTGATCTCGGCGGCGCGGCAGCTCGGCACGCGCTGCGTGTCGGTGCCGATCGAATCGCGCTACCGCAGCGCCGACCGCGACGAGTGCTTCCGCCCCAGCCACTTCCGCCCGCTGCGCGACCTGACCCGGATCACCGTGCACATCGTGCGGCTGGCGCTGCGCCATGGCGACGTGCGCAGGGTCCACCGCCGCATCCGCGCCAACCCGCCACTGATCGACGACGGCGCGGGCGGGTAAGCGCAGCCGCGGTGAAGCCGGTCCAGCGGCTGCACCTGCGCGCGGCTCAGCCCATGCCGCCGTTGATGCCGATCACCTGGCCGTTGATGTAACCGGCGTCGTCGCTGCACAGGAACGCCACCAGTGCCGCCACTTCCTCCGGGCGGCCCGCGCGCGCGGCCGGTACGGTCTGCCGGATCAGCTCCGGCGGAAACGCATCGCCGGCCATCCGCCCTTCGATCACCCCCGGGGCGACGACGTTGACGCTGATGCCGCGGCTGGCCATTTCCCGCGCCAGCGACTTCGAGGCCCCGTGCAACGCCGCCTTGGCCGCGGCGTAGTTGGTCTGGCCGCGGTTGCCGAGCACCGCCGCCACCGACGAGACGCTGACGATGCGGCCCCAGCGCGTGCGCGCCATCGGCAGCAGCAGCGGCTGGGTGACGTGGAAGAAGCCATGCAGCGACACGTCGATCACCCGCCGCCAGCGCGCCGCGTCCATGCCGGCCATCGGCGCGTCGTCGTGCACCCCGGCGTTGTTGACCACGATCTGGATCGGGCCGTCGGCCAGCAGGCCTTCCAGCGCCGCCGCGGTGGCCTCGCCGTCGGCCACGTCGAACGCCACCGGCTGCGCGCTGCCGCCGGCGGCGGCGATCTCCGCGGCCACCGCCTGCGCGCGCGCCAGGTTGCCGTTGGCATGCACGATCACATGCGCGCCGGCCGCGGCCAGGCGCCGGCAGACCGCCCCGCCCAGGTCGCCGCTGCCACCGGTCACCAGCGCGCGTCGCTTCGTATTCATCGCGGTCTCTTCCTGCATGTCGTTGCGCTCATTGTCCGGGTTGCAGCATCACCGCCGCGCGTCCTTCGGCCAGCAGCCGCCCGCCGTGGCTGATCCGGAACGCGTACTGCTGGCTGGCCCCGGTCTCGGCCAGGACCTGCGCGGTCGCCTCGATGGCGCCATCGAGATCGTCGATGCGCGCGACATGCAGCCGCACGTCGCGCAGCGCCACCAGCACGCCGGGCAGCACCGCGCCGCCGCGCTGGCGCGCGCGCAGGCCGCCGTGCACCGCCATCGCCTGCGCGCCGTACTCGCACAGGTGGACCGCGCGCAGCCGGCCGTCGCTGCGCAGCGGGTGCGCCGGATCGCGGTGGTTGTGCGCGCGCAGGACGATGTCGCTGGCGCTCCACGCCAGCACTTCGTCCCACAGGCACATGTCGCCCTGGTGCGGCACCAGCGGCAGGATGTCCTCACGCCGCAGCATCGGCGGCCTCCTGCCAGGGGTGGCGCGAGACCAGCAGCGCCAGCACGAAATTGCACACCACGCCCAGCGCCACGGTGCTGCCGATCGCGCGCAGCACCGGGATCGAGGACAGCCCGAGCAGGCTGAACACCAGCAGCGTCATCGCGCTGCACACCAGCAGGCCATGCAGGGTGCGCAGCTGGTCGGCGTGGCTGTCGCCGGCATGCTCGAAGAACAGGCCGTAGTCCAGGCCCAGGCCGGCGGCGAGGATCAGCCCGATCAGGTGGAACAGGTTCAGTTCGACGCCGCTGGCGCGCAGCAGCGCCAGCACCACCAGCGTGGTCAGCAGCATCGGCAGCAGCACCCGCAGCGCGCGGCGTGGCGAGCGCAGCGCCGCCCACACCGTGGCCGACAACAGCAGTACCGCCACCGCCAGCGCCATCAGCACGCGGCCGCGGTATTCGGCCACCAGCGATTCGGAGGCATGCTTCAGGTCCAGCAGTTCGGCGCCGTGCAGGCGCGCGCTGGTGGCGACCGCGGCCACGTCGTGCAGTCCGCTCAGCGACACCAGCGCGGTCGCGTGGCCCTTGCCCTGCAGCAGCAGGCCATCGACCGCGCTGGCCAGCGGCGTGCCGTGCAGGTCCTGCGGCTGCAGCGCGGGCGCGCTGCGGGCGCGCTGCACATCGGCGATGAACGGCTCGAACGCGTCGTCGCGGAACGGGGTCCCGGCCACCGCGGTGGCCAGTGCGCCGCGCAGCGTGGCTTCGTCCGGCAACAACTGCTGGCGCTGGCGCTGCAGCGCGGCGCTGGGCAGGTAGCGCGCGGCCATGTCGTAGCGGTCCAGCGCGCCATCGGCGACCAGCTGCTGCAGCACCGGCCGCAGGCCTTCGCTGGCGGCCAGCGCCGCCTGCGCGTCGGCGCCGCGCACGGTGATCACGTAGCGCACGTCGGGCGCGCCGAGTTCGCCGCGCAGCTGCGCATCGCGCTGCAGGTCGGCCGGATCCACCGGGGTCAGCTTGCCCAGGTCGTTCTGCCAGAATGGCCCCGGCGCCCACACCAGCACCCCCAGCGCCGCCACCGCGAGCAGCGCCAGCGAACGGCGCGGGCGCGGCAGCCGCCGGGTGTGGCGCCACAGCCGCGCCAGGGCTGCCGAATCGGCGAAATCGCGGGTCGCCGGGTCGACCAGCGCCGGCAGCAGGTAACGGGTGGCCAGCGCCGCGGTGGCCAGCGCGGTGATGGTGAACACCGACAACTGCTTCAACCCGTCGACCCCGGAGAACAGGAAGGTGAGATAGGCGATGCAGGTGGCGACCACGCCGGTGCCCAGGGTCGGCCACAGCGCGCGCACGTTGTCCCATGGCGAGCGGCCCGGGCGCTGGTGGCTGAAGAAATGGATCGGGTAGTCCTGCACCACGCCGATCAGGGTGAAGCCGAAGGCGATGGTGATGCCGTGCACGCCGTCGAAGACCAGCGCCACCGCCGACAGCCCGGCCAGGCCGGCGCTGGCCAGCGGCAGGAAGCCCAGGATCGGCATCTTCCAGCTGCGGTAGGCGATCCACAGCAGCAGGATCATGCCGAGCGTGTCGATGGTGCCGATGGTGCCGGCCTCGCGCGCGGTGCGGTTGCCGATCTTCACCGAGAACGCGCCCGGCCCACTCATCTCCAGGCGGCTGCCGCTGTCGCCGGCGATGCCCGCGAACGCGGCCGTGATGGTGTCCACCGCCTGCTGCTGCGCGCCGGGGTCGAACCCGGCCGCGCGCGTCTGCACCAGCAGCAGCGCCTGGCGGCCGCTGCGGTCGAACCAGACCTCGTCGATGCGCTGCGGTGCGTTGGCCGGCTGCAGCGCCTCGGCCACGCGCAGCACCTGCAACGTGGGATCGGACGGCAGCAGCGGCTCGACCAGCGCCCCCGCCGGCGAGCCCAGGTCCTGCAGCCGCGCCTGCAGTTCCTCGCCCAGGCGATCGGCGCTGAACGCATCGGCGGGCAACGCGTCGATCAGGTAGCGATAGGGCAGCAGCCGCTCGGGGAAGGCCTCCAGCCCGGCCTGTCCGCCATTGGCGACCAGCTCGAACTGCGGGTCTTCCGCCAGCGCCTGCTGCAGTTGCCGCGACTGCCCGGCCAGCTGCTCCGGCGCGGCACCGGACAGCGCCAGCAGCAGCAGCCGCGCGCCCGGGCCTTCGCCCAGTTCGTCGAGCAGCAGCTTCTGCGCCGGGGTGCGCGCATCGGGCATGAACTTGCGCAGGTCGCCGCTGACCTGCATGCGCCCGCTCAGCCAGGCGGTGAGCAGGCCCAGCAGCAGCATCCATGTGATCGCCAGGCCGATGCGCAGGCGCGGGGTCAGCTTCAACGCCGGCTCCCGTCCAGGCCGGCCGCGGCAGCGCCGTCGTGCGCGCCGTCATGGCACAGCGTGGCCAGCGCATCGGCCTGGCGCACGCGATCGGCGGCCGTGGCCGCGGCGCCCAGCAGGGTGCGCTGCAGTTCGCCCCGTGCCGGTTGCGTTTCGATGCAGCGCAGCTCGCCCTCGCGCCCACGCAGCGTCACCGCGCGTACCCGCGCCGCCAGCGCCGGTGCCCTGGGCGTGAGCACCAGTTGCCAGCGCTGCGCGGTACCCGATGCCTGCAGGCGATAGGCCCGCTCCAGCGCGGCCAGATCGCCGGACAGCAGCGCACCGAAGCTGGCCTGCAGGTCCGACAGCTCGGGCACCCGCTGCAGCGAAAACACCCGCGGCGGCTTGCCGGCACGGGCGATGCTGACCTTGCCGTCGGCGATGGTGGTGGTTTCGGCGTAGGGCACGCGCACTTCGCGTACCAGCGTGGCCGGGTCCGGGCGGCGGTACTGGCCTTCCACCCGCAGCGGCTCCTTCAGCAGCGCCGAACCGCGCAGTTCCACGAAGCCGGTCTGGCTGGGCGCCGGTTGCGCCAGCCGGCGCAGGATCCAGCCGGCATCAACGTCGGCCGCCAGCGCCGGCGCGCTGCTGCACGCGGCCAGGAGCACCGCCACCATCCAGCGGCGCGGGGAGTGAGGCTTGGGAATGCCAGAAATCATAGAAGTTGAACCAGTTCCAGGGGGCGCCGCGCAGGTGGTGTTCGAGCCTGCCGGCATAACGGTGAACCAGCGCCGACAGCGCCTCGGCCCGCTGCGCGCGGGGTACGTCGACCGCCGTGGCGAACGGCTCGAACAGCAGATCGTAGCGGTTGCCGCCGCGGTACAGGCCGAAGGCCAGCATCACCGGCGCCCTGAGTACGCTGGCGATCAGCCACGGCGCGGTCGGGAACGGTGCCGGCGCGCCCAGCAGCGGCGCGGCCAGCGCGGTTTCGCCCGGCCGCGCGCGGTCCACCAGCAGCGCCACCATGGCCCCTTCCTGCAGTGCCTGCTGGATTGCAAGCACCACCGCCGGCCCGCCCTGCCCGGCATCGATGATGCCCGCGGCCAGGCCGGGGTCGAGCTCGGCCAGCAGTTCGGTGATGGCGGCATTGTGGCCGCGGTCCAGCAGCACGCGCAGTTTCAGGTCCGGCCGCTGCCGGCCCAGCGCGCGCAGCGCGTCGAAGCTGCCCAGGTGCGAGCCGAACAACAGCACGCCGCGGCCTTCGTCCAGTTGCGCAAGCAGCTCGCCGGTGCCTTCGGTGCGGATGTCGAACAGGTCCATGCGCCCGCCGAGCAGGAATACCCGGTCGAGGATGGTCGCGGCGAAAGTGTGGATATGGCGCGCCACGTCGCGCAGCCGGGCGCGGCGGCCCAGCACGCGGCCGAGGTAGGCGCGCGAGGCGCGGCGCTCGCTGGCGCGTACCAGCAGGAAGTAGCCGGTGATCGGGTACAGGCAGAGCCGGGCGATGCCACGCCCGCCGTGGCGGGCGATGGCCGCGATCAGGCGGACCGCGGCGCGGCCACCGCCCTCGGGACGGCGCTTCCAGTCGGCATCGCTCATGCCGCCGGTCCGTCGCCGGCCACCAGTTCGCCGCGCGCAAGCAGCGCGTCGCCACGCCACACCCGGAACTTCCAGTGCGGCGCTGCGCCGTCCAGTTCGATCCGCGCGACCTGCCCGGGCAACAACGGCGCCATGAACTTCACCTGCGGCAGGCGCAGCGCGCCCAGCGGTTCCCCGGCCGCGGCCTCGGCCGCGCGCAGGACCTGTTCCAGCACCACCACGCCCGGCACCAGCGGCCGCCCCGGGAAATGGCCGGGCAGGCAGGGATGGTCGGGATGGATGCTGAACTGCATGGCGGGGCGGGCGGCGGCGGGGGCCACAGGATACCCGCCGCCCCGCCGGTTCAGCGCAGCAGGTCGCGCCAGAACGCCGGGCCCAGCTGCCCCATCTGGCGCACGAACTGGCCGGCGCTGCGGTACGGCCGGTGCGGGAACAACCGGCAGCGCAGCGCGTACTCGGCGACGAAGAAGCCGCCGATCAGGCCCCAATCGGCGACGTTCGCCCACCACGACCATTGCGCATGGCTCAACGGCCAGCGCGGCTGGTGGCCGAACGCGGCCAGCAGGCCGTCGGGCACCGCGCTCATCGCCAGCGCCAGGTTGATCGCCGCCAGCAGCGCCAGCAGCAGCGCCCAGGCCGCGGTCAGGCGCCGCGCATAGCGTTGCAGCCGTGGCTCGACCGGCACCCCGGCGCGCGCGTGCAGCGCCTGCACGATGCGGGTGATCAACGGCACCCGGCCGGCCCGCAGCGAACGCGCGAAGCCCCAGGCCACCAGCAGCGGGAACACCACCGGTGGCGCCAGCAGCAGCATCCACGCCCACGGCGAGCGGCCCAGCCAGGCCAGCAGCAGCGCCGATGCCAGCAGCGCGGCCCACGCCAGCGGCCGGCGCCGCCCGAGTGCGTCGAGCAGGCACAGCAGCACCAGCCCGAACAGCGCCAGCGCCGCCCAGCCGCCCTCGCTGCGCAGGCTGGCCACGTGCGACAGCACCGGGTAGGACAGCAGCAACGCGATCCGCAGCAGGTGGGCGGCCGCCCCGGGGCCGGGCGCATGGCCGGCGTGGTTCATGGCGTTCAGGTGGTGCGGTGCGCCTGCACGTGCGCGGACAGCGCGCGCAGCGAGGCGAAGATGCGGCGGTTGTCGTCGTTGTCCGAACGCAGCTGGAAGCCGTAGCGCTTGCCGATGGCCAGCGCCAGCTCCAGCGCGTCGATCGAATCCAGGCCCAGTCCGTCGTTGAACAGCGCCGCCTCCGGGTCGATCGACGCAGGGTCCACGTCTTCCAGGTTCAGGCTCTCGACCAGCAGTTCGGCCAGCTCGCGCTCGGCCTCGGTTTGTTGCGACATTGCCACTTCCATGAAGAGATTGATGCGCAACGATCCGGTATCACCGCCCGCGGCGCAACCATGGCCCTCACCGCACGCGCGGTATCATGGCGGTTTCTGCAGCACCGATCCGCCCGCACGATGACGTCCCTGCTCCCCTGCCCCGCTTCCGCTCCCCCGCCCGCCCGCGCTGCCGGCCGCCCTGGTCGCCGGAGCGCGCGATGAACGCGGTATCCGGCTTCGCGCCCGCGACCGGGCTGGAGGTGGACTACGCCGACCCGGCGCGGCTGCCCGCGCTGCTGGCCGACCCCCGGGTGCTGGCGGTGTTCGGCTTCCAGGCCGGCGACGGCGCCCCGGCCAGCGACGACCCGCGCTACCTGCAGGTCGGCCTGCAACCGGAAGGCGAACCACGGCTGGAGGTCTGGCGCAGCGCCGGCACGGTGCACAGCGGCCGCGAGGCCGACGGCCTGGCCTGGGCCAGCGACGGCGCGCTGATGTTCGGCGCGCTGCAGATCGACGAAGCCCGCCACGGCGGCATCCTGGAAGCCGGCGCGCACGCCTATGCACGGCTGCTGTCGTCGTTGCCCCGGCAGGGCTATCCGCACCTGCTGCGGATCTGGAACTACCTGGACGCGATCACCGAGGGCGAGGGCGACGACGAGCGCTACCGCCAGTTCTGCGTGGGCCGCGCACGCGGCATCGGCACCATCGACCCCGGCACCCTGCCGGCGGCCACCGCCATCGGCCGCCTCGACGGCGTGCGCGTGCTGCAGGTCTACTGGCTGGCCGCGCGCGTGCCGGGCACGCCGCTGGAGAACCCGCGCCAGGTCAGCGCCTGGCGCTATCCGCGGCAGTACGGCCCGCAGTCGCCCAGCTTCGCCCGCGGCATGCTGGCCGCGCCGGGCAGCAGCGTGCCGCTGCTGCTGTCGGGCACCGCCAGCGTGGTCGGCCACGCCACCCTGCACGGCGAGGACACGCTGCGGCAGCTGGAGGAGACGTTCGCCAATCTCGATGCGCTGGTGGGCACCGCGCGCGCGCGCCTGCCGTCCCTGCCGGCGCATTTCGGCGCGGGCAGCCGGCTGAAGGTGTACGTGCGCGACGCGGCGGAGATCCCGGCGATACGGCAGGCGCTGGCGCGGCATCTGCCGCCGGAGGTGGCGTACATCGTGCTGCATGCCGAAGTGTGCCGGCGCGACCTGCGGGTGGAGATCGACGGGGTCCACGGCGCCTGACCGCCGTTGCCGTTGCCGTTGCCGTTGCCGTTGCCGTTGCCGTGATTTTGCTTTTGCCTGGCTTTTGACTTCCGGGTCCCCCTTCCGTAGCGACGGAGCCGACGGACAAGACCCCGCAGGGGCGACGTGCATGGATGCACGTCGTTTTTCGACACGACAGGGATGTCGTGTCGAAAAATCCCGTCGGCGGAGTGGACCCGGAGTGCCGCAGGCACGGAGGGCGCGTAGGCAGGGCGTGCTTTCTTTGGGCCACGTTTCTTTGCACGAGCAAAGAAAGGTGGCTCGCGCCCCGAAGGGGAGCGAAAGCCTTTGATTCTGTTTCTGCCCTTGCTCTGGCTTCCCTTGGATCGCCAAGAGCGAAGATCCGAGCACCCGTACCAAAGCGGTGGCTAAAAAGTCGGTGGATCGAGCCAGAGGCAAAGCGAGAAGCGAAAGCTTGAAAGCAGAGCTTTCGCCCCTGCTTCGCAGGAGCGAGTTACTTCTCTTTGCTCGTGCAAAGAGAAGTAACCAAGAGAAAGCACGCCCCTGCCTCCGCGCCCACGGCACTGCGTGCCGTGGGTCCACTCCGCCGGCGGGATTTTTCTACGCGACATCCCTGTCGCGTAGAAAAACGACGCGCGTCCATGCGCGTCGCCCTCCGGGTTTTTCCCGCCGGCTCCGTCGCTTCGGAAGGGGACACGGAAGTCAAAAGCGGGGAGCAACGGCAAAATCACGGCAACGGCAACGGCAACGGCAGCGGCAGCGGCAGCGGCAGCGGCAACGGCAACGGCAACGGCAATGGCTGGGTCAGCCCTCGCCGCGCAGCAAGGCCAGCACCGCATCCCTCGGCAACTTCCCCGTCTCGTTGCGCGGCAGACACGCCACCCGGCGCAACGGCCGCGGCAGGAACACCGGGTCCATGCCCGCGCGCAGTTCGCGCAGGATGTCCGCCTCCTCACGCTCCGGTGCCACCACCAGCGCCGCGATGCGCCCCACCGCCTGGCCCGGCTCCGGGTCCAGCTGCACCATCACCGCGTCGCGCACCCCGGGCACCGCCTGCAGGCGCCGCGTCAGGTCGCCCAGCGACGCGCGCTTGCCGGCGATCTCCAGCAGGTCCGCGCGACGGCCGCGCAGCAGGAAGCGGTCGTGCGGCAGCGGCTCGACCAGATCGGCCAGCAGCACCGGCTCGGCCAGGTGCGGTGCATGCACCCGGGTGCCGTCTTCGCGCGGCTCCAGGCGCACGCCCGGCAGCAGCGTCCAGGCCTGTTCACGGGCGGTGCGGCGGCGGGCGAAGATGCAGGTCTCGGTGGACCCGAACACCTCGCGCACTTCCGTGGCGAAACGCGCTTCGGCCGCGGCGGCCAGCGGCTGCGGCAGCGGCGCGGTGGCGGTGACGATGCCGGCCAGCGGCGGCAGCGCCACGCCCGATTCGACCAGTGCCTTCAGGTGCACCGGCGTGGTGACCAGCAGCCGCGGCGCGGGCACTTCGGCCAGCGCCTGCGCCACGTCCTGCGGGAAGAACGGGCGGCCGGCATGCAGCATCGCCGGCGCCAGCAGCGGCAGCAGCACCGACATTTCCATGCCGTACATGTGCTGCGGCGGCACCGTGGCAACCACCGACGGCATGCGCTCGCCCCACAGGTCGCCCAGCGCCTGCAGGTTCTGCGCGGTGCTGGTGACGAACGCGCCCCAGGTCTTGGGGTTGGCCGCCGGCGCGCCGGTGCTGCCCGAGGTGAAGCCGATGGCGACCAGCTGCGCCGCATCCAGCAACGGAACCTCGCCCGGCAGCCGTGGCAGCACCTCCGGCAACGCGAACCAGCCCGCCGGCAGCGGATCCGGAGCGGTGTCGCCCAGGCACCAGGCCTGCTCGTGGCGCCGCTGCACGTCGTCCACCACCGCCGGCGCGCGCGAGGGCGGCAGCAGGTTGACCTGGCCACGCAGGGCGATGGCGCAGAAACCGACCAGGAAACGGTAGCGATCCTCGCACAGGTTGACCGCGTGGCGCCCCGGCGGCAGCAGTGCCGCCACCCCGCGCACATGCGCGAGGAACGTATCCAGGTCGATCGTCGCGGCGGCCATCGCCAGTGGTCGCGCGCGGGCGCCGGTGGCGAGGGGATGCAGGCAGCGGGAAATCGGATGGGCAGCGGGCACGCGGGACGACCTTCGGGAAAAACCGCCGCGCAACGGAGGTCGCGGCCGGCGCCCAGCATAGCCGCTGGCGGAAGCCGCACAAACGCGGGCGCGCCGGAGCGCGGTCGCGCAGGGCCCGGGCGCGGTCTGCGCGCCCGTCCATGACCTGTGGCCCAGCCCTGCGGCGGGGCGGGCTGCTAGGCTTTGCCGGTTTTCTCCACCGGTGCCCGCGATGTCCAGATTCCTGCCCCTGTCCCTGTTGCTGCTGGCCGCCGCCGGCGGTGTCCACGCCGCGCCCACGCCGATCACCATCGAGCAGGCGATGGCCGACCCGGACTGGATCGGGCCGCCGGTGGAATCGGCCTGGTGGTCGTGGAACGGCCAGCAGGTCGAGTACACGCTCAAGCGCAAGGGCAGCCCGGTACGCGACACCTTCCGCCAGGCGGTCGACGGCGGCGCGGCGCAGCAGGTTGCCGACGACCAGCGCGGCACGCTGGACGCGGCCACCCGCGTGTATGACCGCCAGCGCCAGCGCATGGCCTTCGTGCGCAACGGCGACGTGTTCGTGCGCGACCTGCGCAGCGGCGCGCTGACCCAGCTCACGCGTGGCAACGAGCGCGCCGCGGGCGTGGATTTCGCCACCGACGGCGGCGTGATCTGGAGCGTCGGCAACACCTGGTACCACTGGAACGCGGGCAGCGGCGCCATCGCCGTGGTCGCCCAGCTCAAGGCCGAGAAGAACCCCGCCGATGCGCCCAAGGCCGACGTGCTGCGCGACCAGCAGATGCGCACGCTGGAGACCCTGCGCCGCGACCGCGCCCAGCGCGAAGCGCTGCGCGAGCAGGGCGAGCGCTGGCGCCAGGCCGATCCGACCCGCGCCCCGGGCCCGCTTTACCTGGGCGCGGACGTGGAGATCGTGGACAGCGCGCTGTCGCCCGATGCCACCCACCTGATCGTGGTGACCAAGCCGAAGAACTTCGAGGACGGCCGCGGCGGCAAGATGCCGCTGTACGTCACCGAATCCGGCTACGAGGAGACCGAGGACACCCGCACCCGGGTCGGCCGCAACGGCTTCGCCCCGCACGCGCTGTGGCTGGCCGACGCCCGCACCGGCCAGGTACGGCCGCTGGCGCTGGACGCGCTGCCCGGCATCGGCAGCGACCCGCTGGCCGCGCTGCGCAAGGCCGCCGGCAAGGAGCCGCTCAAGGGCAACCGCAGCGTGCAGGTGATGGGCGACTTCATGGGCGGCGGCATCCGCTGGAGCGCCGACGGCAGGCAGGCGGCGGTGATGCTGCGCGCCAACGACAACAAGGACCGCTGGATCGTCAGCATCGGCGACGACGGCCGCCTGCAGAACCGCCACCGGCTCACCGACCCGGGCTGGATCAACTGGGGCTTCAACGATTTCGGCTGGATGGCCGACGGCCGCACGCTGTGGCTGCTGTCCGAGGAGTCGGGCTTCTCGCACCTGTATACCCAGGCCGGCAGCGACAGGCCGCGCGCGCTCACCAGCGGCAAATGGGAGACCTCGGCGCCGGTGCCCTCGGCCGACGGCAAGGGCTTCTACGTGCTGTGCAACCCGCAGGCACCGCACGACTACGAGGTGTGCGGCGTCGACGTCGCCAGCGGCCAGGTGCGCGAACTGACCGACCTCAACGGCGTGGAGGATTTCTCGCTCTCGCCCGACGGCCAGCAGCTGCTGGTGCGCTACTCCGGCGCCTACCTGCCGCCGCAGCTGGCGGTGGTGCCGGCCGCGGGCGGCAGCGCGCGCGTGCTCACCGACACCCGCAGCGCCGAGTTCAAGGCGCGGCAGTGGATCCAGCCGCAGCTGGTGGCGGTGCCGTCGAAGCACGGCGCCGGCGTGGTCTGGGCCAAGTACTACGGCCCCGCGCAGAAGGAGCCGGGCAGGAAGTACCCGGTGGTGATGTTCGTGCACGGCGCCGGCTACCTGCAGAACGTGCACCAGCGCTACCCCGCCTACTTCCGCGAGCAGATGTTCCACAACCTGCTGGTGCAGAAGGGCTACATCGTGCTGGACATGGACTACCGCGGCAGCGAGGGCTACGGCCGCGACTGGCGCACCGCGATCTACCGCAACATGGGCCACCCCGAGCTGGAGGACTACCTGGACGGCCTGGACTGGCTGGTGGAGACCCAGCAGGGCGACCGCGACCGCGCCGGCATCTACGGCGGCTCCTATGGCGGCTTCATGACCTTCATGGCGCTGTACCGCGCGCCGGGCACGTTCAAGGCCGGCGCCGCGCTGCGCCCGGTCGGCGACTGGCACCAGTACAACCACGGCTACACCAGCAACATCCTCAACACCCCGGACATCGATCCGGAGGCCTACCGCGTGTCCTCGCCGATCGAGTACGCCGAAGGCCTGCAGGACCACCTGCTGATCGCCCACGGCATGATGGACGACAACGTGTTCTTCCAGGACTCGGTCAACATGACCCAGCGCCTGATCGAGCTGCACAAGGACAACTGGTCGATCGCGCCGTACCCGCTGGAACGCCACGGCTACACCCGCGCCGATTCCTGGCTGGACCAGTACAAGCGCATCCTCAAGCTGTTCGAGGAAACGCTGAAGTGAGCACCCGGCAGGGGCGGCCCGGCGCCGCCCCTGCGCGGTGCGCCGCCTTTCCGGTGGCACCGGCGCGCCGCCGCCTCGTGGCCTGGGCCACGGCGTCCACGACACCGGGTACCGCCGCGGGCAGGCCACGCCGCGCGGCGGATTCCAGCCGATGACCTCCCCCATCCGCATCGTCACCGCGGTGATCCTGGACCCGCCGGCCGCGTGCTGGTGGTGCGCAAGCGGGGTTCGCGCGCCTTCATCCAGCCCGGCGGCAAGCGCGAGGCCGGCGAACAGGCGCTGCACACGCTGGCGCGCGAACTGCGCGAGGAACTGGGCGTGGCGCTGCGCGCCGGCGGCGCGCACGCGCTGGGCACCTTCGAGGACGACGCGGTCAACGAACCCGGGCGGCGCGTGCAGGGCGAATCGTTCCTGGTGCAGGTGGACGGCACGCCGCGCGCGCGCGCCGAGATCGCCGAGCTGGCCTGGATTCCGCTGCACCCGCCGCATGGCGTGGTGCTGGCGCCGTTGAGCGAACGCCATGTACTGCCGGCGGCGCGGCGCTGGCTGGGGGCTGGGCAAGCCGGCTGAAGCCGGCGATAGTGCCCGCCACCGCAACCGACAGCGCCTCCGCGTGATCCCATCCACTCCCCCGCCGCTCCGCCGCACGTCGCAGACCGCCGCCGGCTTCGTCGACGTCACCGCCCGGCTGTCGCTGGCGATGGCGGTACTGTCCATCGGCTGGAGCCTGCTGCAGCTGCTGCTGGTGGCACTGCTCGGCCGGCTCGACCCGTTGGGCTGGGTCGAGCGGCAGGGCCTGCCGGTGCCGGCGGCGCTGCACTGGGCCGCACAGCACGCGCTGTCGCTCAGCGTGCTGATGCTGCTGCTGTCCGTGGCCCTGCTCGCGGTGTCGTGGGCGCTGCTGCGCCACCACGAATGGGGACGGATCGGCTTCATCGTGCTCCTGGTCGTGGTGGCCCTGGCCAACTTCGCCATGCTGCCGCTGGTCGACGGCCTGTTCACGGCGATGCAGGCGGTGCTGCCACCGGACTTCCACGACTCGGCCGACGGCCGCCATGCGATGGCGCAGATGCAGGCCAGCCGCTGGACCGCGCTGCTCAGCGCCGGCGCCACCGCGCTGGCGTTCGCCGGCCTGCACGCCTGGCTGGTGGTCAAGCTGTGCCGCGACGAGGTCCGCGCGCTGTTCCGCTGAACGCCTGCGCTACAGTACGCGCATGGACGATTTCGAACGCGTACGCGACTACCTCACCGGCCTGCAGGACCGCATCTGCCAGGCCATCGAATCCGCCGACGGCCGGGCCCGTTTCGTCGAAGACCGCTGGCAGCGCGCCGACGCCGGCGGCTCCGCGCCGCTGCTGGGCGGCGGCGGCCGCACCCGGGTCCTGCGCGATGGCGCGGTGTTCGAGCAGGCCGGCATCGGCTTCTCCGACGTGTCCGGCACGCGCCTGCCACCGTCGGCCTCGGCGCACCGCCCGGAACTGGCCGGCGCGTCGTGGCGCGCCTGCGGCGTGTCGCTGGTGTTCCATCCGCTCAATCCCTACCTGCCCACCACCCACGCCAACGTGCGCTACTTCCAGGCCGAGCGCGACGGCAAGGCGGTCGCGGCCTGGTTCGGCGGCGGCTTCGACCTGACCCCGTTCTATCCGTTCGACGAGGACGTGCGCCACTGGCACCAGGTGGCGCATGATCTGTGCGCGCCGTTCGGCGCCGAGCGCTACCACGCGCACAAGCGCTGGTGCGACGAGTACTTCTTCCTCAAGCACCGCAACGAGACCCGTGGCGTCGGCGGCCTGTTCTTCGACGACCTGCAGGGCGATTTCGAGCGCGATTTCGCCTATATGCGCGCCGTGGGCGACGGCTTCCTCGATGCCTACCTGCCGATCGTGGCGCGCCGCAGGGACACCGCGTATGGCGAGCGCGAACGCGAGTTCCAGCTGTACCGCCGCGGCCGCTACGTGGAATTCAACCTGGTCTACGACCGCGGCACGCTTTTCGGCCTGCAGAGCGGCGGCCGCAGCGAGAGCATCCTGATGAGCCTGCCACCGCGCGTGCGCTGGGAGTACGGCTACCAGCCCGAAGCCGGCAGCGACGAGGCGCGGCTGGCCGGCTACCTGGTCCCGCGCGACTGGCTGTAACGGCCGCGGCCCCGCGCCGGCACCAGCCGGCGCACGCGGCCATGGCCGGGTCAGTCGCGGCGGCGCGGCACGATGGTGATGTGGCCATTGGTTTCCAGCAGCGCCAGTTCGACCTCATCGACGCCACGGCATCCCTGCTGGCGCATCGCCGCGTCGAAGTCGGCATGGGTGATCAGTTCGCGGCGCAGCACCGAATCCAGCAGGCGGCCGTCGCGCGCGATCAGTACCGGTTCGCCTTCCACCAGCCGCTCCACCCGGCGGCTGCGGGTGGTGAGCCAGCCCACCGCGTAGTTGATGGTGATCAGCGTCGCGGCCAGCAACAGGCCACCGGCAAGCGAGGTGTCCTGGCCGAGCAGCGCGTTCTGCACGGCGTTGCCCAGCAGCACGATCAACAGCACGTCGAACGGCGTGATCTGCCCCAGCGCGCGCTTGCCGGTCAGCCGCACCATTCCCAGCACCACGACGTAGACCACCACCGCGCGCAGGATGAACTCCCACCACGGCATCGCCAGCGCGAACATGTCCGACATCGGCCCATCCCCCTTTTCTGTCTGTGCGGCCATGATGCCCAGACCACCGCACCGGTGCACGCTGGACATGGCTGCGCGGGGCGCGGCCGGCACAAAAAAAAGCCCCGCCGACCAGGGGGGGTCGACGGGGCTCGAGGAGCGGCGATTTGGGGAGGAATCCCCGCTCCGAGATCTGCTCCAGGGGATGGGAGAGATCCGCGACAGGCGTTGCACCTGTCACGGGCTATATGACCATCGCGCACATTGATGGTTCGTGAAGAGCGGCTATTTATTTCCTGACGATTAAGGAGGGATTCATCCGCAAAACAAGGTGTGCGCCATTACCCATTACGTGCGTGACGCAACGTTCCAGAAGTGGCATTTCGCACGTCGATCCATCGACAATCCGTGCTGCATTCCGCAATTGCAGCGGCAGGCATCACCAAATCCACTGGATGCCATTGGCAACACGAATACAGGTGAAGCCGCGACGCCAGCGCGGCGTGTGGCCAGCGCCCGGCAGCGGCGGCGCGACAGGCGTGAGCCGTGGCGCCGCCCGCACGCCTAGTGGGCCTGGTCCCAGTTGTCGCCCACACCGGTATCGACCACCAGCGGCACCCGCAGCTGCGCCGCGGCGGCCATGCGCGATTCCACCTCCGCGCGCAGCGTGTCGATGAAGTCCGCATCGGCCTCGAACACCAGTTCGTCGTGCACCTGCAGGATCATCTGCGCGCGTTCGCGGTGCGCGGCGAGCCAGCCATCCACGCTGACCATCGCGCGCTTGATGATGTCCGCGGCGGTACCCTGCATCGGCGCATTGATCGCCGCGCGCTCGGCGCCGGCGCGCAGGCCCTGGTTGCGCGCGTGGATGTCGTTCAGGTACAGGCGGCGGCCGAACAGGGTCTCCACGTAGCCCTGCTCGCGCGCCTGCACGCGCATGCGCTCCATGAAATCACGCACCGCCGGGTAACGGCTGAAGTACAGCGCCACGTAATCCTGTGCCTGGCCGCGGTCGATGCCCAGGTTCTTGGCCAGGCCGAACGCGCTCATGCCGTACATCAGCCCGAAGTTGATCGCCTTGGCGGCGCGGCGCTCGTTCGCGGTGACATCCTCCAGCGCGCGCCCGAATACTTCGGCGGCGGTGGCGCGGTGCACGTCCACGCCCTGCTCGAAGGCGCGGATCAGGCCCGGGTCTTCGGACAGGTGGGCCATGATGCGCAGCTCGATCTGCGAGTAGTCGCAGGCCATCAGCCGGCGCCCCGGCGGCGCGACGAACGCCCTGCGGATGCGGCGGCCGTCGTCGGTGCGGATCGGGATGTTCTGCAGGTTGGGATCGGACGAGGACAACCGCCCGGTGGCCGCGCCGGACTGGTGGTAGCTGGTGTGCACGCGGCCGGTGTCGGGGTTGACCATCTCCGGCAGCTTGTCGGTGTAGGTGCTGCGCAGCTTGGCCAGGCCGCGGTACTCCAGGATCACCCGCGGCAGCTCGTGCTGCTCGGCGATGGCTTCCAGCGCCTCCTCGTTGGTGCTGGGCTGGCCCTTGGGCGTCTTCACCAGCGCCGGCAGGCCCAGCTCGTCGAACAGCACCGCCTGCAGCTGCTTGGGCGAATCGAGGTTGAAGCTGCGCCCGGCCAGTTCGGTGGCCTTCTGCTGCGCGGCCAGCATGCGCGCCGACAGGTCCGCGCTCTGCCGCCGCAGCTCGGCGGCATCGATGCACACGCCGTTGGCCTCGATGCGCGCCAGCACCGGCACCAGCGGCATCTCGATCTCGCGGTAGACCTTTTCCAGCGCCGGCTCGGCGGCCAGCTGCGGCGCCAGCACGCGGTGCAGGCGCAGGGTGATGTCGGCATCCTCGGCGGCGTACTGGCCAGCCTCTTCGATGCCGACCTGCGAGAACGGGATCTGCCTGGCGCCCTTGCCGGCCACGTCCTCGAACTTGGTGGTGGTGTAGCCCAGGTAGCGATGCGCCAGCGAATCCATGTCGTGGCGGGTGGCGGTGGAGTTGAGCACGAAGCTCTCCAGCATGGTGTCGTCGGCGTAGCCGCGCACCTCCACGCCGTGGCGGCGCAGCACGTGGATGTCGTACTTGCCGTGCTGGCCGAGCTTGCGCCTGGCCGGGTCCTCGAGCAGCGGCCGCAGTGCGTCGAGCACGCGCGCCAGCGGCAGCTGCGCCGGCGCGCCCGGGTAGTCGTGGCCGACCGGGATGTAGGCGCCCGTGCCCGGCTCGACCGCCAGGCTCACGCCGACCAGCCGCGCGCGCATGGCATCCAGCGCATCGGTTTCGGTATCGAAGGCGAATTCGGCGGCGGCCTGCAGGCGTTCGACCCAGGCCCGCAGCTGTTCGTCGGTGAACACGGTTTCGTACTCGCCCTTGCCGGCCAGCGCCGGGTCCGCGGCGACGGCGGGCGCCGCCTCGGCGGACCGGGCGAAGCCGGCGGCGGTACCGCGCAGGCTGACCCTGGCCTCGTCGGCGGCGGCCGGCGCGGCGACGCCGCCCAGCTCGCGCAGCGCCTGGGTGAAGCCGTAGCGGCCATACAGCTCGCGCAGGCTGTCCACGTGCTGCTCGCGCAGGCGCAGGTCGCGCGGGCCCTGTTCCAGCGCCACGTCGGTACGGATGGTGACCAGCTCGCGGTTGAGCGGCAGCCGCGGCAGCGCGGCGCGCAGGTTCTCGCCGATCTTGCCCTTCATGGTGGCCGCGGCGGCCATCACGCCGTCCAGGTCGTTGTACTCGGCCAGCCATTTGGCGGCGGTCTTGGGCCCGCACTTGTCCACGCCGGGCACGTTGTCCACGGCATCGCCCATCAGCGCCAGGTAATCGACGATCTGGTCGGCGCGCACGCCGAACTTGTCCATCACCGCGGCATCGGAATCGGTACGGCTGCCGGTCATGGTGTTGACCAGGATCACCCCCGGGCGCACCAGCTGGGCGAAGTCCTTGTCGCCGGTGGAGATGGTCACCTCCAGCCCGTCGGCGGCACCGGCCAGGGCCAGGGTGCCGATCACGTCGTCGGCCTCCACCCCGGGCACGCGCAGGATGTCGATGCCCAGCGCGTGCACGATGTCGCACATCGGCTGCACCTGCGCGCGCAGGTCGTCGGGCATCGGCGGGCGGTTGGCCTTGTACTCGGCGTACAGGTCGTCGCGGAAGGTCTTGCCGGGGGCGTCGACCACGAAGGCCACGTAGTCGGGCTTTTCCTTCAGCGTGGCCCGCAGCATGTTGACCACGCCGAACAGCGCGCCGGTGGGTTCGCCGGCGGCATTGGACAGCGGCGGCAACGCGTGGAACGCGCGGTACAGGTAACTGGACCCGTCGATCAGGACTAATCTGCTCATCCGGCGATTCTACGCGGCCGGCCCACGACGACGCGCGCGCCCGCCGCAGGCAGGCATAATCACCCGGACACCGATGCGAGGAGCCGCCGTCATGAAACACCTGCTGCTGATCCCCCTGCTCGCCCTGGCCGGTTGCGCCAGCATGGGTCGGGACGCCGATGCGCCGCCGGTGGACGTGACCGGCGCCGATGTCTCCCGCCGCAGCCTCGACAACGGCGACACCATCGAGGAGTACCGCGTCGGCAGCCAGCTGCGCATGGTCAAGGTCACCCCGGCGCGGGGTGCGCCGTTCTACCTCTACGACCGCAATGGCGACGGCCGCATGGACAACGACAAGGACGGCGTATCGCCGGTCTACTGGAAGCTGTACAGCTGGTGATGCCGGGGCGGCTGCCGCGACGGCGGCCAGCCAGCCGCGCCACGGCCTGGGCGCCGCCCGGCGGCGACCCCGCGGTCATCACCCCGGCCATCAAAGAAAAGCCCCCTTCGGCAACGATGGCGATGAAGGGGGTACGCTGAAAAAGGGAAAGCGACGGCCGCAGGCCGCCACCGGGACGCCGCGGGGGACGTCCCGGGCCGGGCAGGCGCAGGGCCTGCCTCAGCGGATCACCAGCACCGGCACCCTGCTGCGCGCCAGCACTTCGGCGGTCTGGCTGCCGAGCAGCACCCGGGTCATGCCGCGGCGGCCATGCGAGGTCATCACCAGCAGGTCGCTGCCGCAGGCATCGGCGGTCTCGATGATGCCGTCGGCGGCATAGCGGTCGAGTACGTGGTGGCCGGTCACCTCGGCCACGCCGGCGGCGCGCGCGGCGTCCAGCGACGGCTGCAGGATCTTCTGCGCCGCGGCCTCGCGGTCCTGCTTGTACTCGGGCTGGCTTCGTAGCCGGCGCTCCAGCCCATGGCGTCGTACATGCCCACCGCCCACGGCTCGGACACGGTGACGATGTCGACCTTGGCGCCGAGCTGCGCCGCCAGTTCCAGGCCCTTCTGCAGGCCCTTCATGGCCAGCTCGGAACCATCGGTCGCGATCAGGATGCGCTTGTACATGGCGGTGTTCCTCGGCAAGGGTGGCAGGCGAGCATTACACACCCGATGCCACCGGCGTGCATTGAGCCTGATCAAACCGCCCCGCCCGGGCCGGGCCGCGGCCTAGAGCACGTTCAGGTTGGCGTAGGCCATCACCAGCCACTTGCTGCCGGCCTCGGCGAACTCCACCTGCACCCGCGCATGCGCGCCGCTGCCCTCGTAGTCGGTGACCACGCCCTCGCCGAACTTGGGGTGGCTGACGCTGGCGCCCAGGCGGATCGCCGGCGCCTCCAGCGCGGCATGGCCGGCCACCCGGCTGCTGCCGAGCGAGGCCGGGCGCGAGACCTGCACCCTGGGCCGTACTTCGTGCAACAGCTCGCGCGGGATCTCGCGCAGGAACCGCGACGGCAGGCTGTAGTTGTCCTGGCCGTGGATGCGGCGCGACTCGGCGTAACCCAGCACCAGCTTGTGCCGGGCGCGGGTGATGCCGACGTAGGCCAGCCGGCGCTCTTCCTCCAGCCGGCCGCTTTCCTCCAGCGAGCGCGCGCCCGGGAACAGCCCTTCCTCCAGCCCGGCCAGGAACACCAGCGGGAACTCCAGGCCCTTGGCCGAATGCAGGGTCATCAGCTGCACCCCGTCCTCGCCGGCCTGGGCCTGGCCTTCGCCGGCCTCCAGCGAGGCGTAGGACAGGAAGGCCACCAGCTCGCTCATGTCGGCGGCGCCCTCCTCGTCCTGGTCGCGCTGGACGAAGCGCGAGGCCACCGAGACCAGTTCGTCGAGGTTGTCGCTGCGCGATTCGGAGTCGAGCGTGTTGCGGCTCTCCTTGCTCCAGTGTTCGCGCAGCGCCGAACGCACCAGCACGTGGTCGATGCGCTCGGCCAGGGTCATCTGCGCGGTTTCGCTGCCGATCTGCTGGACCAGGTTGAGGAAGCCGGCGAGCGCGTTCTTCGCGCGCGCCGCGAGGTCGTTGCCCTGGGTGGCGAGCATCGCCGCCTCCCACAGCGACAGCGACTGCGCGCGCGCGATGCGCCGCACCTCGTCCAGGGTACGCTCGCCGATGCCACGCGCCGGCGTGTTCACCGCGCGCTCGAACGCGGCGTCGTCGTTGCGGTTGGTCAGCAGTCGCAGGTAGGCCAGCGCGTCCTTGACCTCGGCGCGCTCGAAGAAGCGCATGCCGCCGTACACGCGGTACGGCACCTGCTCGGACAGCAGCGCTTCTTCGAAGGCGCGCGACTGCGCGTTGCTGCGGTAGAGCACGGCGATGTCGCCGTAGCTGCCGCCGTCACGCACCCATTGCCGCGCGCGCTCGACCAGGTAGCGCGCCTCGTCCATCTCGTTGTAGGCGGCGTACAGGTCGATCGGCTCGCCGTCGCCGCTGTCGGTCCACAGCTGCTTGCCGATGCGGTCCGGGTTGTGGGCGATGACCGCGTTGGCGGCATTGAGGATGTTGGCGCTGGAGCGGTAGTTCTGCTCCAGGCGGATGGTCTGCGCGCCCGGGAAATCCTTGAGGAAGCGCTGCACGTTCTCGACCTTGGCGCCGCGCCAGCCGTAGATCGCCTGGTCGTCGTCGCCGACCACGAACACGTGGCCCGTATCACCGGCCAGCACCCGCACGAAGGCGTACTGGATGGCATTGGTGTCCTGGAATTCGTCGACCAGGATCTCGCCGAAGCGCGCGCGGTAGTGCGCCAGCAGCGCCGGGTTGTCGCGCAGCAGTTCGTGCGCGCGCAGCAGCAGTTCGGCGAAGTCGACCAGGCCGGCGCGGTCGCAGCGCGCCTGGTATTCGGTGTAGGCCTGGCGCATGGTTTCCAGCCACGCATCGTGCGGCTCGGGCTGGATGTGCTGCGGCCGGCGGCCCTCGTCCTTCTGCTCGTTGATCCACCAGGCGATCTGCTTGGGCGGGTGCTTGCCGTCGTCGATCTCCAGCGCCTGCACCACGCGCTTGACCAGCCGCAGCTGGTCGTCCGAATCCATCACCTGGAACGCTTCGGGCAGCCTGGCGTCGGCCCAGTGCAGGCGCAGCAGGCGGTGCGCCAGGCCGTGGAAGGTGCCGATCCACATGCCGCGCGCGCCGTTGCGCAGCTGCAGGTCGATGCGGTGGCGCATCTCGCCGGCGGCCTTGTTGGTGAAGGTCACCGCGAAGATGCCGTGGGTCGGCACGCCGTGCACTTCATTGAGCCAGGCGATGCGGTGGGTAAGCACGCGGGTCTTGCCGGAGCCGGCGCCAGCGAGGATCAGGTAATGGCCGGGAGCAGCGGAAACGGCCTCGCGCTGGGCCGGGTTCAGCCCGTCGAGCAGGTGGGAAACATCCATCCCGGCATTTTAGGGCGTAGCGCGGCCAAAAGCCGAGAAACCGCAGGCGCCGGCGCCCTGCGTGGCCGGGCCGGGGCGAGGAATGCCCGGCCCGGCGGGGGCCGCCGCCGCGTTCATGCCTGCGGCGGCAACAGCCGCGCGGCCGCCTGCGCGGCCTGGCCGCGCAGTTCCGGGATGGCCAGGCTCTCCCACAACCGGCCGATACGCAGGCTGCCGACCACCTGTATGCGCGGCTCGGCCACGCCATCGGCGTCGAGCAGGCTGCCATCGTCCGCGCTGTCCAGGCCGATGCCGTGCGGCCCCGGGCGCGCGATGCCGCTGCCCAGCAGCTGCTGCAGCAGCGGATTGCGCATGGCCTGCGCGCGCATCTCCACGCCGGTGGCGTTGACCACGCAGTGCGCGTCGATCTGGAACGGCTGCCGCCGCGGGTCGAGCGCGCCCAGGCGCACGCAGGCGCCTTCGGCGATGGCGGTTTCCAGGCGCCCGCGGTGCAGGTGCAGGCGCCCCTGCCGGCGCAGCTCCAGCAGCTGCGCATGCACCGGTACGGCGATGCGGTGCCGGTGCACGTCCCAGTAGCGCACCACGTGGCGCAGGAAACGGCGCTGGTCGTCGAAGGACAGCGACTGCCACAGCGCCTGCCCCAGCGGGCGGATGCGTTCCATCACGCTCTGCCAGGGGATGCCGCGGCGCGCCGCGTCGGCGGCATGCCGGCGCAGCGCGCGCATGCGCTGGCGCAGGCCCATCGCCAGCAGCGGTCCGGGGTCGTAGTCGGCGGCCGCGCCGCTGGCGTGCGGCAGTGGCAGCAGCGCGTGGCGCGAGAGCACGTGCACCTGCCCACGGTGCCCGGACGCCGCGAGCGAGGCCACGCAATCGGCCATGCTCAGCCCGGAGCCGACGATGGCCACGTCGGCGCTGGCGGCGACATCCTGCACCGCGTCGTAGTCCCAGGCCTCGATGCGCTTGCCCGGCGGCACCGCGCCGGCGCCGCGCGCCGGCAGCGGCCGCAGCGCGTTGCCGCTGCACAGCGCCACCGCGGCGGCCCGCAACGGCGGGCCCGCGTCCAGCTGCAGCAGCAGTCCATCGGCGTGGCGCTCCAAGGCGTGGACCCGCGCGGCGCGCACGTCCAGCCGCGCCGGGCTGGCATCCACCGCCTCCTGCAGGCGCTGCCGCAGATAGGCGGCGTAGTGGTGGCGGGCGACGAAGGCCTGCGCCAGCGCGTCGCGGCCAGTGCCCGGCAGGGCGTCGTGCGCGACCAGGTAATCGAGGAAATCGTCGGGCCGGTCCGGGAAGCCGCTCATCTTGCCGGCCGGCACGTTGAGCAGGTGTTCGGGACGACGGGTGGCGTAGGCCACGCCGCGGCCGAGCGGGAGCTGCGGTTCGAGAAGCACCACGCGCAGCTCGCCGCGCGCGCCACGCAGCACGCCGATCGCGGTGAGCACGCCGGCGGCGCCACCGCCGATGATGGCGATGTCGCAGGTCTGCATCGGGTCGGTAACGGTCATGCGCCGATTGTAGGCGATGCGCCCGGCGCGGCATGATGCCGCCGCCGCATGTGCTGATGGAGCATGCTGATGGCGCCGCGCATGCCCCGGAAACAACGAACCCGCCTTGCGGCGGGTCCGGTGTGGAACGGCGATCCAGGCAATCCGTGCGGATTACTTGATCTTGCCTTCCTTGTACATCACGTGCTTACGGACCACCGGGTCATACTTCAGGAATTCCATCTTCCCGGGGTGTTCTTCTTGTTCTTGTCCGTGGTGTAGAAGTGGCCGGTACCGGCCGAGGAAATCATACGGACCTTGTCGCGCTTGCCTGCCATGATGGTTTACTCCTCAGACCTTTTCGCCGCGCGCACGCAGCTCAGCCAGAACGGAATCGATGCCGTTCTTGTCGATGGTGCGCAGTGCATGCGCGGAAACACGAAGCTTGACCCAGCGGTTCTCGCTGGCGACCCAGAAACGACGCTCGTGCAGGTTCGGCTGGAAACGACGACGGGTCTTGTTGTTGGCATGCGAGACGTTGTTACCCGTCTGCACCTTCTTGCCGGAAACTTGGCAAACTCGGGACATTGCGCACCTCGGTAATGTCGGTTGTCTCTTCCTTGGCCAGGAAGAGGGCGGCCCCGGCGGTTGCCCGCCACGTGTCATGGGAATCAAAGGGTTACGCTGACGAGGGTGGGCGGATGACACGTTCCCGGCCACCGATCCGGAGGTTTCCGGACACAGCGAGCCGGCAATTATGCCGGGCCAAGGCCCCGAGTGCAAACCGCCGGCCGCGGCCGGCCCTACCGGGGCGCGAAATCCAGGCTCCGGCGCCAGCGCAGCGGCGTGGCGGCCCGGCCCGGGTCCGGCGGAAACAGGCTCAGGTAGCCGGCGGCGATGGCACGGTCGCGCAGGCGTTCGCCCACGCCTTCGGCCACTTCGACGTCCACATGGGTGACCTTGCCCTGCGGATCGACGTCCATCGCCCAGACCAGCCGCCCCCCCATTGTTCCGGGGCGATCGAGGCATCGTAGTTCGGGCGGCCGGCGACATAGGGAACGTCGCGCTGCTGGAACAAGGGCGAGTCCTCCAGCCGTGGATCGACACGGATCGTCGCGGTGTTGCTGCCACCGTCGCCGAGGACCGCATGCGCGGTCCAGTCTCCCGGCCGGCCACCGCTGCCCAGGTCGGCCCGGTAGCAGCGCTTGCTGCCGCGGTAGTCGTCATGACGCTGCAGGGACACCCGCTTGCCGTCGGCATCGCGCAACTCCAGTTGCAGGCCGCCGACATCGCCGCTCGCGGCAGGGGCGGCCACACAGATCTGGTGCGCGTGATCGCCGGTCATGACGAACTGCCGGGTCTGCTGGCGGGCAAGCGCGTCAGCCGGGGTCCTGGACCACAGGAACTCGATGTAGATGCCGCTGTCCTGGGCGGCGGCCGGGCCGCACAGCGACAACAGCAAGGGCACGACAAGCTGGCGCGATCGCATGGGTCCGCTCCCTGGAGATACCGCCGGACTCTAGCCAACCCGGCAGGTGCGGATCAAATCAGGACGCGCGCGCCCGCGCGCCACGCAGCTCACGCCAGGCCGTGCGCGCCACCTTCCAGGCCGAGCGCAGGAACAGCAGCAGCAAGGCCACCGCGATCAGCAGGTCCGGCCAGCCGGCACCGAACGCCCACACCGCCAGCGCGGCCAGGATAACCGCGCCGCCTTCGTAGACGTCATTCAACGAGCACGCCCAGGCCGAGGCCAGGTTGATGTCGCCCTGGCGATAGGGCCACAACAGGCGCAGGCACAGCAGGTTGGCGGCCAGGTTCAGCAGCGCGGCGATGCCCATGCTCTCGAACAACGGCAGGTGCGGATGGCTCAGCTTCCAGCCGATGCCCACGGCCACCGCGATGGCCGCGCCCAGGATGAAGGCCGCCTTGAGCAGGGCGACCCTCGCCTTGGCGGCGAGGCCGGCACCCACCACCGCCAGGCTCAACGCGTAGGTCAGCGCGTCGCCCAGGTTGTCCAGGCTGCCGGACAGCAGCGACGCCGAACCGCTGTGCCAGGCCGCGGCCATCATCATCACGAAGGTCAGCAGGTTGATCACCAGCACCCACACCAGCACACGCCGCTGGCGTGCCTGCATGCGCCCGACCTCCAAGGTCCGGCCACAGCCGCAACAGTCGCTCATTCCGGTTCCAGACACGATGCCAGGGCCGATTTTCCCACCGGCGGGCACGGCTTGCAGCGCACCCCGCAGCGCAACGTCCCCGGCCCACGCCGATGGCGTGGGCCGGGGCTGGATTCACGCTTCGCGGCGATGCAGCCAGCGGTACAGCACCGGCAGCAGCAACAGGGTCAGCAGGGTCGAGGACACGATGCCGCCGATCACCACCGTGGCCAGCGGCCGCTGCACCTCCGAGCCGGCGCCGACGTTGAAGGCCATCGGCACGAAGCCCAGCGACGCCACCAGCGCGGTCATCAACACCGGCCGCAGGCGGCCGAGCGCGCCTTCGCGCACTGCTTCCAGCAGCGGCCGCCCCTGTGCGCGCAGGCTGCGCACGAAGCTGATCATCACCAGCCCGTTGAGCACCGCCACCCCGGACAGCGCGATGAAGCCCACGCCCGCCGAGATCGACAGCGGGATGCCGCGCAGGGCCAGCGCCAGCACGCCACCGGTAAGCGCCAGCGGCACGCCGCTGAACACGATGGCCGCGTCCCTGCCCGAGCCGAACGCCCAGAACAGCATCGCGAAGATCAGCACCAGCGTCGCCGGCACCACCACCGCCAGCCGCTGGCTGGCCGAGATCAGCTGCTCGAAGCTGCCGCCGTAGTCGACCCAGTAGCCGGCCGGCAGCTTCACCCCGGCGTCAATGGCCTGCTGCAGCTCGCCGACGAAACTGCCCAGGTCGCGGTCGCGGACGTTGGCGGTGACCACGATGCGGCGCTTGCCGTTGTCGCGGTTGATCTGGTTCGGGCCTTCGCTGGTGTCGATGCGTGCCAGTTCGCGCAGCGGCACCGTACGCGGGTTGCCGGTGAGTACGCCGGCGGCGCCGCCGCGGCTCAGTTCATCGGCGTTGCCGCTGGCCAGCGCGGTTTCCAGTGACACCGGCAGGTCCGCCAGGGCCGCAGGATCCTGGCGCAGCTCCTCCGGCAGGCGCACCACGATGTCGAACCGGCGGTCGCCCTCGAACAGCTGCCCCGCCACCTGCCCGCCGACCGCGGTGGCCACGGTGGACTGCACCTGGCCCGGGTTGAGGCCATAGCCGGCCAGTTTCTGCCGGTCCGGGGTGACGGTGAGCAGCGGCAGCCCGCTGGTCTGCTCCAGCCGCACGTCGGCCGCGCCGGGCACGCCGGCGACCACCTTTTCGATGCGCCGGCCCACCTCCGCCAGCGTGTCCAGGTCGTCGCCGTAGAGCATCACCGCCACGTCGGCGCGCACGCCGGAAATCAGCTCGTTCATGCGCATCTGGATGGGCTGGGTGAACTCGTAGTTGTTGCCCGGCAGCTCCTCCACCGCCGCCTCCAGCTCGGCCAGCAGGCCTGCGCGCGGCTTGCGCGGGTCCGGCCACTGGCTGCGTGGCTTCATCATGATGAAGGTGTCGGCGACCGACGGCGGCATCGGATCGGAGGCCACCTCCGGCGTGCCGATCTTGGAGAACACCTTGGCCACTTCCGGGAACTGCAGCAGCCGCAGCTCGATCTGGCGCTGCATCTGCAGTGACTGGGTCAGGCTGGTGCCCGGGATGCGCATGGCGTGCATCGCCACGTCGCCTTCGTCCAGGTTGGGCACGAACTCGCTGCCGAGCTTTGTTGCCAGCAGGCCGCAGCCGACCACCAGCAGTAGCGCGCCGGCCACCATCCAGCGCCCGCGGCGCAGGGCCAGGTCCAGCAGCGGCTGGTAGCGCCGGCGCAGCCACGCCATCAGCCGGTTCTCCTTCTCCTGCACGCGGCCACCGAGGAACAGCGCGATCGCCGCCGGCACGAAGGTCAGGCACAGCAGCATCGCCCCGCTCAGCGCCAGCACCACGGTGATCGCCATCGGGTGGAACATTTTTCCTTCCACCCCGGTGAGGGCGAAGATCGGCAGGTACACCGCGGTGATGATGCCCAGCCCGAACAGGCTGGGGCGGATCACCTCGGCGGTGGCGGCGGCGGTCTCGGCGAAGCGCTCGGCGCGGGTCATCGCCCGGCCCAGTGCATGGGTGCGCTCACCGAAGCGGCGCAGGCAGTTCTCGATGATGATCACCGCGCCGTCCACGATCAGGCCGAAGTCCAGCGCACCCAGGCTCATCAGGTTGGCCGACACGCCGCCGCGGGCCATGCCGGTGAGGGTGAACAGCATCGCCAGCGGGATCACCGCGGCGGTGATCAGCGCCGCGCGGAAATTGCCCAGCAGCAGGAACAGCACCACGATCACCAGCAACGCGCCTTCCAGCAGGTTCTTCGCCACGGTCTGGATGGTGCGGTCCACCAGCGCGGTGCGGTCGTAGCTGGCGGTGACGGTGACGCCCTCGGGCAGGCTGCGCTGCGCCTGCTGCAGCCGGGCCGCGGCGGCCTGCGCCACCTCGCGGCTGTTGGCGCCGATCAGCATCACCACCGTGCCCATCACCACTTCGTGGCCGTTCTGGGTGGCCGCGCCGCTGCGCAGCTCCGGGCCGTCGGCGACCGTGGCCACGTCGTGCACGTGGATCGGCACGCCTTCGCGGCGGTCGAGCACGATGTTGCCGATCTGCTCCAGGTCGGCGACCTGGCCGGGCACGCGCACCAGGAACTGCTGGCCGTTGCGCTCGATGTAGCCGGCGCCCACGTTCTGGTTGTTGGCCTCGACCGCGGCGGCGACGTCTTCCAGGGTGAAGCCCAGCGCGCGCAGTTTCGCCGGGTCCGGGGTGATGTGCACCTGGCGCTGGAACCCCCGATGGTGTTGACCTCGGTGACCCCGGGCACGTTGCGCAGCTGCGGCCGGATCACCCAGTCCTGCAGGGTGCGCAGGTCGGTGGCGGTGTAGGGGCTGCCATCGGCCTTGCGCGCGTCGGGGTCGGCATCGATGGTGTACATGAAGATCTCGCCCAGGCCGGTGGCGATCGGCCCGAGCTGCGGGTCCAGCCCGTCGGGGATCTGCGAGCGCGCCTGCTGCAGGCGTTCGGCCACCTGCTGGCGGGCGAAGTAGATGTCGGTGCCATCCTCGAACACCACCGTCACCTGCGACAGCCCGTAACGCGACAGCGAGCGCACGCTCTCCATCTTCGGCAGCCCGGCCAGCACCGTCTCCACCGGGAAGGTGATGCGCTGTTCGGTTTCCAGTGGCGAGTAGCCCGGTGCGGAGGTGTTGATCTGCACCTGCACGTTGGTGATGTCCGGGGTGGCGTCGATCGGCAGCCGGCTGAAGCTCCAGGCACCGAGCAGCACCAGCACGCCGGTGAGCAGCAGCATCAGCCAGCGATGGGCGATGGCCGCACCGATGATGCGTTCGAGCAGGCCGCGGCGCGGCGCGAAGTCAGTGCTCATGGCCCGCCCCCGCCTTGCCGATGTCGGCCTTCACCGTGTAGCTCTGTTCGACCACCACCTCTTCGCCGGCGCGCAGCCCGGCGCTGACCGCCACCTGGCGCGCGTCGCGCGCGCCGAGGGTGACCGGCCGCGCCTGGTAGGTGTCGCCGTTGCGCACGAACACCACGTCGCGGCCGTCCATGCTCTGCAGCGCGGTCAGCGGCACCACGATGTCGGCCGGGGTGCTGGCCACGACGATGCGCGCGCGCACCGCCGCGCCCGGCCGCCACAGGCCGTCGGCGTTGTCCACGGTGGCGCGGGCCACCGTGCTCTGGCTGGCGGTGGCGGTGCCCGGCAACACGCGCTCGAGCGTGGTGGACTGGCTGACGCCATCGGTCATGCGGGTGACGGTGACCGGCACCCCGGCGGTGATGTGCTGGGTATCGGCGCCGAAGATGTGCAGGTCCACCCACAGCTGCGAGAGGTCGCCGATCTCGAACAGCAGCTGGCCTTCGGCGGCGACCCCGCCGACCTGCGCCTGGCGCGACAGCACCACGCCGGAGATCGGTGCGCTGACGCCATAGGTGGTCAGGCTCAGGTTGCTGTCGATGCTGGCCAGCGCCTGGCCGGCGCGCACGCGGTCGCCGACGTTGGCGCGCAGCGCGCGGATCGGGCCGGGAAAGCGCGCGGTGACCTGGGCCATGCGCCCGTCGATCGGCGCCAGCAGGCCCTGCACGTCGTGTTCGTCGGCGATGGTGCCCGGGCCGACGGCGGTGCTGACGATGCCCGCGGCTTTGGCGCGCGCGGCGGGGATGGTGGTCTGTTCGGGCGCAGTGTCCTCGTCGGCGTGGTTCCCGCCCTCGTCGCCGGCATGGCCGTGGTCGTCCGCGGCGGCATTTTTGGCGGTGGCGGCGGGGTCGCCGCCGCAGGCGGTGAGCGCGGCCAGCAGCAGGCCCAGCGCGGCCAGGCGGAACATCGGGAAAGCAGTCAGCGAAGCCTTCATGGCGTGTTTCCTTCGGAAGCGGTGGCGACCAGGGGCTGCCCGGTCAGGCGCTGGATTTCGATCAGGGCGGTCTGCGCGGCGAGCGCGGCATCGAGCTGGCGTTGCCGCGCCTCGATGCGCATGGCCTGCAGCTGCGCCCATTCCAGGTAGCTGATGGCGCCGGCGCGCCAGGCGCTCTCGGCGGCCTTCTCGGCGCGCT
The DNA here is from genome assembly GCA_002951995.1 of Stenotrophomonas acidaminiphila. Classification (NCBI taxonomy): domain Bacteria; kingdom Pseudomonadati; phylum Pseudomonadota; class Gammaproteobacteria; order Lysobacterales; family Lysobacteraceae; genus Stenotrophomonas; species Stenotrophomonas acidaminiphila. The sequence goes on from CP019797.1 coordinate 3,461,626, forward strand.
GCAGCTGCGGCAGCACGTCGCTGTCCAGGCGCGCCACTTCCAACCGCGCGGTGGCGTAACGGCCATGGGCCTCGGCCAGCGTCGAGTACAGCTGCAGCGCACGCGATTCGCGCTGCACCGCGCTCATCGCCAGTTCGGCCTCGGCGGCACGGATCTCCGGCCCTGCGCGGCGGGCATTGCCCAGCGGCAGGCTGAAGCCGCCGACCAGGGCGGTATCGCCACTGTCGCGGTTGTTGCGCATGCCCAGTTGCCAGGACAGGTTGCCGCGCAGCTCACTACGCGCCAGTTGCAGCTGGGCCTCGCGCACCCGCGCCTCGCCGGCGATGAGCGCCAGCTCCGGGGTATCGGACAGCAGCGCCGCCAGTTGCTGGAAGTCCTCCAGCGCCGGCAGCTGCAGCGGCTCGCCACTGACCTCGGTGAAGTCGGCTTCGCGCGCGTTCCACAGCGCCGCCAGCGCCAGCCGTGCCGCGCGCTCGGCCTGCATGGCACGGTCGCGGTCCAGTTCGGCCTGGGCCAATGCCGCCTGCGCGGTCATCAGCGTGGAGGCGGGCGAGGCGCCGGCCTGCAGCCGCACCCGCGCGGCGGCGACCGCGCGGCGACGCTGCTCGATGTCGTCCAGCGCGATCCGGCGCTGGCCGCGTGCGGCGGTGATGGCCAGGTAGCGGCGCGCCACCTCGGCCATCAGGTCCAGGCGGGTGACCTCGCGCTGCGGCGCGAGGGTGTCGATGTTGGCCTGCGCCAAGGCGCGGCGGGCGTCGAGCTTGCCGCCGCGTTCGAGCACGCCGGCCAGCGAGACGGTGACCTCGCTGGCGTCAAAGCCGCGGCTGGCGCCGGTGCCCAGGGCGTTCTCGATATCGACCCCGAACGCCAGCGGTGGCTTGAAGCCGGCGCCCTCGTAGCGGGCCTCGGCGGCGGCACGCTGCAGGACGGGCAGGCGCAGGTCGGGATGGGTGCGGGCGACGCGGCTGATCGCCGCGTCCAGGGTCAAGGGTTCAGGCGGCGACGGCACCTGCGCGATGGCGCACGGTGCGATCGCCAGGGCCGCAAGCGCGGCCAGGCGTTTCCACATGGGGAATCTCCGGTTTTCGGGAAGGGATCGGGACGTCCGCGCGGCGGACGTGGATCAGGCCGGAATCGGAGGGCGCAGCAGGCTTTCGGTGGGCGCCGGACGCCAGTGGGTGTCGTGCGCGGTGGCGCCCGTCGCCGCCGGCGGCATGGGCACGTCCCAGGTTACCGACGCGAACGGCAGCACGCCGCCGTGGCCATGGCAGTGGCCGCAATGCACCAGGGCGTGCAGCAGGCGGGCACTGTCGTCGGCGTCGTCATGGCCGGTATCGACTTCCAGCACCGGATCGTGCGTGGCCGACGGATGATCGGCGTGGCTCAGGGCGTGCAGTTCGCCCAGTGCGGACGCCAGCGCGCCGCCGGCGGTGCCGAGCGCGATCACCGCCAGCACCAGCAGGCGGAGCAGCAGCGACGGCGGACGGCGGCGCAGGAACGCGATCATGCGCGGCAGGGTAGCGGCGGCCTGCCGCGTTACACAATCGCACGGTGCCTTTGCATTCAGGCACGCGGCCTGCCGACCGCGCCCACAGCCGTGCGGGGCGCACAGCCACTGGGCGGTGCCATTGCGGTTGCCGGCAGCGCGGCCACCGCGCCCGCGGCGGGCATGCGCCTACGACCCTCCGCGGAAACGGCGCGACCCCAGGGAGCGGACGCGTGCGCCAACGGCGCTGCGGCTCCAGCGGACGAACCCTGCGCCCGGCTGCCGGCCATCTTCGCGGGGAACGCGCGCGTGGCCGTGGCGCACGATCACGCGGCGGTGCGCTGGCACCACGGCCATCGGCCCGTTGCAGCAACCCGCGCCGTCGCGCGAGCGCCACGCGCGCCGCCGATCCGCGCACGTTCCTCGCGGCGATCCACGCGTTCATGCGCATTGTCAGGCGTGTAGTAGCGCAGGCGGCTGGCGTCGGTCGCCGTGGACGAGGGCGTGCGACGCGCTGCGGGCGTGCGCTCCGGCCGCGCGGACGCCGTGCGTGGCCGCCGGCCACTGGCACTGGCAGCGGCCGGCGCACGGCCCGGGATGGTGCCGCCAGCGGCGGGCCGCATGCCCGGGCACAACCCGGCACGACGCGCCGCGGGCCGGCGGACGCACCGAGCGTCGGGCGGTCAGGCCTTCTTGCGCTCCTCGATGTAGGCCTTGATCTGCCGCTCCAGCACCGGCAGCGGCACCGAGCCCTGCCTGAGGATGGCGTCGTGGAACGACTTGACGTCGAACTTGTCGCCCAGCTCCTTCTCGGCCTGCGCGCGCAGCTTGACGATGGTGATTTCGCCCAGCTTGTAGCTCAGCGCCTGCGCCGGCCAGGAGATGTAGCGGTCGACCTCGGTGGTCACCTCGTGCTCGCTCAGCGCGGTGTGGTCGCGCAGGTAGGCGATGGCACGCTCGCGGCTCCAGCCGTAGTGGTGCACGCCGGTGTCGATGACCAGGCGGCAGGCGCGCCACATCTCGTAGGTCAGGCGCCCGAAATCCTCGTACGGGGTTTCGTAGATGCCCATCTCGATGCCGAGCTTCTCGCTGTACAGGCCCCAGCCCTCGCCGTAGGCGGAGATGTAGGCGCCGCGGCGGAAATCCGGCTGCTCGCCCTGCTCGGCGGCCAGTGCGCCCTGCAGCGCGTGGCCCGGGTCGGACTCATGCAGGGTCAGCGCCGGCAGGTTGTACAGCGGGCGCGCCGGCAGGTTGTAGGTGTTGACCCAGTAGGTGCCCATGCCGCCGCGGCCGGCGGTCCAGAACGGGGCGATGTCCGGCGGCACCGGCACGATGGTGAAGCGCGCCCGCGGCAGGGTCATGAACTTGCCGATCACGCCGTCCACGCGCTTGGAGATCCAGGCCGCGCGCCACAGCAGCTCTTCCGGCGTCTTGGCATAGAACTGCGGGTCGGTGCGCAGGAACTCGAGGAAATCGGCGAAGCGGGTCTGCTCGCTCTTTCCCTTGAATCCCACCTTGTCGATGATGGCGTTCATCTCCTGCTGGATGCGGTTGACCTCGCTCAGGCCCAGCGCGTGGATCTGCTGCGGGCTCATGTCCAGGGTGGTGTATTCGCGGATCTGCTGGCGGTAGAACGCCTTGCCGCCGGGCATCTTCTCCGCGGCCAGGGTGGTGCGCGCCTGCGGCACGTATTCCTCGCGGAAGAACGCCAGCAGCTTGCCGAACGCCGGGACCACGCTGCCGGCGATCGCCTGCTGCGCTTCCTCGCGCAGTTTCTGCTGCTCATCGGCCGGGATGCCGGCCGGCAGCCTGCGGAACGGCGCGTACAGCGGCGATTCGGTGGGGTCCTTGAGCGCGGCCACGGTCGAGATCGACACATCGCGGCCGTCGAGCACCGCGCGTGGCACGCTGAAACCACGCTCCAGGCCGGCGCGCATGTTGGCGGTCTGCTGGTCGAAATAGCGCGGCACGTCGTTCAGCCGCGCGATGTAGTTGCGGTAGTCCTGCGCGGTCTTCATCTCGCGCCGGGCCATGAATCCCAGGTTCGACCAGAACGAGGAATCGGAGTTGAACGGCATCTCGTAGGTGCGCAGGCGCACCGCGTCGGCCAGGTTCTCGACCTGGTACCTGTAGATGGCGTAGTTGACCTGGTTCTCGGCCGAGAGCGTGGCCGGGTCGATCGCCTTGAGCTGCTGCAGCACGTCGTCCCATACCTTCAGGCGCGCGGCCTGCGCCTCGGCGCCGACGTCCGGCAGGCGGGTGGCGTTGGCCGGGCCGTCCGCGTCCTCGCTGGCCTCGCCGCCACCGGCCTGGCGCCAGGCCCATTCCTTGGTGTAGATCGCCTTGAACTGCGCATCGGCATCCTGCACGGCCAGCGCCGCGGGGGCGGACGTCCTGGCGGGGGCGGCGTGGACGATGGCGCCCGGCAGGGCAAGGGCGAGCAGCAGGGCGGCGGACAGGGTGGTTTTCACGAACGGCGGGCTCTTCGGGAAACAGAGCCCGATCATGTCACCGGCGGCGCGGCCGTGCATGGTTCGAAAGTCCTGCCCGCACGCGCCGTGCCGGGACGTGGGCCGGATCGGCGCGGCCGCGCGGCGCCGGCTGCCGCCGGTGGCTCAGTGCCCGGCCCTGTCCCGCTTCCAGCCGCGGTGGCGGATGTCCAAGTACAGGCTGTAGAGCGCGGTGAACGTGGGGAACAGGTTGCCGAGGATGCCCACCGCGTCGTTCTTGCCGAAGATGAAGTAGCTCAGCGTCATCAGGCTGCCGAGGATGCTCATGTACCAGAACAGGCGCGGGATCACCGGCTTGCCCTCGCGCTTGCTGGCGATGAACTGCACCAGCCAGCGGCCGCCGAACATCAGCGTGCCGGTCAGGCCGATCAGCTTCCACGGCGACATGTGCACGCCGGTCCACTCCAGCCACGGCAGCGGCTGGCTCATGAAATCCATGCTCAGACCTCCTCGACCGCGGTGCGCCTGCTGCGCACGATCAGCCAGGCCACGCCGCGCAGGTCGCGGATGCCGACCAGGGCACGGCCGAGGTTGTTGTACTTGGACACCCCGGCGGTGCGGTGGCGGTGGTTGACCGGCACGCTCACGGTCTGCCAGCCGGCACGCTGCATCAGCGCCGGCAGGTAGCGGTGCATGTGGTCGAAGTACGGCAGGTCGAGGAACGCCGCGCGCTCGAACAGCTTGATGCCGCAGCCGGTATCGGGCGTGTCGTCGCGCAGCATGCGCGCGCGGATGCGGTTGGCCCAGCGGCTGGCCCAGCGCTTGGAGCCGGAGTCCTGGCGGTTGACCCGCCAGCCGGCGAACAGCTTCACCGCGGGCGCGGCGGCGTCGCGCGCGGCCAGCAGTTTCGGGATGTCGGCCGGGTCGTTCTGGCCGTCGCCGTCGAGGGTGGCGATCCACGGCCCGCGCGCGGCCTTGACCCCGGTGCGCACGGCGGTGCTCTGCCCGCTCTGGCTGACGTGGTGCAGCACCCGCAGCTCCGGGGTGGCGGCCTTGAGCGCGCGCAGTACCTGCAGGGTGTCGTCCTTGGAGTCGTCATCGACGTAGACGATCTCGAAATCGACCCGGCCGCGCAGCGCGGCGGTGATCTCGGCGACCAGCGGGGCGACGTTGTCGCGTTCGTTGAAGACGGGGACGACCACCGAAAGTGCGGGTTGGCTCATCGCGGGATCCGTTCGTGCAGTAAAGAGGAAAGACCGCGCATTTTCGGGTACGCGGCTGGCTGGAAGAGGGGTCAGGCGGCGGCGCCGAAGTAGTCGCGGCACCAGGCCACCACCGGCGGCAGTCCGGCCTCGATCGGGGTGGCCGGGTCGAAGCCGAAGGCGGCGCGGGCGCGCGCGGTGTCGGCCATGGTCTCGACCATGTCGCCCGGCTGCATCGGCTTGTAGACCTTCAGCGCCGGGCGCCCGGCGGCGCTGGCGATCACCTCGATGAAGCGTTCCAGCTCCACCGGGGTGTGGTTGCCGAGGTTGAATACCCGGTGCGGCACGCCGTCCTCCGAAGGGTGGTCGAGTGCGCCGAGGATACCGGCGACGATGTCGGAAACATGCGTGAAGTCGCGGCGCATGCGGCCTTCGTTGAACACCTCGATCGGCCGCCCGGCCAGCACCGCGCGCGAGAACAACAGCGGCGCCATGTCCGGCCGGCCCCACGGGCCGTACACGGTGAAGAAGCGCAGCCCGGTGGCGCGCAGGCCGTACAGCTGCGCGTAGGTGTATGCCATCAGCTCGTTGGCGGCCTTGGTCGCCGCGTACAGCGAGCGCGGCCGGTCCACGCGCTGGTCCTCGGAGAACGGCGGCGTGGCCGAATCGCCGTACACCGAGCTGCTGGATGCATAGACCAGGTGCTGCACGCCGCGGTGGCGGCACAGCTCGAGCATGTTGACGAAGCCGGCCAGGTTGCTGTCGACGTAGGCATGCGGGTTCTGCAGCGAGTAGCGCACGCCGGCCTGCGCGGCCAGGTGGATGACCCGCGACGGGCGGATCTCGTCGAACAGCGCGGCCAGGCCGTCGCGGTCGGTCAGGTCCAGCGCGCGGATGTCGACCTGCGGGCACAGCGCGGCGACGCGGTCGCGCTTGAGCTGCGGGTCGTAGTAGTCGTTGTAGTTGTCCAGCCCGACCACGCGCGCGCCGCGCGCGGCCAGGGCCTGGCAGGTGTAGGCGCCGATGAAGCCGGCGGCGCCGGTGACGAGAACGGTCATCTGTCTGGTCCGGAAATAAACGGGGTCAAGCGCCGCTCCACGGGGAAGCGGCATCGGCACCGGCACCGCCACCGGCCGGCAGCGGTTGCGCGGCGTGCGGCGCCTGGGCCGCCGCTGCACACCCGGCCCCGCGGGGCGGCGGTGGGTGGATGCCGGCCATTATCGCCGCCGCGCCTGCCGGCGTGGACCGGGACGCCCGCTCACAGCGTCAGCGGGTCCCGCGCCAGGGCGGCCTTGCGCTCGCGGCTGAAGGCCCACCACGGCTGCGGATCGCCGCCCTCCATGAAGCGCACGACCGACAGGAACACGTCGATCACGCAGGGGTCGTGCACCACGCCGGTTTTCAGGCACAGCTGCGCGTACATGTCATAGGGATCACGCCCGCGCAGGTGCGCGGGAACCCGGATTCCGATCAGACGAAGATCCTTTTCACAGGCCGGCCCGACATTCGGCAGGTCGGTCAGACGCAACAGGTGATTGCGGTCGACCTTGGTGGGGTTCATTGCCTTGCATGCACCTCGGGGGTGGGAGGGAACGTCAGCCGTGCTGACGGGTACGCAGCCTCTCCAGCACGCCGTCGAGCGTGTCCAGGTCGGTGTAGTGGATGACCAGCTTGCCCTTGCCGCCACGGCCGTGGTTGATGGCGACCCTGGTGCCCAGCGATTCGGACAGCTCGGTCTCCAGCGAGGCGATGTCGGCCTGCGGCGCGCTCGGCACCGGCCTGGCCTTGCGCGCCCCGGGCACCTTGCCGGCGGCGAACTGCTGGGCGCGGTGCTCGACTTCGCGCACCGACCAGCCTTCGTCGGCGGCGTCCTGCGCCAGCTTGGTCGCCAGCTCCGGCGCCAGCGTCAGCAGCGCGCGGGCGTGGCCCATTTCCAGGCGGCGGCTTTCCAGCAGCACGCGCACGCCGGCGGGCAGGTCGATCAGGCGCAGCAGGTTGGACACCGAGGCGCGCGAGCGGCCCACCGCCTGCGCGGCTTCGGCGTGGGTCAGCGAGAACTCGGAGATCAGCCGCTGCAGCGCCTCGGCCTCTTCCAGCGGGTTGAGGTCCTCGCGCTGGATGTTCTCGATCAGCGCCATGGCGATGACGGTGCGGTCTTCCAGTTCGCGCACCACCACCGGCACTTCGTCCAGCCCGGCCAGGCGCGAGGCGCGCCAGCGGCGTTCGCCGGCGACGATCTCGTACCTGCCGCCCTCGACCTGGCGCACCAGGATCGGCTGGATCACGCCCTGGGCCTTGATCGACTCGGACAGCTCGGACAGCTTGGCCTCGTCCATCTCGCGGCGCGGCTGGTACTTGCCCGGCTGCAGCAGGTCGATCTGCAGCTTGCGCAGCACCTCGCCCGGCTGCGGCTCGGCCACCGCCGCCACCGACACCGGGGTCACCGCGCCCTTGGGGCCCAGCAGCGCATCGAGGCCACGGCCCAGTCCACGTTTCTTCGCAGCGCTCATCAGACAGCCTCCATGGCCCTGACGGCCCTGTTGCGTTCATCGGTGCGGCGGATCAGTTCGCCCGCCAGGCCGAGGTAGGCCACGCCGCCGCGCGAGGTGCGGTCGTAGCCGACGATGCTCTGGCCGTGGCTCGGCGCCTCGGCCAGGCGCACGTTGCGCGGCACGATGGTGCGGAACACGCGGTCGCCGAAATGCTCGGTCAACTCGGCCGAGACCGCGTTGGCCAGGTTGTTGCGCACGTCGAACATGGTGCGCAGCACGCCTTCGATTTCCAGCGCCGGGTTCAGGTTGGCGCGCAGCGCCTCGATGGTCTCCACCAGCGCGCTCAGGCCTTCCAGCGCGTAGTACTCGCACTGCATCGGCACCAGCACCGAGTCGGCGGCGGCCAGCGCGTTGAGGGTCAGCAGCGACAGTGCCGGCGGGCAGTCGATCAGGATGAAGTCGTACTCGCCGCGGATCGGCGCCAGCGCGCGCTTGAGCCGCTGTTCGCGGCCTTCCTGCTCCATCAGCTGGATCTCGGCCGCGGTCAGGTCGATGTTGCCCGGCAGCAGGTCGTAGCCCTCCGGCGCCTTCACCCGGATGTCGGCCGCGGCGCTCTCGCCCAGCAGCAGGTCGCAGGTCGATGCCGCGACCTCGCGCTTGTCCACGCCGCTGCCCATGGTCGCGTTGCCCTGCGAATCCAGGTCGACCAGCAGCACGCGCCGGGGCGCTGCGGCAAGGGCGGCGGCCAGGTTCACGGCGGTGGTGGTCTTGCCGACGCCGCCTTTCTGGTTGGCGATGGCGATGATGCGAGCCATGCGGATGGGCCTCATGGGCTGGAAGGTTGGGACTGGCCATTATGCGGGCTGGGGGCCGGATCGGGGAAATCCGGGCCCGCGAACAGACGATGGCGCCCCGGGAACCCTGCGGCCGGGCCCGCCAGGCAGGGCGATGGGCCGCAGCGGATTCCAGCATTGCCAGACGACCAACGGCGTCTTTGTCCTTGTGGAGACCGCAATGTCCTGCCGCACGTGGGTGGCGCGGGAATCACCCCTGGCACCTCGGCAAGGCCCGCCCGTGCTCACGAGCCGGACCAATGGTGCCACCCCGATGCGGACGCGGTATGGTCCTGCCCACCAGGCCTGCAGGGGAATCCAGCAGTGCCTGCGGCCCGCCGGACGCCAGGTGAATCCCATCGCTTCAACGGTATGATCCGGTGAGCCGGCGCGGGCAACGGCCTGAAGCGGTCACGCAGGGGAAACCCGGGCAATGAATTGCTTGAGCGCCAAGGCGTGCCCAACCCGGACGCGGCGGGCCACACGCCCTGGCAGGCGTGGGCAACCTGCCGTGGCCGATGCGGGAATGATGTGCCCTACGCGGGCGAGTGCCTGGCCGGGAATCCGGCCAGGTCAAGGTCATGGAGGTGGCGAATGATCCCCCGGGCAGTGGCGGTCTGTTTGTTCTTCTGGCTTTGTGGCCAGCCAATCCTGGCCGGCGCGTACCCCTGCCGGGAAATCGTCGAAACGGACGTCACCTATCAAGCCTCGCCAATCCTGACGATCGTCGGCAAAAGGGCCCGGGCGGACGGCGCTCCCTGGGCAGCCATCCTGGAAGGCAATGTGGACCAGGTACGCGACAATTACGAGGCCATTTCAAAGATCGCCGTCGCTTACGACGATGCCGAACTGGTGGAGCGCATCTCTGACGGCGTTCTGTTCGATGTTTCCACAGAGCAGAAGTTTGCCGTCCTGGCCGCTGCGGCCCTGTGCAACAGCCCAAGGTCGGCGCAGGCCATTCTGAAACTTGGCGTACCCGCGGGTTATCGCACCCCGGGCCACGCCGATGCCATGGCCACCGCCATTCTTGAAGGCAACGCTGATGTCATCGGCGTACTCCTGGCCAACGGCTATGCCGATTGCACGCAGGCCATCGGATATCGCTCGAAATCAGCCGAACTTGCCAAGGTCAGGGGCATGAACGGATTGCATGAGGAGCTCTCGGCCTGCCATTAGCTGACCGGCCCCCGGGAACCGTCGGCGCGCGGACGGAGTCTCTTGCTGGCTATCCGCTCGTGGACGGCGGGTTCTCCGCCACATTGAGCTGCGGGCAACCCGGGCGCCGGCTCTCAGCGGGAACGATGGCTGCCGATCCAGCCACCGCCACCGCCGCCCCCGGCTCGGCCCGGGACGGACGGAAGGAAGCGCGGATACCAGAGCGCGTCGAGGGTGGCCTACTTGCCGTCCTGCCCGGTGCTCCCGCGGCTGCACACCACCAGGTGGCGCTCGCCGACCAGCCCCGGCACCGGCAGCGGGCGCACCTCGAGCACGTGCCAGTCGGCCGGCAGCGCGGCGATTTCCTCGTGCGGGTATACGCCCTTCATCGCCAGCAGGTGGCCGCCGGGGCGCAGCAGGTGGCCGCCGACCGCGACGATGCCGGCCAGGGTGTCCATGGCGCGCGCGGTGAGGTTGTCGTAGGCGGCCGGCTCGTCCAGCGCTTCGGCGCGGGATTCGGCGACGCGGGCGTTGCCCAGGCCGAGCTGGCGCACCGCTTCGCGCAGGAAGCGCGCCTTCTTGCCGTTGCTCTCCACCAGCGTCACCTGCAGCTGCGGGCGGGCGATGGCCAGCGGGATGCCGGGCAGCCCGGGGCCGGTGCCGAGGTCGGCCAGGGTGCCGGATTCGACGTGCGGCACCATCGCCAGCGAATCGAGCAGGTGGCGGGTGACCATCTCGTGCGGGTCGCGGATGGCGGTGAGGTTGTAGGTGCGGTTCCAGCGCACCAGCAGCGCCAGGTAGGCCAGCAGCGGCGGTGCCAGCGCGGCGTCCAGGCCCATGGCCTGCAGGCCGCGCTGCAGTTCGTCGGCCACGCCGGGCGGGAGGGAAGTGTCGTTCATGGCCGGATTATCGCAAAGGGCAGGAGTGAGTGAAGAGGAGTGAGGAGTGAGAAGAAGCGGGAGCGCTTGGCTTTTACTCACTTCTCACTCCTCTTCGCTCACTCCTCAAAACGGGTACCACGCCAGCGCGGCGCGGAAGTCCGGCGTGGCCTGCCATTCGTGCAGGTGCCAGCGCGCGGCTTCGCCAAGCCCGGGGTCGCACCAGGCCAGGCGCAGCGCACCGTCCGCGCCGGGAGCGAAGCACAACCGGTGCAGGCCGAAGGACAGGCCGTGTCCATGCGCCTTGAGCAGCGCTTCCTTGGCGCACCACACGCGGAAGAACCAGTGTTCGCGGGCGGCATCGTCCAGGCCGTCCAGCCAGGCGATCTCGTCGGGATGGAAGAAGCGCGCGATCACCTGCCGCATCTGCCGGCGCGGGCGCTGCTGTTCCAGGTCCACGCCGAGCCGGGCGTGTTCGCCCAGCGCCACCAGCAGGTGGCCGCCGCTGTGGCTCCAGCCGGTGCCGTAATGGGCCAGTTCGCCGATCAGCCAGGGCCGCCCGCGCTCGTCGCGGGTCAGCGGCAGCGCCTGCGGCGTGGTGCCGAGTTCGGCCGCCAGCAGTTCGCGCGCCTGCGGCTCGCCACGCGCGCCGGGCTGGTGCGGCAGCTGCCATACCCTGACCTGCCCGAAGCGCCAGGCCTGAAGCGTCTGCATCAACGCCACGCCGCGGTCCACAAGCGCTTCACGCCCGATCGTCTTGACTGCACCGGTCGCACCGCTCCGGGTGCACACACGAAAGGAGACATCGGCATGGGCATCATCATCTGGTTGATCGTGGGCGGCGTAGTCGGCTGGCTGGCCAGCCTCATCATGCGCCGCGACGCGCAGCAGGGCATCATCCTGAACATCGTGGTGGGCATCATCGGCGCAATGATCGCCGGCTTCCTGTTCAGCGGCGGCAGCATCAACGGCGCCATCACCCTGCGGTCGTTCCTGTTGTCACTGGTGGGCGCGGTGATCCTGCTGGCCATCGTCAACCTGTTCACGCGCAAGAGCATCCGGTAGAACCAAGGAGTGAGTGAAGAGGAGTGAGGAGTGGGAAAAAGCGGGCGCGCCCCTGCCTTTCTCTCACTTCTCACTCCTTCTTTTCTCTCACTCCTCAACCACCACCCAGGCCGGCGCATGGTCGCTGGGGCGGTCCCAGGTACGCGGCTCGCGGTCGATGCCGGCGGCCACCGCCTTGTGCCGCAGCGCCTCGGACACCAGGGTCAGGTCGATGCGCAGGCCCAGGTCGCGGCGGAAGCCGGCGGCGCGGTAATCCCACCAGCTGAACACCCCGGCGGCGTCGTTGTGCAGCCGGAAACCGTCGTGCAGGCCCAGCTGCAGCAGCTTGTTCAGCGCGCCACGCTCGGCGGTCGACGTGAGGATGTGGTCGCCGTTCCAGACCGCCGGGTCGTGCACGTCGCGGTCGTCGGGGGCGATGTTGAAGTCGCCCAGCACCACCAGCTTCGGGTACTTCCGCAGCTCGTCGGCGATCCAGCCGTGCACCGCCTCCAGCCAGCGCAGCTTGTAGGCGTACTTGTCGGTGCCCACGTCCTGCCCGTTCACCACATAGAGGTTGACCACGCGCACGCCATTGACGGTGCCGGCGATCGCCCGCTTCTGCTCGTCGTCGAAGCCGGGGATGCCGACCTGCACGTCCTCGATCGGGTCGCGCGCCAGCAGCGCCACGCCGTTGTAGGTCTTCTGCCCGGCGAACACGTTGCGGTAGCCCAGTTCCAGCAGCCGCGTGTCCGGGAACCTGTGATCCTCCAGCTTGGTTTCCTGGATGCCGACCACGTCCGGGGCGAAGCCGGCCAGCCACTGTTCCAGGTGCGGCAGGCGGACATTGAGCGAATTGACGTTCCACGAGGCGATTTTCATGGCGCGATTCTACGGCCTGGCGCCGCGCACCGGGCTGGCGGCGGCGCCGGCACTGCAAACAAACGCTATTGCATGAATGTCGGGGAATACACTTTTTCAGCGTTCCGAATCGCGCAGACTGCCCCGCAGGATGAGGGGAAACCATGCGTAGCAAGCTGTTCGTGCCCGGCGCACGCCCGGAACTGTTCGACAAGGCGCTGGCCGGCGCGGCCGATGTCCTGTCATTCGACCTGGAGGATTCGGTGCCGGAGGCCGGCAAGGCCGCCGCCCGGGTACAGGTCGGCGGGTTCCTGCGCCGCGCGGACGTCGCCGCCAGCGGGCGGCTGCTGATCGTACGCTGCAACGGCACCGATACTGCCCATTTCGCCGCCGACCTGGCCGCGGTGGCGTTGCCCTCGGTGTGGCTGCTCAACCTGCCCAAGGTCGAATCGGTGGCGCAGGTGCACCAGGCAGTCGCGGTGCTGGAACGCGCCGAGGCCGGCAACGGCGTCGCGCGGCCGATCGGCCTGCTGCTCAACATCGAGACGCCGCGCGGCCTGCGCCTGGCCGCCGAGCTGGCCGCCGCGCATCCACGCGTGGCCGGGCTGCAGCTGGGCCTCGGCGATCTGTTCGCGCCCAACGGCGTCGCCCGCACCACGGACAACGTCCACGCCACCCTGTTCGCGCTGCGCATGGCGGCGGCCGAGGCCGGGGTGTTCGCCTGCGATGGCGCGTTCCCCGATGTCGCCGACGAGGACGGGTTCCGTGCCGAGGCGCGGCTGGCCCGGGACCTGGGCTTCATCGGCAAGAGCTGCATCCACCCGCGCCAGGTGGGCCTGGCCAACGCGGTGTTCGGCGTGTCCGACGCGGCGCTCGCCGAAGCCGGCCGCATCGTCGCCGCCGCCGCGGCCGCCAGCGCCCAGGGCCGCGGCGCGTTCCTGTTCGAGGGACGCATGATCGACCTGCCTTTCCTGCGCCGCGCCGAAGCGCTGCTGGCCACCGCCGGCCGCGCCCACGCCGCGTCCTGACCCCCTGCCCTGCCGAGCCACATCGATGCCGATACCCGCAGTAGCGCCCGTCCATTCCCTGCCCCGACGCCTGCTGCGCGGGTTGCGCCTGCTCACGGCGACGGCACTGCTGGCGCTGGGCGGCACCGCCGCGGCGGACAACCTGACCACGGTGACGTCCGGCACCCTGGCGCCGCTGCCGGCCGATGCGGCCGAACCGCGCCTGCTGGTGATCGACGGCCGCGACGTCGCCCTGTCCGCCGACAGGGCCTGGGCGCTGTCCGCCGACGGCAAGGCCTGGCAGCCGCTGGCGCTGGCGCCGGCCGCGGCCACGGACGACATCCGCATGGCGGTCGCCGCCGACGGCCAGACCTGGCTGCTGCGCGGTGGCAGCGGCGACCGCAGCGACCGCCTGCAGGGCGTGCGCCTGCAGGGTGGCACCCTGGCAACCGGGCGCACCCTGGCGCTGCCGGCGCCGCTGGGCCAGGCCCAGGCGACCGCGCTCGGCGACGTGCTGTACGTGGCCGGCACCGGCGCCGACGGCGCGATGCACCTCTATCGGCACGCGCTCGCGGCCGAGGGCGGCAGCTGGCAGGCACAGCCGGCCTGGCCGGGCGCCGGGCGGCTGGTGGCGCTGCAGGGCCAGAAGGGCGGCCTGTACGCGGTCATCGGCGACGCCACCGGTGATGCGCTGTGGCGCTGGACCGCGGACAGGGGCTGGCAGCAAGCGCCGGCACCGGGCGGGCACATCCTGCCCGGCTCGCTGCGCGCGCTGGGCCAGGCGCACCTGCTGATGCTGGTGCGCGAGGCCGGCGACATCAGCCTGCGCACCTTCCACACCATCACCAGCGCCTGGGCCACGCTCGACGCGGCCCAGGCGCCGCCGCCGGTACAGATCGCCGCGCGCGGCAACGGCCTGGCCTGGACCGGCGCCGACGGCGGCGTGCACTACGCCGAGGTACAGGGCGGCAAGCACCTGCTGGGCTGGCTGGACTGGAGCGTGATCGTCATCTACCTGGCCGGCATGATCGGCATCGGCGTGTACTTCTACCTGAAGGACCAGACCGCGTCGGAATCGGAGTTCTTCGTCGGCGGCCGCAGCATCCCGTTCTGGGCCGCCGGCATCAGCCTGTACGCCACCAACACCAGCTCGATCAGCTTCATCGCCATCCCGGCCAAGGCCTACGAGACCAACTGGCAGTACCTGACCAACAACCTGGTGGCGGTGCTGGGGCTGATGTTCGTGGCGGTGTGGATCGTGCCGCTGCTGCGGCGGCTGGACCTGATGAGCGTGTTCTCCTACCTGGAGACCCGCTTCCACCCGGCCATCCGCATGCTCGCCAGCGCCCTGGCCATCGCCATGCAGGTCGGCAGCCGGCTGAGCGTGATCCTGTTCCTGCCTGCGCTGGCGATCGCCACCATCACCGGCATCGACGTGGTCTGGAGCATCCTGATCATGGGCATCTTCACCATCATCTACACGGTGATGGGCGGCATGCGCGCGGTGGTCTGGACCGATTTCGTGCAGGTGTTCGTGAAGATGGGCGGGGCGATCTTCGCCATCGGCTTCATCGTGTGGACCCTGGGCGCCGACTTCGACGGCATCCGCGAAGCGGCGATGGCCGAGCACAAGACCAAGCTGCTGGACTTCAGCTTCGACCTGACCAAGGCCACGGTGTGGGGCTTCATCTTCCTGGTGGTGTTCGACGTGGTGCTGACCTTCCCCAAGGACCAGGTGCTGATGCAGCGCACGCTGGCGACCAAGTCGGACAAGGAGGCCGGGCGCTCGATCTGGATCTTCGCCGCGATCATGATCCCCGGCGGCTTCATCTTCTACAGCATCGGCACCGCGCTGTGGATGTACTACAAGCACAACCCGGGGCGGCTGGACCCGCTGCTGCCGATCGACGCGACGTTCCCGCTGTTCATCGCCGCCGAGCTGCCGCCGGGCGTCACCGGCCTGATCATCGCCGGCATCTTCGCCGCGGCCATGTCCACGCTGTCGAGCATCATCAACAGCGTGGCCACGCTGCTGTCGGTGGACTTCTACGACAAGCTGGCGAAGAACCCGACCGAGCGCGGCAGCGTGCGCTTCGCCGAGATCATGACCGTGGTCGTCGGCCTGGCCGGCATGGGCCTGGCGCTGGTGCTCTCGCGCTATGACATCCATTCGCTGTTCGACGTGTCCATCGAACTGGCCGGCCTGCTCGGCGGCGGCTTCGCCGGTGCCTACACGCTGGGCATGTTCACCCGCCGCGCCAACTCGCCGGGGGTGGCCATCGGCATCGCCGGCAGCATTGCCCTGACCCTGCTGGCGTGGTCGTTCGACCTGGTGCACCCGTACTTCTACCTGGGCATCTCGATCCTGCTGTGCATCGTGATCGGCTACCTGGCCAGCCTGTGCTTCCCGGCGCCGGCGCGCTCGCTCAAGGGCCTGACCATCTACCGCCAGGACGCCACATGAACGGCCGGCGCGCGACCGTGACGTTGGTCGGATGCCGCGCGCCGGGCCCTGCTGTAGCGTTGCCCCCGAGCCAAAGGGCATAGCCGTGGAAACCCAGTTCCTCAATACCTTCGTCACCGTCGTCGACCGCGGCTCGATGGCCGCGGCGGCGCGTTCGCTGCACATCACCCCGGCCGCCGTGGCCCAGCAGATCCGCACGCTGGAACGCGAGCTGGGCGCGCCGCTGATCGCCCGCGCCGGGCGCACGGTCAGCGTCACCGCCGAGGGCGCGCGCATCCTGCAGCGCGCGCGCGACCTGCTGCGCGACGTCTCCGACCTGCGCAGCGTGGCCAACGAGAGCGGCATGGCCGGCGAGCTGCGGCTGGGCGCCTGCCCGACCGCGCTGGCCGGGCTGGTGCCGGACATCCTGGCGCGGATGGTGGCCAAGTTCCCCGAGATCAACGTGTTCATCCGCCCCGGCTACTCGGCCGACCTGTACGGCGCGGTGGAAGCCGGCGACCTGGACGCGGCGATGGTGCTGCAGGCGCCGTTCTCGCTGCCCAAGACCTGCGACTGGCAGCTGCTGCGCGAGGAACCGATGGTGGTGCTGGCGCCGGCACGGCTGGCCTCGCGCGATCCGCACGCGCTGCTGCGCGACGAGCCGCTGATCCGCTACGACCGCCATGAATGGGGCGGGCGCCAGGCCGACGAGTACCTGCGCCGGGTCGGCATCGTGCCGCGCGAGCGGTTCGAGCTCAACGCGCTCAACGCCATCGCGGTGATGGTGGACCGCGGGCTCGGCGTGTCGCTGGTGCCGGACTGGGCGCGGCCATGGCCCGAAGGCCTGGCGGTGGCGCGGCTGCCGCTGCCCGAACCGTGCGAGCCGCGCCGCATCGGCATGGTCTGGTCGCGCTCGTCGGTGCGCATCCGCCAGGTCAACGCGCTGCTGGAAGAAAGCCGCGCCGAACTGTTGCCCGGCAAGTCCTAGCCACGCCCGCCGCGCCCGGCCGGGCGCCCTGTGCGCATGCGCCGGAGCGGCGCGATCGGCAACAAATCCTAGGCAGTGAACATACGATTGCGCGCTTCTATCGTCATGAAGCCGCACCTAGTCTTCGGCCAAGACCGGCCGGTGCGTGGCCAGATCCCGTAGAGGATCGTCCTCCACCCCGGCCCGACGGGCGCAAGCCCGGACGCGATATCCGGCACGGTCGACTCCCCGGTCGTCGGCGCCGCAATCCACTTCGGGGGAGAGAATCAATGATCAAGCCACTTACGGCCGCCATCGGCATGGCCCTGCTCGCCGGCATGACCGGCGCCGCCTGGGCGCAGGACGCCGAGGACAAGCGCCAGGACAAGGCCATCGACCTGGACCAGGTGATCGTCACCGGTACCCGCACCGCCACCGCCATCGACAAGATTCCCGGCGCCATCACCCTGGTGTCCAAGGAAGAAGTGCAGCGCACGCTGAGCCTGACCGAAGACGCGACCGCGGTGCTGGCGCGTACCGTTCCCGGCTACGCCGAGTCGTCGCAGGCGATGAGCAACACCGGCGAAACCCTGCGCGGCCGCATCGCGCTGCGCCTGTTCGACGGCATCCCGCAGGGCTCGCCGCTGCGCGAGGGCAACCGCAACGGCACCTTCACCGACATGGGCGTGGTCGGCCGCATCGAGGTGATCAACGGCCCGTCCGCCTCCGAAGGCATCGGCGCGGCCGGCGGCATCATCAACTACATCTCCAAGGTGCCGACCGTCGAGGGCCACGAGACCGAGGTTGTGTCGCGCTACTCCACCCAGTTCGGCGACGACAGCGCCGGCTGGAAGCTGGGCGTGAACCACGCCTACAAGGGCGACGACGTGGATGCGCTGCTGAGCGCGTCGTACATCGACCGCGGCATTTCCTACGACGGCAATGGCCGCCGCATCGGCATGAACACCAGCGGCTCGACCTCCGATTCCGAGGCCCGCAACCTGTTCCTGAAGGCCGGCTACAACTTCGGCGAATCCGGCGCGCAGCGCCTGCAGGCCAGCTACAGCCGCTTCAAGATCGAAGGCAAGGCCAACTACCGCCAGGTCGAAGGCTGCCGCTACGACCCGGTGACCTGCCCCGTGCCGACCACCAATACCTCCGAGCGCGGCGCCGTCGCCGGCTCGCTGGCCGAGTTCAACGACTTCACCCAGTTCGCGCTGAACTACAGCAACGGCGACCTGTTCGGCGGCACCCTGGTGGCCGACTACTACTGGGCCGACCAGGCCATGCGCTACCTGCCGGAGAACGGCGACGACAAGCAGCTGGTCAAGGTCGGCCCCGGTTTCGACGAGAACCAGCGCATCTTCGACCAGTCCGAAATCACCTCGAAGAAACAGGGCCTGCGCAGCTCCTGGACCCGCGGCGACGTGTTCGGCGTGGAAGGCCTGCAGCTGCGCGCCGGCGTGGACCTGGTCAAGGACGAGGCCGCGCAGCGGCTGGCGCTGACCGACCGCCTGTGGGTGCCGCCGATGAAGTACAGCAGCACCGCGCCGTACGCGCAGCTGACCTGGGACATCGGCCCGGTGACGCTGAGCGGCGGCCTGCGCCGCGAGGACGGCGAGCTCAAGGTCGACAGCTACACCACCACCGCCTACCGCAACAGCGTGTTCGTGCAGGGTGGCGGGCTCAAGTACACCGAGAACATGAAGAACCTCGGCGCGATCTGGCGCGTGACCGACGAGCTGTCGGTGTTCGCCTCCTACGGCGAAGGTTTCGGCCTGCCGAACATCGGCATCCCGCTGCGCAACATCAACGTGCCGGGGCAGTCGGTGGACCGCATCGCCGACCTGCAGGCGATCATCGTCGACAACCGCGAGTACGGCTTCAACTGGCGCGGCGACCGTGGCGCGCTGGGCATGTCCTACTACGACAGCCGCTCGGAGTTCGGCACCTCGCTGGCCATCGACCCGCGCACCAATGACTTCATCCTCAGCCGCGCACCGACCCGCATCAAGGGCTTCGAAGCCAACGGCGAATGGCGCTTCAGCGACGCCTGGAAGGTCACCGCGCTGTACTCGCGCATCCGCGGCACCACCGAGTACTACCCGGGCTCGGGCCTGATCAAGAAGATGGGCGTGCTGGACATCAACCCGGACAAGATCGGCGCCTCGGTGGCGTGGAACTTCCTGCCCGAAGCCAATGTCACCCTCGGCGCCACCAAGCTGCTGGACCGCGACCTGCGCGCCACCCACACCCGTCCGGACACCGGCACGGTGTACCGCAACGAGGAGAACACCGAAGGCTACGTGCTGTTCGACCTGGTGGTGAACTACGACACCGGCCGCTACGGCAAGCTGTCGCTGGGCATCGAGAACCTGTTCGACAAGCAGTACATCCTCAGCTGGTCGCAGCTGCCGGGCTGGCAGAACTACTGGTCCGGCCGTGGCCGCATGGTCTCGCTGAGCCACAGCATCAAGTTCTGATCGCGTCACCCCCAGCGGCGTCCCGGTTCACCGGGGCGCCGCTTTCGTTTGCACCCCGCGCGCGCCGGCATCACCCCGGCATCGCTGTGGCCTGAAGCAAGCGGACTTCCCTTTGCGCCGGCGCGCCCTGCGTCTAGGCTGGTCCCGGCAAGGCGCACCCGGCGCCAATGCACGCCCCGCTCCCTTCCGCGCCTCGACGGCCGGCCATACGGAACCGCAGCATGCACTCCACGGCATCCACAACCGGCACCACCGCATCCCCGGCAGGGCGATCGCCCGCGCGCTGGCTGCTGGCGGTGCTGCTGGCCGCCGCCTGCGCCGCGCCGGCCGGCGCCCGCGACGACGACCGCTGGCAGCGGCTGGACGCCTTCCTGCAGGACACTACCGGCCCCGGCCGTTTTCCCGGCGCGGTGGCGGTGGTCGAGCACCAGGGCCGCGTGGTCTTCCGCGGCCATCGCGGCCATGCCGACAGCGCCGGCACCCGGCCGCTGCGCGAGGACAGCATCTTCCGCATCTACTCGATGACCAAGCCGGTGACCTCGGTGGCGGTGCTGATGCTGATGGAGGAAGGCCGGCTGTCGCTGGACGATCCACTGTCGCGTTACCTGCCGGCACTCGCCGACCGCCAGGTGGTGGTCGGCGGCGATCCCGCGCATCCGCGGCTGGCGCCGTCGCCCAGGGCGATCACCCTGCGCCACCTGCTGACCCATACCAGCGGGCTGGCCGCGGACCCGGCCGCGCACCCGGTCGCCAGCGGGCTGCTGGACGCCGCCGGCGTCGACGGCGCCACGTCGCTGGCGGACGTGGCCGCGCGGCTGGCAAACGTGCCGCTGGCCGACGCGCCCGGCACCCACTTCCATTACGAAGGCAGCAACACCGAACTGCTGGCGCGGGTGGTGGAGGTGGTCAGCGGCCAGCCGTTCGCGCGGTTCCTGCAGCAGCGCATCCTTGATCCGCTGGCGATGCACGACACCGGCTTCGAGGTGCCTGTCGCCCAGCGCGGACGCGTGGTCGAACTGCCCACCAGCGGCGACGGCGGCCGCCTGCGCCTGGCCGATACCGCCAGCGCCCGCACCCCCGGCGTACGCCTGAAGGGTTACGACAGCGGCGCCGGCGGCCTGTATTCCACCGCCGCCGATTACCTGCGGTTCGCGCACATGCTGCTCGACGGCGGCCGCGGCAACGGGCGGCAGCTGCTGTCGCGCAAGACCATCGATCTGATGATGGCCGACCAGCTCGGCGGCTTCGCGCCGGCGGTGGCCAGCCAGGGGCCGGGCGAAGGCTTCGGCCTCGGCGGGTATGTCGTCACCGACCCCGCCGCGCGCGGCAGGCTGGGCAGCGCCGGCCAGTTCGGCTGGTCGGGTGCCGCATCGACCTACTTCACCATCGACCGCCGCGAGCAGCTGGTGGCGATCCTGATGCTGCAGTACCTGCCCGCTGGCGACCGGCCGCTGGCCTCGCCTTCGACCCGCTTCTACAACCTCGTCTACCAGGCCATTCCATGAGCTCCACCGTCCTCGTTGCCGGCTCGGCCAATCTCGATTTCGTGGTGCGCGCCGCGCACGTGCCGGCGCCGGGCGAAACCGTGCTCGGCCGCGACTTCCAGACCTTCCCCGGCGGCAAGGGCGCCAACCAGGCCGTGGCCTGCGCGCGCGCCGGCGGCGCCGATACGCGCATGCTGCTGGCGCTGGGCGAGGACGACTTCGCCAGGCCCATCGAAACCTCCCTGCGCGATGCCGGCGTGCAGCTGCATCTCGTGCGCGACGCACGGTTGCCGACCGGCACCGCCTTCGTCTGCCTGTCCGACGACGCCGAGAACGCCATCACCGTCGCGCCCGGCGCCAACCTGGCGCTGCAACCGGCGCACCTGCCGCCGCTGGACGGGGTGCAATGGCTGCTGCTGCAGCTGGAAACCCCGCTCGATGCCGTGCTGGCCTACGCACGCGCCGCACGCGCGGCCGGGGTCAAGGTGGCGCTCAACGCCGCACCGGCGCAGGTGCTGCCGGCGGCGCTGCTGGCGCAACTGGACATGCTGATCGTCAACGAGGGCGAACTGGCCGTGGTCGCCGGCCACCCGCCGGACCTGGCCACCGGCCTGGCGCGGCTGCAGGTGCCGTGCGTGATCGTCACCCTGGGCGCGCGCGGCTGCCTGGCGCGCAGCGAGGGCCGCATCCTGCTGCAGCCGGCGTTCGCCATCGAACCGGTGGATACCACCGCCGCCGGCGATACGTTCTGCGGCACGCTGGTGGCGTCACTGGCGCGCGGCAAGACGCTGCAACAGGCGCTGCTCGGCGCCAGCGCCGCGTCTGCGCTGGCCTGCACCCGGCTGGGGGCGCAGGCCAGCATCCCCGACCATGCCGAGGTCGCCGCACTGCTGGCCGATGCCGCCCGCGTCCCCGCTGCCGACGCCCATGCCGCGCTGGCGACCGCCTGCGCGCTCTGACCCTTTCCGTTTTCCGCTGGATGAATGCCATGACCACGCCGTACACCACGCCCGATTACGACAACGAAGCCGCCGACCACGGGCGTGAGGCGATCACCACCGAGTACAAGTTCTCCCACGTCACCACCGGCCGCTACCTGCCCACCCCGGGCAAGGCGCCAGCCTGGCCGTTCGCCGACATCGGCAGCTGGATGATCGACGCCAACGCCAGCGCCGGTGACTGGCTGACCGAACTGAAGGACTGGCGCCGCGAGCACCTGGTGCGGATCGGCTACACCGACGTGAACTACCGGCGCCCGGAGCTGCAGTGGGCGCAGCGCAACTTCGTGCACGCGCAGATGATGGTCGAGGACCGCTATTTCTTCGACGTGGACACCGCGCAGTACACCGTGGACAGGTACCTGGACGACCTGGTCGCGCGCTTCGGCGGGATCGATTCGGTGCTGATCTGGTACGTCTACCCGAACATCGGCATCGACGACCGCAACCAGTTCGACCTGGCGCACACCCTGCCCGGCGGCCTGGAAGGCTTGAAGGCCGCGGTGCAGGCGTTCCAGAAGCGCGGCGTGCGCGTGTTCCTGCCGGCCAAGCCGTGGGACCACGGCACCCGCGACCCGGGCGTGACGCACTGGGACGGGATGGCGCAGATCATCCAGGCCACCGGCGCCGACGGCATCAACGGCGACACCTTCAACGGCGTGCCGCGCGCGTTCTTCGACGCCTGCGATGCCAACGGCAACCCGGTGGTGGTGCAGCCCGAGTCGACCATCAGCTCGGAGGAACAGCTGATCTGGAACGTGCAGAGCTGGGGCAAGAAGGCGCCTGATGGCCCGGTGCCGCCGGTGTCCAAGTGGAAGTGGCTGGAGCCGCGGCACATGGTCAACTACGAGAACCGCTGGGGCCGCAACCGCAACCACGACCTGCAGTACTGCTTCTTCAACGGCATCGGCTACAACGCCTGGGAGAACATCTGGGGCATCTGGAACCAGTTCACCGCGCGTGACGGCGAAACGCTGCGCCGCATCGCCGCGATCTACCGCCAGTTCCCGCAGCTGGTGGTGTCGCAGGACTGGGAGCCGTACCAGGTCTGCTACCAGGGCGGCATCTTCGCCAGCCGGTTCCCGGTAGAGGGCCTGTGCCTGCATACCTTCATCAACCGCAACGAATACGCGGTCAACGGCGAGCAGATCGGCCTGCCGCACGTGGACGGCACGCGCTACTACGACGTGTGGCACGGCGTGGAACTGTCGCCGTCGATCCGTGACGGCGTGGCGGTGATCGAACTGCCGATGGAAGCACGGGGCTTCGGCGCGGTGCTGAGCGTCGGCCCGGGCGTGGTGCTGGACGGCTTGGACGCGTTCCTGGCCGAGACCGCGCGGCGCGCGGTACAGCCGCTCAACAGCTACTCCGGCGCCTGGAAGGCGGCCCCGCAGCAGTTGCGCGCGATCGCGCCGACGCCGCCGCAGGCCAGCGCGCCGGCGGGCATGGTCACCATTCCGGCCGGGGAGTTCGTGTTCGCCGTCGGCGGGGTCGAGATCGAGGGCTTCAACTGGGCCGGCCAGGACGTGCAGTTCCCGTGGGAGGACTGCCCGCGTCGCCACCACCGCCGGCGCATGCGGATGGACGCGTTCCACATCGACCGTCATCCGGTGACCAACGCGCAGTTCAAGGCGTTCATCGACGCCACCGGCTACCACCCGGCCGACGACATCAATTTCCTCGCCCACTGGGTGGACGGCGCGCCGCGCCCCGGCTGGGGCAACAAGCCGGTGACCTGGGTATCGCTGGAGGACGCGCGCGCCTACGCCGCGTGGGCCGGCAAGCGCCTGCCGCACGAATGGGAATGGCAGTACGCCGCACAGGGCAGCGATGGCCGGCTGTATCCGTGGGGCAACGACTGGGACCCGGCCCGGGTGCCGCGGGTGAACCGCGGCCGCCGCATCCTGCCGCCGGACGACGTCGACGCGCACCCGGACGGCGCCAGCCCGTTCGGCGTGGAGGACCTGGTCGGCAACGTGTGGCAGTGGACCGACGAGTTCGTCGACGAGCACACCCGCGCGGCGATCCTGCGCGGCGGTTCCAGCTACCAGCCGCAGACCTCGCACTGGTACTTCCCGCAGGCCTACCGGCTGGACCAGCACGGCAAGTACCTGCTGATGGCGCCGGCCAAGGACCGCAGCGGCATGCTCGGCTTCCGCTGCGTGGTGGACGCGGCATGAGCGCGGCGATCAGCAGCGGCCAGCAGCTGGCCGCGCCCGCGGCGGTGCGGCTCGACGGCCTGTTCGGGCAGATGCTGGCGGCCAACCGCGGCGGCCGGCTGAGCCACTTCATCGTCGATGAGGACAGCCCGTCGATCCGCATCTTCGGCCAGGCGCACAAGCAGCAGAACCAGGAAGGCGATTGGTACGGCGAGCATGCCGGCAAATGGCTCTCCGCCACCGCCCGCGCGGTGGCGCAGGGCGGGCAGCCACAGCTGCAGGCCAACCTGCGCCGCGTGGCCGACTGGCTGGTCAGCCAGCAGGACGATGACGGCTACCTCGGCAATTACGCCGCCGACCGCCGCTTCACCGTGCCGCAGCCGCCGCGGCCGGAAAGCTGGAACGGCGAGCCGGCGCTGCGCACCTGGGACATCTGGACCCACAGCTACCTGATCCTGGGGTTCCTGGAAACCTGGCGCGCGTTGCGCGACGACCGCTACCTGCAGGCCGCGCGGCGCATCGCCGACCTGTGCTGGCAGGCGCTGGAATCGGGCATCGACATCACCACGCTGGGCAACCACCACGGCATGTCCGCCACGGTGCTGCTGGACCCGGCCGCCGACCTGTACCTGGCCACCGGCGAACCCCGCTATCTGGCGCTGGCCGAGAAGATCCTGCAGCAGGCCAACGCCAACCCACGCCTGGCGCTGCTGGACAAGGCGCTGGCCGGCGAGGACGCGGCCTTCATCGCCACCGGCAAGGCCTACCAGCTGTGCTGGAACCTGGTCGGGCTGGCCAAGCTGTACAAGGCCACCGGCAAGGACGAGTACCGCGTCGCGGTCGATACGCTGTGGCACAACATCCGCGCCCATCACCTCACCCTGGGCGGCGGCCCGTGGGGCGGCGTGGCGCACCGGTCGCGTGAAGTGTTCAACGCGCCGCGCACGTTCTTCCCGCAGGCCTACGTGGAAACCTGCTCGGTGCTGGCATGGATGCAGCTGAACCGCGAACTGCTCGCGATCACCGGCCACGCGCGTTACGCCGACGAACTGGAACGCACCGCCTACAACGACCTGCTGGCGGCGATGGCACCCGATGGCGAGGACTGGTGCTACTACACCTTCCCCAACGGCAAGCGGGTACACACCACCTACTGGCGCTGCTGCAAGTCCTCCGGCGCGATGGCGGTGGAGGAACTGCCGCAGGTCGCCTACGGCACCAGCGCCGACGGCAGCCTGCGGGTCAACCTGTACGGCGCCGGGCAGGCGACCCTGCAGCACCCGGAGGCCGGCGCGGTGACGCTGCAGCAGCACACGCGCTATCCGTTCGATGGCCGGATCACGCTGCGGGTGACACCGGAAAACCGCGCCAGCTTCGGCATCGGCCTGCGCATCCCCGGCTGGGCCGAGGGCGCGCGCATCCAGGTCAACGGCGTCGAGGTGCCGGTGCAGGCGGGTGCCGACGGCTTCGTGCTGCTGCGGCGGCAATGGCAGGCCGGTGACATGGTCAGCGTGGTGCTGCCGTTGCGGCCACAGCTGCAGCGCGCGGCCAACATCAACGTGCAGGAATCGCGCGCGCCGGATGGCTCGCCGGTGGCGCAGGAGGTGCTGCGCTGGGAATACATCGGCCTGACCTACGGCCCGCTGGTGTACGCCACCGGGCTGATCGACGGCTACAAGACCGACGAGACGGTACGGTTGCCGGCCGGCGATCCGTCGAACTGGCTGCAGGTCGGAGACGACCAGGGCGAAGGCGCGCCGGTGACGATGCGGCTGGACTGCCGCGCGCCGCTGGTGTTCGAGCCCTACTACCGCTGCGGCGGGCGCGAGCACGGTGTCTGGCGGCTGACCTGGCTGTCGCTGGCGCCGTGAAGACGCCGGCCCCGCGGCCATTCACCGCTTTAAGTCCTCGCTGAAAATACCCGCACGATATGTTTCTTCCCGGCCACGCGGAGGAAACTGCAATCAAGGAATCGAGCGCACCCCATGACAGGAAGCCCCAGCCCCTCTCCCTTCGACATCGCCCGTCGCGACGGCGCCAGCGGCCCGCTCAGTGGCGTACGCGTGCTCGATCTCAGCGCGTACATCGCCGGCCCCTACGGCTGCACGCTGCTGGCCGACCAGGGCGCGGAAGTGATCAAGGTGGAGCCGCCAACCGGCGACAACCTGCGCAAGTACCCGTCCACGCTGGAAGCGGAAAGCCGCGCCTTCCTGGGCGTCAACCGCTCCAAGCGCGGCGTGGTGCTGGACCTGAAGCAGCCCGACCAGCGCGCGGTGCTGATGCGCCTGGTGCGCGAGGCCGACGTGCTGGTGCACAACTTCCGCCCGGACGTGCCGGCGCGGCTGGGCATCGACTTCGACAGCCTGCAGCGGCTCAACCCGCGGCTGGTGTACTGCGCGGTCACCGGCTACGGCGAGACCGGGCCGCTGCGCGACAAGGCCGGCTACGACCAGGTGCTGCAGACCATGACCGGGATGTGCGCCATGCAGGGCAAGCCCGGCGGTGCCCCGGAGATCCTCTACGGCTCGGTGGTGGACTACTACGCCGCCGCGCTGGTGGCCGCGGGCGTGTCCTCGGCGCTGTACGAGCGTGAACGCAGCGGCGAAGGCCAGTACGTGGGCGTGTCGCTGCTGCGCAGCGCGCTGACCATGCAGTCGGCTCGGATGATCTGGGCCGAAGGCGAACCGGAGGCGGTGGGTCGCGACATGCGCTCGGGTGGCGTCACCGGCATCCATCCCACCGCCGACGGCTGGCTCTACATCTCGGCCAACACGCCGCATTTCTGGCAGGCGCTGTGCGAGAAGACCGGGCTGCCGGAACTGGCCACGGACCCGCGCTACGACACCGTGCGCAAGCGCGCCGCGCACTCGGACGAACTGCTGGCGCGGCTGCATGCGGCGCTGGCCGCGCGCGGCGCGCTGGAATGGGAAGCGCTGTTCGGCGAGGACGTGCCGTGCGCGGCCGCGCGCAAGGTCGAGGACATGTTCGAGCACCCGCAGGTGCAGGCCGGCGGAATGATCACCACGCTGCCGCACCCGGTGCTGGGCAGCTACCGCGGCATCACCCGCCCCATCGTGTTCGGCCGCACCCCCGGCCCGCAGCCGTTCGCCGCGCCGGTGTTCGACCAGGACACCGCCGCGGTGCTCGCGCGTGTCGCCGACGACGACGCCACGCCCTGACCAGGAACCCGCCATGACCCGATCCAAGCTCGCCCAGCTGCGTGAACTGTCCGTCGTGGTCGCCGATACCGGCGACTACGACGCCATCAAGCGTCTGCGCCCGGTCGACTGCACCACCAACCCGACGCTGGTGCGCAAGGCGCTGGACCTGCCGGTGTACGCCGGGCTGATCGAACGCGAACTGGAATGGGGCCGCGCCCAGCCCGGCGACCGCGCCGAGGTCGCCAGGGCCGTGGTCGACCGCCTGACCATCGGCGTGGGCACGATGCTGGCCGCGCTGGTGCCGGGCCGCGTTTCCACCGAGGTCGATGCCGACCAGGCCCACGACACCGCCGCGACCATCGCCAAGGCGCGCCAGTTCATCGCCATGTACGAAGCGGCCGGCGTGCCGCGCGACAAGGTGCTGATCAAGATCGCCGCCACCTGGGCCGGGGTGGAAGCCACCCGCGTGCTGCAGGCCGAGGGCATCGACTGCAACCTGACGCTGATCTTCAACCCGACCCAGGCGCTGGCCTGTTCGGAAGCCGGCGCGTTCCTGATCTCGCCGTTCGTGGGCCGCATCCTGGACTGGTACGTGGCCCATGGCCAGGCGCCGGCCAGCATCGACGAGGACCCGGGCGTGCGGTTCGTGCGCGGGTGTACGCCGAGTTCAAGCGCCGCGGTTCGCCGACGGTGGTGATGGGCGCCTCGTTCCGCTCGACCGCGCAGATCGAGGCGCTGGCCGGCTGCGACCGCCTGACCATCTCGCCGGACCTGCTGGAAAAGCTCGACGCCGACCTGGGCGAGCTGCCGCGCAGGCTGGTGCCGGGCGCCGCCGAGGCGGTGCACGTCGCGCCGATCGACCAGGCGAAGTTCGACGCGGACATGGCCGCCGACCCGATGGCCACCGAGAAGCTGGCCACCGGCATCGACGCTTTCGCCAAGGACCTGCAGGCGCTGCGCGAGCGCATCGCCGCGCGGTTGGGCTGAGGCCGGCATGCGCACGCTGCGCAATCCGTTTCCGCTGCTGATCGCCACCGGCCTGTCCCTGCTGGCGAGCGCCTGCGCCACGCCCGCCGCGCGCCCCGCGGTGCCCGAGATCCGTCCGGGCGTCGCCCGTGGCTATCTGGAGACGGAGCAGCTGCCGGACAGCATCGCCCTGCTGCCGCCGCCACCCGCGCCGGGCTCGGCCGCGTTCGCGCTGGACGAACAGGTCAACCAGGCCCGTACCCTGCGCGGCACGCCACGCTGGCAGCAGGCCATCGCCGACGCCAACCTGCAGTTCCCCGAGGCCGCGTCGATCTTCGCCTGCGCCATCGGCACCCGCATCGACGCAGCCGGCACGCCGCGCCTGTACGGCCTGCTGCGCCGCACCGGCACCGACGCGGCGGTGGTCAGCGACGCCGCCAAGCACCGCTACAACCGCACGCGGCCGTTCATGGTCAACGGCGAGCCTACCTGCACGCCGGACAAGGAAGCCGGGCTGGCGGAGAACGGCTCGTATCCGTCGGGCCACACGTCCATCGGCTGGGCCTGGGCGCTGATCCTGGCCGAGCTGGCGCCGGACCGCAGCGACGCCATCCTCGCCCGTGGCCGCAGCTATGGCGAAAGCCGGCTGGTGTGCAACGTGCACTGGCACAGCGACGTGCTCTCGGGGCGGTTCATGGGATCGGCGGTGGTCGCACGCCTGCACGCCGACCCGCGGTTCCGCCGCGACATGGACGCGGCGCGCGTGGAACTGGCCATGGCACGCCGGCGCGGCACCGCGCCAGTGGCCGGATGCGAGGCCACCGCGGCGGCACTGGCGCAGCCGCTGCCAGCCGCGGCTTACTGATCACTGCAGGTTAGGTTACCGGTCGCTCTCTCCCTCCCTCCGGTATCGCCACGACCGTGCCGCCATGGCACGGTCGTTTTTTTTTGCGCCCCCCGCGCCGATGCCCGCAATCGTTGTGCGGAGTTCCGCATCAGGGCTCCGTGTTTCGTGCTATCGGCGGGCACGCCGCACTCAAGACCATGGCAGAGGCGCCATTGCGTCTTTTTTCTGCCGTGGCATGCAACGCATGCGCGGCCGACACATTTCGGGGAGGGGATATGAGGATTTCACTGAAACGCAGCCGCATCGCCTGTGCCGTCACCGCGGCGTTGCTGCCATCGCTGGCGATCGCGCAGGAAGCAACCGGCAGCACCACCACGTCGCTGGACAAGGTGGAAGTCACGGGTTCGCGCATCAAGCGCACCGAGATCGAGGGCATCGACCCGGTGCTGGTCGTCACCGCGCAGGATCTCGAGCACCAGGGATTCGCCAACGTCTACGACGCGCTGTCGAACCTGTCGATGAACACCGGCATCTTCGTCGGCGAGGAAAGCACCAACAATTTCAACGCCAACGCGCAGGCGCTGAACCTGCGTGGCTTCGGGCCAGGCTACACGCTGGTGCTGCTCAACGGCCGTCGCATCCCGGTGCTACCCAAGCCGTCGGGGGCGTGAGCGGCAACGTCACCAACCTGGCGATGATCCCGACCTCGGCGGTGGACCGGGTCGAGATCCTGACCAGCGGCGCGTCGGCCATCTACGGGTCGGACGCGGTGGCCGGCGTGGTCAATGTCATCCTCAAGGACCGGATCGAAGGCACCACCGTGTCCTGGCGGCACGGCGACACCGTGCATGGCGGTGGCCGCTCCGAGCGCGCCACGCTCACCACCGGCTTCGAGTTTGGCGACACCCGCGTCAGCGCCGGGCTGGAATGGGACAAGCGCTGGCCGATCCGCGGCAACCAGCGCAGCTGGTTCGCCTCGCCCGAGCGCTCGCCCGACCCCGCGTACCGTGAGCCGACCCAGGTGATGTCGTTCTGGGACCGTGACACCGGCTGGGACCTGCTGGACATCGGCAACCGCTGCGGCGCGCTGGGCTACGAGGCGGTGCGCCCGGGCTGGGCCGGCGACGGCAGCGAGAAATACTGCGGCGACAACGATTTCGACAGCTACACCGTGCGCAACGGCCGCAGGCGCCTGTTCGGCTTCCTCAACCTCAGCCACCGCCTCGGCGACCACGAGCTGTATGCCACCGCGCTGTCGACCCGCTCGCGCGCCGACGCCGGTTTGTACCGCTATGGCTTCGCGGTGGACTACGAAGTGGTCGAGGACATGCAGGCGCCGGTGCCCGACGCGACGGCGTGGCGGCACGTCTACCGCACCTTCCGCAACTCCGAGTTCAGCGGCAGCAACCAGTCGTTCAAGGAAGACAACGACGTGCTGATCGCCGGCATCCGCGGCACCGTGGGTTCGCTGGACTACAGCCTCAACTACAACTATGGCCGCTACCGTTACCGCGACAGCGTGGACCGCTTCAATGACCAGGCCATGCTTTCGCTGCTGTTCGGGCAGCAGGGCCGCGACTGGTCGTTCCCCTGGGCCGGCAGCCGCTGGGTACGGGTCGGCAAGGACCGGCTCGACGGCAACCTGCTGCCCAACGGCGCGCTGGACTTCTTCGGCACGCTCACCCCGGAACAGTTCCGCGACGCGATGTACACCTCGGTCGGCGATGGCCGCTCCACCTCGCAGGCGTTCACCGCCGACCTGTCCGGCGCGCTGTTCGAACTGCCGGCCGGGCCGCTGGCGTTCGCCGCCGTGGCCGAGGCCAATCGCGACACCTACCGTTTCATCACCGACCAGCCCACCGTCGATGGCGAGATCTACGGCTGGAGCGGCATCCGCGGCCAGGGCAAGCGCAACCACTACGCATTGGGCACCGAGTTCTCGGTGCCGCTGCTGGCCGCCGGCTCCGGTTTCGGCCAGTGGGACGCCAAGCTGGCCGCGCGCTACGACTACTACGACGATGCGTCCGACGTCGGCGGCGCCTTCACCTGGCAGGCGGGCCTGAGCTGGCGGCCGTCGGACTGGCTGCTGCTGCGTGCCTCCCGCGCCACCTCGTTCCGCGCCCCGGACATGCATGTGATGTTCGCCGAGCGCAGTTCGTCCTATACCAGCGGCGTGGACTACCTGGCCTGCGTGAAGGGCGAGGGCCTGGCGCGCGGCGCGAGCTGGCAGGGCTGCGGCGAGAAATACGGCACCGGGTCGATCCGCCAGTACTCCGAAGGCGACCCGGCGCTGCGCGAGGAGAAGGGCTCCAGCGACACCATCGGGCTGGTCGCCCAGCTTGGCGCCAACCACTCCTTCAGCCTGGACTGGTACAGCGTCGAACTGAACGACCAGGTCGGGGTCATCGGTGCCGACGCCGTGCTGCGCTATGCCGCCGAATGCACGCTGGGCTACGACATCCAGGGCCGCGACGTGGACCCCGGCTCGCCCAAGTGCCAGACCATGCTGGCGCGCGTGCAGCGCGGTGGCCGCGGCGACGGCGTGCAGTCGGTCATCACCAGCCCGTTCAACACCGGCATGTACCGCCAGGACGGCGTGGACATGACCTGGAACTCGAGCCTGCCGACCGAGCGCTGGGGCCGCTTCTCGGCGCGCATCGGCTATACCCACATCCTCAAGACGCTCAGCCGCTACCTGCCCGAGGACGCAGTCGAGAACATCCGCGACCGACAGTGGAACAACGAATTCCGTACCCGCTCCAACATGACCGTGGGCTGGGACTACAGGCGCGTGTCCAGCTACGTGCACATCAACCGGCTCGGTTCCTCGCCGGTACGCTGGGCCGACGCGTATGAACGCTTCAAGCCATGGACCACGGTGAACCTGTCGCTGGGCTACCGCGCCACCGAAGCGCTCTCCCTCAACCTGGCCGTGGTCAACGTGCTGGACAAGAAGCCCTGGCGCCATGCGTCGGAGAAATGGTGGCCGTACGCGGACATCAGCAAGTACAACCCGGCCGGCACCGAGTACTTCATGACCATCGAATACCGGCTCTGAACTTCCATCCGGGCATGCCCGGCACCACGGCCACCGTGACACGGCAAGGTCACGGTGGCCGTTGCCGTTCATGCAGGGCCACGGCGCGGCCGTCGGTGCAGATCATCGGGCTGCGCGGTGCCGGCCGGCGCCAGCGCGCGTCGCTGGTCAGGTCCACGCCGGGCCGTCGTTCCCGCCGGACATCGGCATGCGTGCGCCCCGCGCGCCGCAGCGCACCTGCAGCCCGATGCTGTCGCCGCGCATCGCGTTGCGGCCCTGCTCGTGGCACAGCCGCCGCGGGAACGGCCCGCCGCCGGCGCCGCCATGGCCGCATTGCGGCTGCGCATGGCCGACAGGTGGTCCACGTCCTGCCGGCGCCGCAGGGGGTTTAGCGCCACGCCATCGCGGCTCCAGCGCGCGCCGCGCGGTCAACGCACCAATGCGCCGATGCGCCAATGCGCGCGCCCCTCCCGCGCAGGGAAAGGGATTGCGGGCGCGTGCCGGGGGTGGCGAGTGCCACCGCGGGAAAGCGGAATCGGACTCAGTCGCGGGCGTTCCAGTCCGGCGTCGGCCGCTTCAGCAGGTGGCGCACGAAGAAGTCGAACTTGCGGCGCTGGATGTAGTCGATGGGCTCCTGCGAGCGGCCCACGCCGTGGCCGGTGCCGGGCACGGTGAGCAGGTCGAAGTCCTTGCCGGCACGGATCAGCGCATCGGCCACCTGGTAGGTCGAGGCCGGGTCGACGTTCTCGTCCTGCTCGCCGACGATCAACAGCAGCTGGCCGCGCAGCCGGTGCGCGTTGTCCACGCCCGAGGCGCGCGCGTAGCTGTCGTCCACCGGCCAGCCCATCCACTGCTCGTTCCAGCTGAGCTTGTCCATGCGGTTGTCATAGCAGCCGTTGTAGGCCACCGCCACGGTGTAGAAGTGCGGGTGGAATTCCAGCGCGTTGAGCGCGTTCTGGCCGCCGGCCGAGGCGCCGTAGATGCCCACGCCGCCGCTGATGTCGTAGGACGGGTCGCGCGCGGCCAGTGCCCGGTGCCAGGCGATGCGGTCGGCGAAGCCAGCATCACCCAGGTTCTTCCAGGCCACGTCGTGGAAGGCCTTGGAGCGGTTCATCGTGCCCATGCCGTCGATCTGCACGACGATGAAGCCCAGGTCGGCCAGCGCCTGCGCGCCGATCAGGCGCTCGTTGCTGGACTGGCTGTCGAATGGCCAGAACTTCTTCTGCACGTGCGAATCGTGCGGGCCGGCGTAGATGCTCTCGATCACCGGATAGCGGCGCGACGGGTCGTAGTGCGTGGGCCGCACGACCAGGCCCCAGATCGGCGTCCGCCCGTCGCGTCCCGGCGCGCTGAAGGTTTCCGGCGGTCTGTAGCCGGCGGCGAACAGTGCGCCGGCGTCGCCGCGTTCGAGCGTGTCCAGCAGGCGCCCGTCGCGTGCATCACGCAACTCGGTGACGTTGGGCCGGTCCAGCCGCGAATACGTATCGACGTAGTGGTTCATGTCCGGCGACAGGCTCAGTTCGTGCCAGCCATCGCCCGGGGTCATGTGGCGCAGGTTGCCGCCGTCGAAGTCGACGCGGTAGAAGTGCTGCAGGTAGGGGTCGCCCGGCTCGCGGCCGTTGCCGGCGAACCAGATCTGGCCGCGCTGCTCGTCCACCTTGACGATCTGCCGCACCACCCACGGCCCGCGCGTGAGCTGGCGCAGGCGGCCGCTGCGGCCGTCGACCATGTACAGGTGGTTCCAGCCGTCGCGCTCGGACATCCACACGATGCGCTCGCCGCGCCCACCCACGTCGTGGAAATCGGCACGGTGCCACCAGCTGTTGACGAAAGTGTCGCTGCGTTCCTCCGCCACGTTGCGCGCGGCGCCGGTATGCGCGTCCACCTCGATCAGGCGCACGCGCTGGAAGCCGCGCTCGGTGTAGCGGAACGCCAGGGTGCGGCCATCGGCGCGGAACTGCGGCGCGCTGATCTCGTAGGGGTTGGGAAACAGCGTGGTCGGCACGTCGATGCGGCGGCCGCTGGCGACCTCGAAGATCACCGGGCGGTCGCTGTCCACCGCATCGCCGGGCTTGGGGTACAGCTGGGTGCGCACGCCCGGCTGCACCTGGTGGCGCGGCGCGGTTTCCACCCGCGTCACCCGGCGCGCATCGCCGGGCCTTACCCGCAGCACCATGAAGCGGCTGGAGTCGGGCGACCAGGTGATGCTCTCCGGGTCGTAGAAATCGTTGTCGGTGCCGTCGCGCGCCAGCACCTTGCTGCTGCCATCGGCCAGCGTGCGCAGCAGCACGCTGCCGTCGCGCACGAAGGCCTCCATGCGCCCGTCGGGCGAGCGCCGCGGCGTAGCGTCGGCCGCCACCGAAAGATCGCGCACCACGCCCCAGGCGCGCGGCCGCGGCGACGGGCCCGGTTCGCTCCAGCGCGCGCAGCGGTATTCGCCGCCCAGTTCGCAGCGCACCCAGCCGTCGTCCATCCAGGCGCGCAGCGCCTGGCCGTCCTTGTCCATCTCGTAGTCGGCGAACGGCAGGCGCCGGCCGTCCACCGCGCGGCCGAGCAGCGGCGCCAGCGCGGTGGCCAGCCGTGCCTGATCGAACGCGGCCTGTGCCTGCGCCTGCCCCAGCCGGCGCACCACGAATTCGAAACCGCCCGGCGCGGTGCGCCGGTAGCGGTAGCGCTCGCCGTCGATCCAGGTGGCCGGGCCGGCCAGGCCGGTGGTCAGGTACATCCACTGCTCGCGCAGCTGCAGCGAACGCCGGTAGGCGGCCTCATCCGGCGCGTCGGGCGGAGAGGCCTGCGCCGAGGGCGGCATGGCGGTGCAGGACAGTGCCAGCAGGCAGGCGAAGGCGTGGCGGCGAAGATCTGCGAAATGAAGCATGCGTCGTTTCCCTTGGTGTACTGCGCTGTCCTTGTCGGGGAAGGCGCCCTGCCCCGCTACGCACCCCGGTCCGCGCCCGCGGCGCGCACCCCCGCGGTTCGCATTGGGGAAGCGGCGCTCCCACCTGGCGTCAATCGGCGAACGGCTGGTCGATGGCCACCGACGGCGGCGTGAACCACTGCGCGCCGTCGGCGGTGACATGGAAGTGGTCTTCCAGGCGCACGCCGAACCGGCCCGGCACCACGATCATCGGTTCGTTGCTGCAGCACATGCCCGGTGCCAGCGGCAGGCGGTTGCCGCGCACCAGGTACGGCGCCTCGTGTATCGCCAGCCCGCAGCCGTGGCCGGTGCGGTGCGGCAGGCCGGGCAGGCGGTAGTCCGGCCCGAGCCCGGCCGCTTCCAGCACGTCGCGCGCGGCCTGGTCCACCGCCTCGCAGGTCACGCCGGGACGCACCGCGTCGAACGCGGCCTGCTGCGCGGCGCGCTCCAGGTCCCAGATGCGCCGTTGCTGCGCGTCGGCCTCGCCGAAGATCCAGGTGCGGGTGACGTCGGAGTTGTAGCCCTGCACGCTGCAGCCGGTGTCGATCAGCACCAGCTCGCCGCGGCGCAGGTGCTGCACGCCGGGAATGCCGTGCGGGAAGGCGGTGGCGTGGCCGAACTGCACGATGCAGAAGGTCGAGCCGCCATCGGCACCGAGCGCGCGGTGCGCCTCGTCGATGAAGCGCACCAGTTCGTCGGTGCCGATGCCCTCGCGGGCGATGCCGGCGGCCAGCCGCTGCACCTGCAGGGTCATGTCGCAGGCCTGCTGCATCAGCGCCAGTTCGGCCGGGGACTTGCACATGCGGCAGCCGTCGATGATCGCCGCGGCCGAGCTGATCGCCGTGGCACCCAGGTGCGCGGCCAGGCCCACCTGCACGCGGTACGGCGCTTCCGGGTCCAGTGCCAGCGTGTGCGCGCCGCGCTCGGCCATGGCCTGGGCCACCCATGCATGCGGGTCCTCGTGTTCTTCCCACAGGCGCTTGCCGGCGGGGATGCGCAGCACCGCGTCCAGCGAACCTTCCTCGAACACCGGGCAGACCATCAATGGCTCGCCTTGCAGGGTAAGCAGCATCGCCACCAGCCGCTCGCTGCCTCCCCACGGCACGCCGGCGAACCAGCGCAGCGAGGTGCCGGCGGTGACCAGCAGCGCGTCCACGCCCTGCGCGCGCATCAAGCCGCGCGCGCGTTCCAGCCGCTGCGCGTGCTCGGCGTCGCTGATGGGCGCGGCGCGGTGCGGCCACGGCGCCAGCTGCGCGCGCGCCTGTTCCAGGGTGAGGTGTCCGATCTGCGTGGTCATGGCGTGGCTCCGATATCCGCGGTGGTGCAGTGCTGGTCGATCCAGCGCGGCAGGCCACCCGGGTTGCGGTCGCGCAGTTCGGGCGGCAGCAGCGCATCGGGCACATTGTCGTATGCCTGCAGCGCGGTGAAACGCAGGATCGCCGCCGGCAGGCCGACCGCGGTGAAGCCGGGCTGGGTCGAAGCCGGGAACGGACCGCCGTGCTGCTGCGCCGGGCTGACCCGCACGCCGGTGGGCATGCGGTCGGCGATCAGCCGGCCCACGCGCGGCCGCAGCGTGGCGGCGAGCGGCTGCCACGCGGCATCGTCGCTGCCATCGGCGGCGCGGTACAGCGTGGCGGTGAGCTGGCCCTCCAGGGTCGCGGCGATGGCCTGCATCTGCGCGGCACCGGCCACGCGCACCAGCAGGCTGCACGGCCCGAAGGCCTCGGACTGGAAGCGCCGCGGATCGGCGAGGAACTGCTCCGCGCGTACCGTCAACAGCGTGGGTGCATGGCGGAATCCGGCATCGCCCGCCTCGCCACCGCACAGCAGCCGCGCGCCCGCGTCGCGCAGCACGGCGATCGCCTGCCGCAGCGAGGCCAGCACGCCTTGCGACAGCAGCAGCAGCGGTGCGGTCGCGGCGAAGCGCGACTGCACGTCGGCGACGAAGGCATCGCCGGCCGCGCCTTCCGGCACGATCACCAGCCCCGGGTTGGTACAGAACTGGCCGCTGCCAAGCAGGCACGAGCTACTGAACTCCTCGGCCAGTGCCGGCCCGCGCTCGGCCAGCGCACCGGGCAGCAGGAACACCGGATTGAGGCTGGACAACTCGCCGAAGAAAGGAATGCCGGCGGCGTCGGCGGCCTGCTTCAGGGCCAGGCCCGCCGTGCGGCTGCCGGTGAAGGCGACCGCGCCCAGCCGCGCGTCGCCGGCCAGCGCCAGGCCCAGCGCCGGCTCGACGTCGTACAGCAGCTGCACCGTGGCCGGCGGCAGGCCGGCGGCCTCGGCGGCGCGCTGCGCGTGGCCGGCCAGGCACTGGCTGGTGGCCGGATGCGCGGGATGCGCCTTGGCGATCACCGGATTGCGCGCGGCGATGGCCGCGGCGAAGTCGCCGCCGGACACGGCATTGAAGGCGAACGGAAAGTTGTTCGGCCCGAACACCAGCACCGCCTTGCCCAGTGGCGCGTGGTGCGCGCGCAGGCCGGCGGCGGTGTCGATCACCGGCTGCGTCCAGCTGCGGCCGCGGGCGGCGGCGGCGGCCTGGCGCAGCTGATCGCAGGTGCGCGGCAGTTCGTTGCCGTGCAGCCGCGGCACGGCCGGCAGCCCGGTTTCCGCCTGCGCCAGCTGCACCAGCCTGTCGGCGTCGGCCTCCAGCGCAGCGGCGTAGGCGTCGAGAAAGGCGGCGATGCGTTCCGGGTCAGTGGCGGCCAGCACCGGCGCGGCGGCGCTGGCCGCGGCCAGCGCCTGTTCCACGTCGGCCGCGCCGCTGCGCGGGAATGCCGGCCCGATGGCCTGTCCGCTGGCCGGATCGAACGCGTGGAAGCTGCCGGTGCAGTCCCCCGCGCTCCGCCAGCGGCCGCCGATGAACACGGGCGCGAGCGTCTCCACCTCAGCGCTTCCGGGTGGCGATGGCGTGGTCGATCAGCGCCAACGCCTGTTCGCGCTCCACGCCCTCCACCACCAGCCGCGGTCCGCGCACGCGCTCGCTGCCCAGGCCGACGCGGGCCTGCATCAGCTTGATCAACTGCACGAACTTGGGAACCGTATCCATGCGCAGCAGCGGCAGCGACCATTCGTACAGCTCGCGCGCGGCCGCGTAGCCGCCGCTGCGCGCCTGCTCGAACAGCCGCACCGCTTCTTCCGGGAAGGCGTTGACGGTGCCGGCGATCCAGCCTTCGGCACCCATCGCGATGCCTTCGACGATCAGGTCGTCCACGCCCACCAGCAGCACCAGGCGGTCGCCGATCAGCTCGCGGATCGCGGCCAGGCGGCGCACGTCGCCGGAGGATTCCTTGACCGCCTGCACGTGCGGGAACTCGGCGGCGAACTGCGCGATCTGCGCCGGGCTGAAGTCGGTGCGGTAGGCGATGGGGTTGTTGTACAGCAGCACCGGCAGGTCGGTGGCGGCGAGGATGGTGCGGATGTAGGTACCCATCTCGTGCGCGTCGCTGGAGTACACGTAGGGCGGCAGCACCATCACGCCGCCGGCGCCGGCGGCCTTGACCGCCTGCACCAGCGCCACGCCCTCGTCGGTGGACAGCGCGGCGATGCCGGCCACCACCGGCACGCGCCCTTCCACGGCCGCCACCAGGGTGCGCACGATGGCGATCTTCTCCTCGAAGCTGAGCGTGGCGCTCTCGCCCAGCGAGCCCAGCGGCACGATGCCGCTGCAGCCGGCGGCGAGCATGCGTTTGGCGTGCTCGGCCAGGAAGGCGTGGTCGACCGCGCCGCTGGCGGTGAAGGGCGTGGTGATGGCCGGCAGCACGCCGCGCCAGAAACCTGCATTGCTCATCTTTCTTTACCTTGTTCGGGTTCGTCGGAGGGAACATCGGCCAGTGCGGCCAGCGCGACTGGAGTCAGCGGCGGCCGTATGGCGGTGGGGGAGAGGGAGGGCGAGGCCAGCCGCAGTTCGCGCAGCGCGGCGCCGCAGACGCGGCCCTGGCAGGCGCCCATGCCGCAGCGCGTGACCAGCCGCAGCTGGCGCGGGTCGGCGTGCGTGCGCACGGCGGACATCGGCACGTCCTCGCAGCGGCAGGCCAGGGTGTCCGCTGCCGCCAGCGCGCGGGCGCATGCATCGGGCGCGAAATGTTCGTGCAGCAGGGTTGCATAGGCACGCTCGCGGTCGCGGCGCGCACGCAGGGCTTCGCCGCCACGCTCGTCACCGAGCGCGAAGCAGGCCGCCATCGCGCCTTCGATGCGCGCGCAGTCGCGCCCGCCGACGCCCAGGGCCTCGCCGGCGGCGTGGATGTCGGCCTGGCTGCTGCGCAGGCGCGCATCGACGCGCACCCGCGGATGCGCGGCCGCGCTGTCCAGCTCGCAGTCCAGCAGGCGTGCCAGTTCGACGTTCGGCACCAGCCCCCAGCCGACCGCCAGCTGTTCGCATTCGATCCATTCACGGCCGTGACCGCGGTCCACCTCGACCGCACGCAGCCGGTCATCGCCCTGCGCGGCCAGCACCGTGCTGCCGGCGTGCCACGGCACGCCGGCCAGGCGCGCGCGCAGCTCCACCGCCTGCGCCAGCCGTGCCGGCCAGCGCCACAGCCGCCGCGCGAACGCATACAGCATGCTCCTGCGCGCCTGTTCGTGAATGCCGAGCACGCGCGCGCCATGGCGGCGCAGCGTCACTGCGGCCGCCAGCAGCAGCGGGCCGGTACCGGCCACCACCACGCGCTTGCCGGCCAGCGGCCAGCCCTGCTTGGCCAGCGCCTGCAGGCCGCCGGCACCGGTCACGCCGGGCAGCGTCCAGCCGGGGAACGGCAACATCAGTTCGCGCGCGCCGGTGGCGATCACCAGCTTGCGCCAGTGCAGCGCCACCGCACCGTCGGCATGGTCGGCGACCACGGCATGGTCGTGGGCCAGGACCACTTCATGCCCGGGCAGCCATTCGATGCCGGCAGCGCCGAGACGCTCGATCTGCGCGCGCGCCACCGCCGGCGCGCCGAAGCGCAGGTCGTGCCGCCAGACCTGGCCGCCGGCGCGCGGCTGCGCGTCCACCAGCCCGACCTTCGCCCCGCGCCGGGCGGCGGCATGCGCGGCGGCCAGGCCGGCCGGCCCCGCGCCCACCACCAGCAGATCGAAACGCCGCTGCTTCATGACTGCGTCTCCACGCGCATGCCCGCGCGCGCCAGCACCATGCAGGCGCGCAGCTGGGCCATGCCGTCGATGCGGACCCGGCATTCGAAACACACGCCCATGCCGCACAGCGGCGCGCGCGGCTGGCCACTGGGCGAACGGCGGAAGATCGGCCCGCGATGCGCGACCGCGGCGGCCACGCTGGCGCCATCAGGCACTTCCACCGGCACGCCGTCGACGCTCAGGATGATGCCGTTCATGTGTTGCCCCGCAGCGCGCGTTCCGGCAGGTAGGGCGCCAGCGGCAGGGCCGGCGCGCGCCCGAGCAGGGTGTCGATCACCAGCCGCGCGCTGCCCGGCGCCGCGGTAATGCCCAGGCCCTCATGGCCGGCGGCCACCCACACGTCGCGGCGGCCCGGCACCGGGCCGAGATACGGCAGGCCATCAGCGGTGGCCGGGCGGAAGCCGCACCAGCTGCGCAGCGCGCGCACCTCGCGCAGCGCCGGCACGAAGCCGATGGCCCGCTGCAGCATGCGCCGCAGCAGCGGCAGCGAGATCTCCGTGCCGGTGGCGTCGTACTCGCGCGAGGAACCGATCAGCAGCTGGCCGTTGGGCCGCGGCTGCACGTTGAACGACACGCTGGCCGCGTCCGCAGCATGCGCGGCGGCGGCGTAGCCCATTTCGATCAGCTGGTGGCGCAGCAGCGGCCGATGGCGTTCGGTGATCACCAGCTGGCCCTTGCGCGGGCGCATCGGCAGTTCCGGCAGCAGTTCCGGCACGGCCACGCCGGTGGCCACCAGCACTGGCCCCCGCAGCTCGCGGCCGTCGGCCAGGCGCACGCCGCCGTCGACCAGGCGTTCGGCGCGCGTGCCGATGAACAGCTGCGCGCCGGCGCCGCGAGCCTCCTCGATCAGGCGCCAGGCCACGCGCGGCGGGTACACCACCGCGTCGTCGACCACGCGCATGCCGCCTTTCATGCCGGCGGCGAGCGCCGGTTCCAACGCCTGCACGCCGCGCGCGTCGAGTGCCTCCGCGCGTACCCCCGCAGCCGCCAACGCTTCCACGCGCGCGGCGACGCCTTCCAGTTCCGCTTCCTCGCGCGCCACCCACAGCGTGCCGCAGCGCTGGTGTTCGCTCTCCGGCCACGGTGCCCAGCGCTGCCACAGCCCCAGCGAGTACACGCACAGCGCCAGTTCGTGCGGGTCGCCATCCATCGCCACCAGGTGGCCCATCGCCGCGGCACTGGCGCCGCCGCCGATGGCGCCGCTTTCGACCACCGCCACGCGCAGCCCCGCGGCGACC
Organism: Stenotrophomonas acidaminiphila; assembly: GCA_002951995.1. NCBI lineage: Bacteria > Pseudomonadati > Pseudomonadota > Gammaproteobacteria > Lysobacterales > Lysobacteraceae > Stenotrophomonas > Stenotrophomonas acidaminiphila. The sequence goes on from CP019797.1 coordinate 3,502,861, forward strand.
GCGGCTTCGGCGCAGGCGGCGCCGACGATGCCGGCGCCGATGACGATCAGATCGTGGCGGCTGATTCCGCTCACGGCGCCTGGCTGCCGATGCCCCAGGCGAACGGATCGGCATCATCGATCAGCAGGGTCGCGCGGGCGGTGATCCAGGCCTGGCCGATGATCCGCGGCAGGATGCCGCGCGCGCCCCGCCGGTAGGAGGCCTCGAACGCGCTGCCGAGGATGCCCTGCTGCACCCAGCTCGCGCCTTCGGCCAGCTTGCCGTCGGCGGCCAGGCAGGCCAGCTTGGCGCTGGTGCCGGTGCCGCAGGGCGAACGGTCGTAGGCCAGGCCCGGGCACAGCACGAAGTTGCGCGCGGCGCCGCTGCCGTCGGGCGCGGCCGCGTTGACCTCGACATGGTCGATGGCGCCATCGGCGCCGGTGATGCCGTCGCGCTCCAGCGCCAGGCGGATCGCTTCGGTATAGGCGGACAGCTCGCGCTGGTTGGCCAGGGTCAGCGCGCACGGCGCCTGCGTGGTGATGAAGAACCAGTTGCCGCCCCAGGCCACGTCGCCGCGCACCACGCCGTGGCCGGGCACGTCCACCGCCACATCGTGCAGGTGGCGCCAGCTCTCCACGTTGTCCACCGCCACGCGGCCATCGTCGAACAGTTCAACGCCGACCATGCCCACCGGTGTCTCGATGCGGTGCCGTCCGGGCTGGATACGGCCCAGCTCGGCCAGGGTGCGCACCACGCCGATGGTGCCGTGGCCGCACATGCCCAGGCAGCCGACGTTGTTGAAGAAGATCACCCCGGTGCACGCCGACGGATCTTCCGGTGGCAGCAGCAGCGCGCCCACCATGGTGTCCGAGCCGCGCGGCTCGCAGGCCAGCGCCGCGCGCCAATGGTCGAATTCCCTGGCCAGGCGCTCGCGGCGCTGGCGCAGGCTGCCGCCACCGAGGTCGGGAAAGCCACCGAGCACGACCCGGGTGGGCTCGCCGGCGGTATGCGAATCGATGATGTCTATCCGGTGCATGCGGACATGCTCCCACCGCGGCCGCAGGGCCGAATAGCAGTGCATTCGGCGCCCTCATGCGGAATTCGGCACAACCCCATGAACGCCGCGCCACGGCGTGGAAGCATGCGCTAGCATCGGCCGCACGCCACGCCGACGACCGCCAACGCGAAGACGACGCCCATGGACGCCCAGCATTCCTCAAGCGAAGTACAGCACCTGTTCGATGCGCTGCCGGATACCGTGTTCTTCGTGAAGGACCGCGAGGGGCGCTATACGCACTGCAACCTCACCCTGGTGCAGCGGCTGGGCCGCAGGAAGCGCGGCGAGGTCATCGGCCGCTCGCCGCTGGAAGTGTTCCCAGCGCCGCTGGGCAACCGCTACCTGCTGCAGGACCGGCAGGTGCTGGCCGGCGATCCCATCGCCGACCGCCTGGAAGTGCACCTGTATCCGAACCGCCGCCCCGGCTGGTGCCTGACCGTCAAGCGGCCGCTGTTCCGCGATGGCGTGATCTGCGGGCTGATGGGCGTTTCCCGCGATCTCGGCCGGCCCAACAGCCGCCACTCGGCCTTCGCCCAGCTCGACCGGGTGGTGGCGCACATGCAGGAACATTTCGAATCCAACCTGCGCGCGCCGCAGCTGGCGGAGCTGGCCGGCATGTCGCTGGCACAGCTGGAACGGCATTTCCGCCACGTGTTCCAGCTCACCCCGCAGCAGTACCTGATCAAGCTGCGCATCGAGATGGCCATGCGCCTGCTGCGCGAGCCCGGCAGCATCGCCGGCATCGGCCAGCGCTGCGGCTTCAGCGACCAGAGCGCGTTCGCGCGCCAGTTCAAGGCCACCGTCGGCATGACGCCCAGCGAGTACCGCAACCTGGAGGACGTGTTCGACGGCGGCGAGGCGGCTGACGCGGTCGAGCCGCTGCGCCGGCGCGGCTAGCGCGGACCGCCGCTCAGGGCACGAACAGGAAGTAGTCGTGCGCGGCGCGTGCCAGCTGCGCGATGGCGGCGTCGCGGGCTTCGGTGGAGGCGCGCGAACGGATGAACACCGCGGCCACCACCTGGCCGCGGCCGTTCGGCAGCTCGATCACGCCGACGTCGTTGATCACATCGCCGACGGTGCCGGTCTTGTGCGCCACCGGCGTGCCGCTGGGCAGCATGCCGCGCAGGCGCGCGCTGCCGGTGCGGGTGTCGAGCATGATCTGCTGCAGCACCCGGGTCGATTGCGGCGACAGGACCTCGCCCTTCCAGGTGCGCTGCAGCAGCTGCGCCATGGCGCGGGCACTGCTGGTGTCGCGCGGGTCGGCGTTCCAGGCGTCCATGTTGGTTCGCCGCTGCGCCTCGCTGCGTTCGCTGCGCGACAGCTCGCCATAGGCGGCCGGGCCCAGCGGCTGCGCGTGCGAGGCGGCGTCGCCGTAGTAGTTGGCCAGCAGTTCCCATATGTAGCGGTCCACGCGCAGGCCCTCGACGCCCAGCGCGCGCATGCGCTGCTGCACTGCCTCGGGGCCGCCGCCGGTGCGGACCAGGATGTCGGTGGCGTTGTTGTCGCTGACCGTGATCATCATGTGCAGCAGGTCGCGGATGGTGATGGCCGAACCGGCGCTGAGATGGGTGTCCATCGGCCCGCCCATGTCGGGGTAGATGTCGTCAGGGCCCAGCAGTACCTGCTGCTGCAGGCCCAGCTTGCCCTCGTCGACCAGCTTGAGGATGTGCACGGCCACCGGCACCTTCATGGTGCTGGCCATCGGCAGCGGCTGGTCGGCGTTGAGATAGACCGCGCGACCGCTTTGCAGATGCACCAGCGCCACGCCGACGTTGCCCGGCAGCTGCGCCGCCAGGCGCTCGGCCTCGGCCTGCAGCGCGAGCGGCTGGGGCGGCGCCTGCCGTGCCATGGCTACCGTCGGCAGGGCGCACAGACTGCCCAGCAGCAGGGCAGAGGCCAGCAGGGACGCCTGCAGGCGCGGGTGCGGGGAACGACGGACGCGGACGGTCATGGAAGATCCTCTGGCATGGAACGGATGCGGGGGTGCGACCGGCATGGTAACGGCACGGCCGATCCAGGGGGCACCCCCGCAAACGGCGAAGGCCGCCCGTCGCGGGCGGCCTTCGTCGTGGCTGCTGCCAGGCCGCGATCAGTGATCGGCGGCCCGGCTGGCGCCCACGCCGGTCTCGGCACGCACCTGCTGCGCCGGGTATGCGGCGCGTTCGGCCTTGGCCCGCGCGCTGTTGTCCAGCACCGAGAACAGCCAGATGCCGACGAAGGCGATGGTCATCGAGAACAGCGCCGGGCTGGTGTACGGGAACGGCGCGCTGCCGGCCGGGTTGCCCAGCGTGTCGACCCACACCGACGGCGACAGCAGGGTCAGCAGCAGCGACGAGGCCAGCCCGAGGAAGCCACCGATCACCGCACCGCGGGTGGTGCAGTCCTTCCACAGCAGCGACAGGATCAGCACCGGGAAGTTGGCCGAGGCGGCGATGGCGAACGCCAGCGACACCATGAAGGCCACGTTCTGCTTCTCGAAGGCGATGCCCAGCAGTACCGCGACCACGCCCAGCACCAGGGTGGTGGCGCGCGACACGCGCAGTTCGGTGCCGGCCGGCGGCCTGCCCTTCATGATCACCGTGGCGTACAGGTCGTGCGACACCGCCGAGGCACCGGACAGCGTCAGCCCGGCCACCACCGCCAGGATGGTGGCGAACGCGACCGCCGAGATGAAGCCCATGAACAGGTTGCCGCCCACCGCCTTGCCGACCAGCACCGCGGCCATGTTCGGCCCGCCCTGGATGGTGCCGGTGACCGGGTCGGCGTAGGCCGGGTTGGTCAGCACCAGGGCGATGGCGCCGAAGCCGATGATGAAGATCAGGATGTAGAAGTAGCCGATCCAGGTGGTGGCCCAGAACACCGACTTGCGCGCCTGCTTGGCGTCGGGAACGGTGAAGAAGCGCATCAGGATGTGCGGCAGGCCGGCGGTGCCGAACATCAGCGCCATGCCGAAGGAAATGGCCGAGATCGGATCCTTGACGAACCCGCCCGGGCCCATGATCGACAGGCCGGCCGCGGCGGCCTCTTCCGCGCTCTTGCCACCATTGGCGGCGATCTGGGTCTTGACCTGCACCGCGGTGGCGAACAGCTTCTCGAAGCTGAAACCGAACTGCCACATCACCATCAGCGCCATGAAGGTCACCCCGGACAGCAGCAGGCAGGCCTTGATGATCTGCACCCAGGTGGTGGCGGTCATGCCGCCGAACAGCACGTAGACCATCATCAGCACGCCCACCAGCACTACCGCGATCCAGTAGTCCAGGCCGAACAGCAGCTTGATCAGCGCGCCGGCGCCGACCATCTGCGCGATCAGGTAGAACAGCACCACCACCAGCGTGCCGGAGGCGGCGAACAACCGGATCGGCTTCTGCGCGAAGCGGTAGCCGGCGACGTCTGCGAAGGTGAAGCGGCCGAGGTTGCGCAGCCGTTCGGCCATCAGGAAGGTCAGGATCGGCCAGCCGACCAGGAAGCCGATGGCGTAGATCAGGCCGTCGTAGCCGTTGGCCATCACCGCCGCGGTGATGCCCAGGAACGAAGCCGCCGACATGTAGTCGCCGGCGATCGCCAGGCCGTTCTGGAAGCCGGTGATGCCGCCGCCGGCGGTGTAGAAATCGGACGCCGAGCGGGTACGCGCGGCGGCCCACTTGGTGATGCCCAAGGTCGCCAGCACGAACACGGCGAACATCACGATCGCCGTCCAGTTGGTGGGCTGGCGCACGGTCTGGCCGATGTCGCCACCGGCCGCCAGGGCCGCGCCACTGGCGGCCAGCAGGGCGATGAGCGCGGCCGGGCGCAGGAACGGACGGATCATTGCGCGTCCTCCACGATCTGCTGGGTCAACTGGTCGAACTCCTTGTTGGCGCGGCGTACGTAGAAGCCGGTGATGAGGATGGTGAACACCATCAGCCCCAGCGCGATCGGGATGCCGATGGTGGTGATGCGGCCCGCGCCCAGCGGGGTGGCGAGGAACGCCTTGTCGAAGGCGATCAGGCCGATGTAGCCGTAGTAGGCCAGCAGCATCAGCACGGTGAGGATCCAGCCCAGGCGGTTGCGCGACTGTCGCAGCCGCCGGTAGGCCGGGTGGGAGGCGATCCGCTCAACACGGGGATCGACGGAAGCATTCATCGGGATTCTCCAGATTTCGGGAATACGGGCCCCGGCGTGCGCTGCGCGCCGGTGCGGGCATGAGTGCTCCCCGTGGGGGTAGGGAGTAGGGGACTGCGTTTACCGCGGTGGCAGCGGCGCCGTGGCGACGCCGCTGCCGGGACTCAGAAGCTGTACTTGGTGGTGAACTGCACGCGGCTGATGTCGCCCTTGCGGCCGTTCTCGATCTCGCGCACGCCGTACATCAGCTCGGCGCCGATATCGACCTTGGGCATGGGCGTGTAGAACACGTTGCCGCGGATCGACTGCACGCTCTTGGTCACCAGCGCGCCGGTGATCGAGGCATCGTTGTCGTAGTCGCTGCGCGCGTAGATCAGGTTGGTGCGCAGCTTCGGGGTGAAGGCGTGGCGCCAGCCGACGTAGCCGGCGATCACCCCGGTGGGGTCGAGCTCGTCGCGCACCGCGTCCCAGGCGCTGTCGCCGGTGATGCCCAGGCCGATGTAGCGGGCGATGCCCTGGCCGCCGGTGAGCTGGTAGTGCAGCGAATCGCTGCCGCCCATCACCCATTTGCCGCCCACGGTCAGGCCGCCGCCGGTGGCGGTGGCGTGGGCGCCGGTGGCCTGGTTGTCCACCTTCAGCTGGCGCAGCAGGCCGGCCACGCCGAAGGTGCCCCAGTCGCCCTTCCAGCCGTAGCGCACGGTCAGGTCGGGCAGCGAGCCGCGGTCGGAGCTGGTGGCGCCGACCAGCGTGGTTTCCGGGTTCTCCAGCGCGGCGCTGAAGCCGCCCCGGGTGTAGCGCACCTGGGCCTGGCGCACGAAGATCACGCCATCGGTCGGGCCGACGAAGTCCACCGCCTCGGGAATGGAGGCGGCGTCCATGAAGTTGGACCAGGTCTGGCCGGCCAGCCAGTTGTTCCAGTACATGTAGGCATGGCGCAGGGTGACGCCGTAGGTGTTGGTCGCGGTCTGGTTGCCCAGCGCGTTGCCGAAGAAGTCCATCTCCACCAGCGCGCCGGCCTTGTCGCCGTTCTCGGCGACGTGGTCCACGCCCAGGTTGAAGCGCGAGAACTTGGCGTGGGCGTTGTAGTCCACGCCCGAGGCCTTTCCCGAACCGCCGGCGCCATGCACCGGGGTCTGCCCCGGCAGGTACAGCGAACGGCCGGTGGCGTCGTCGGCAAGCTGGCCGTCGCCGGTGCGGGTGGCCAGGAAGTCGGCCTTGATGAAGCCGCCGAATTTGAAGGTGGTGCCCGGCGTGGCGCCCGGGGTGATGCTGGTCACCTGGATCGGCTGCTTGCCGGCCGGCACCGCGGGCCTGGCCGGCGCGGCGGCGGCCGCTGCCTGTTCGGCGCGCACCTGCTGCACATCGCCCTGGGCCTGGGCGATCGCGCCCTGCTGTTGCTGCTGGGTGGAGAGCAGCAGCTGCACCTGGCGCTCGAGTTCGGCGACGCGCGCTTCCAGCGCCTTCTCCTTCGCCGTGCCGGCCAGAGCCATGCCCGGCGCCAGCAGCGCCACGAACAACGCGGCGGCAAGTGGCCGGCGCACCATCGTCGTGGCGGGGAACGCGCGGTCCGCGCGTTTCAACACGTGTCTGTTCATCAGGTCTGCCTCTCTCCGGCTGGCGTTGACGGCCGCGTCGGTCGCACGGTCCACGGCAGGGTGCGCGGCGTTCACCGCGGGCGGCTATTCGCCATTAGTCGAAAGCGCGCGGGTATTCGACCATCGTCTAAGCCGGGGGCAGCGCGCGACTGGGGTGATGCGGCACACTTGGGAGGTCGCGGCCGCGTCGCAGATGCGGCTCCCCCATTGGTTACAAGTGCAAAGGTGAGGGTATTGCCATGGCTGATCTCTATCCCGTCGATCCCGCGTTCGCCGCCCGGGCGCGGATCGACAAGACCACGTACCAGCAGCAGTACCGCGAATCGGTGGAAAACCCCGATGCCTTCTGGGCCAGGGCCGCCGAGCGCCTGGACTGGTTCACCAAGCCCACCCGGATCAAGAACGTCAGCTACCAGCTGGATGATTTCCGCATCAAGTGGTTCGAGGACGGCGAGCTCAACGTCAGCGTGAACTGCCTTGACCGCCAGCTGGCCACCCGCGGCGACAAGACCGCGCTGCTGTTCGAGCCGGACAGCCCGGACATGCCGGCGCAGAAGGTCACCTACCGCGAGCTGCACGAACGCGTGTGCAGGCTCGGCAACGCGCTGCGCAACCTCGGCGTCGGCAAGGGCGACCGCGTCACCATCTACCTGCCGATGATCGTCGACGCCGCGGTGGCGATGCTGGCCTGCGCGCGCATCGGCGCGATCCACTCGGTGGTGTTCGGCGGCTTCGCCGCCAATTCCATCGCCGACCGCGTCGGCGACTGCGGCAGCAAGCTGATCATCACCGCCGACGAAGGCCTGCGCGGCGGCCGCAAGGTGCCGCTGAAGGCCAACGTCGACGCCGCGCTGAAGCTGCCCGGCACCCACACCGTGGAAACCGTGCTGGTGGTGCGCCATACCGGTGCGGCGGTGGACATGCAGGCGCCGCGCGACCGCTGGTTCCATGACGTGGTAGACACCCAGCCGGCGCAGTGCGAGCCGGAACGCATGAACGCCGAGGACCCGCTGTTCATCCTCTACACCTCCGGTTCCACCGGCAAGCCGAAGGGCGTGCTGCATACCAGCGGCGGTTACCTGCTGTTCGCCGCCTACACCCACGAGGCGGTGTTCGACCTGCGCGAGGACGACGTCTACTGGTGCACCGCCGACGTCGGCTGGGTCACCGGCCACAGCTACATCGTCTACGGCCCGCTGGCCAACGGCGCCACCTCGGTGATGTTCGAGGGCGTGCCGAACTACCCCGACACCTCGCGCTTCTGGCAGGTGATCGACAAGCACCAGGTCACGATCTTCTACACCGCGCCCACCGCGATCCGCGCGCTGATGCGCGACGGCGAGGCGCCGGTCAAGCGCACCTCGCGCAAGAGCCTGCGCCTGCTCGGCAGCGTCGGCGAGCCGATCAACCCCGAAGCCTGGCGCTGGTACCACGACGTGGTCGGCGACGCGCGCTGCCCGATCGTGGACACCTGGTGGCAGACCGAGACCGGCGGCATCCTGATTGCGCCGCTGCCCGGCGCGGTGGACCTCAAGCCCGGCTCGGCGACCCTGCCGTTCTTCGGCGTGCAGCCGGCGCTGGTCAACGCCGACGGCGAGATCCAGGAAGGCGCCACCGAAGGCAACCTGATCATCCGCGACTCGTGGCCGGGGCAGATGCGCACCGTCTACGGCGACCACCAGCGCTTCATCGACACCTATTTCCGCACCTACCCGGGCAGCTACTTCACCGGCGACGGCTGCCGCCGCGACGAGGACGGCTATTACTGGATCACCGGCCGCGTCGACGACGTGATCAACGTCTCCGGCCACCGCATCGGCACCGCCGAAGTGGAAAGCGCGCTGGTCAGCCACCCGAAGGTGGCCGAGGCCGCGGTGGTGGGCTTCCCGCACGACATCAAGGGCCAGGGCATCTACGCCTACGTCACCCTGGTGGCCGGCGAGGCGCAGACCGACGAGCTGCTCAAGGAACTGGTGGCGTGGGTGCGCAAGGAGATCGGCCCGATCGCCGCACCGGACCACCTGCAGTGGGCGCCGGGGCTGCCCAAGACCCGCTCGGGCAAGATCATGCGCCGCATCCTGCGCAAGATCGCCGAAAATGCGCCGGACCAGCTCGGCGACACCTCGACCCTGGCCGACCCCTCGGTGGTGGCGTCGCTGGTGGAAGAGCGCAAGGTTCGGTGAAGCCAGGAGATGAGTGAAGAGGAGTGAGGAGTGAGGGAAAGCAACAGTGGTTTGATTGCCCGCTTCTCACTCCGCCCTTTTCCCAACCTCTCCCCGCAAGCAGACCGGCTTTTACTTTTGCTTTTGCCTTCTCTCACTCCTCACTCCTCTTCAGCCACTCCTGCTCCAATGCCTACCCTGCTGATCGCCGATGACCACCCGCTGTTCCGCGAAGCGCTGCGCGGCGCGGTGCAGCGGGTCATTCCCGGGGTGCAGCTGCTGGAGGCCGACAGCGTCGAAGCGCTGTATGCGCTGGCCGAGCAGCATCCCGATGCCGATCTGGTGCTGATGGACCTGAACATGCCCGGCGCGCAGGGGTTCAACGCGCTGGTGCACCTGCGCTCGCTACACCCGCAGTTGCCGATCGTGGTGGTGTCCGCGCGCGAGGAACCGACGGTGATGCGCCGCGCGCTCGACCATGGCGCGTTCGGCTTCATCCCCAAGTCGGCCGATTCGGACACCATCGGCCATGCCCTGGGCACCATCCTCGACGGCGAGCGCTGGGCACCGGCCGAGGCGCACAACGTGCCGCCCACCGACCACGAGGAACGCGAGGTCGGCCAGCGCCTGCGCGAACTCACCCCGCAGCAGTTCCGGGTGCTGCAGATGCTCGGCGCCGGGCGCCTCAACAAGCAGATCGCCTACGACCTGAACGTGTCCGAGGCCACGATCAAGGCGCACGTCACCGCGATCCTGCGCAAGCTCGGCGTCACCAACCGCACCCAGGCGGTGCTGATGGCCGGCAAGCTGGCCATCGACGACGACAGCATCGTGCTGCCGCCGGAAGAAGACTGAGCCCCGCCGCCGCGTCCGTGGTCAGGCCGCCGGCGACAGCCGCGGCGCGGCGTCGCCGTCCACCACGAAGGTTTCCGCCGCCGCCGCCAGCTCCTGCGCCTGCTCGTGCATGGCCAGCGCCGCCTGCGAGGACGCGCGGGCGACGTTGCCGCTCTGGCGGGTGCCGTCGCCGATGCGCCGCAGCAGCCGCTCGACGTCGTCCACCGCGCTGACCTGGCGCGCCGACGCCGCGTCGATGCGCGCCATCGCCACCACCACCTGCTGCACGCGGCCGCCGATGTCCTGCATCGCCTCGCCGCTGCTGTCGACCAGATGGGCGCCGGCCTCGACCTGCTGCAGCGAGGCATCCACCAGCGCGCGGATCTGCTGCGACGCCGCGGCCGAGCGCTGCGCCAGCTGCCGCACTTCGCCGGCGACCACCGCGAAGCCGCGGCCATGGCTGCCGGCGCGCGCGGCTTCCACCGCCGCGTTGAGCGCCAGCAGGTTGGTCTGGAACGACAGGCTGTCGACCGTGGCGACGATCTCGCGGATATGGCGCGAGGACGCGCGCAGCCGCTCCATGCCGGCCACCGCGGCGGTGGTGGCCTCGCGCCCGCGTTCGGCGGCCACGCTCGCGGCTTCGGAGATCTCGGCGCTGTGGCGCGCGCTGTCGGCGTTCTCGCGTGCCTCCCCGGCCACCGAGCGCACGCGCTGCAGCGCGTCGTGCACGTCGTCGACCTGCTGCTGGACCTGCGCGGACAGTTCGCGGGTGCCGCTGGCCATGTCGGCCACCGCCGACTGCACGCTGCCGGCCGACTGCTGGATGCTGGAGACAATGGCCCCGACCTGGCGCATCGCCACCTCCAGCCCCTGCCGCAGCCGCGCGTAGATGCCGTCGCCATCGTCGCGCATGCGTGCGCTCAGGTCACCACGGGCGAAGTGGCCGATCACCCGCGTGGCATCGCCGACCTGGGTCTGCACGCTGTCCAGCAGCGCGTTGATGCGCCCGGCCAGCTCCCGCACGAAGCCCTGCTTGTCGGCCAGTTCGATGCGCCCTTGCAGGTCGCCGGCCGCGGCCGCGGCCACGACCGCCGCGACTTCGTGGGCGATTACCCGCTCCAGGCGCCGGTCCTGCCATTCCATCACCAGCCCCAGCACCCGCGCCTGTTCCAGCACCGGGCTGGCGCGCAGCAGGAAGCCGGTGTTGCCCAGCTCGACCTCGGCATCGACCGTAGCGCCCTCCCCGCGGGCCCGCGCCAGCACCGCGGCCACCTCGGTGCCGAGTGCAGCCACGTCGGCGCCGGTATCCACCGCGGCATCGACGCCCGCCTCGGCGAAGGTCTGGCGCAGGGCATCGTTGGCGTACACCACGCGTCCGTCGCCATCGGTGACCAGCACCGCGGCGCGCGCCACGTCCAGCGCCTGGCGCACGCGTTGGTTGGCCAGCGCGGCCACACGCTCGCTGGCGATGCGTTCGCGCAGGCTGGCCTGCATCTGCATCAGCGCGGTGGCGAGGCGGCCGATCTCGTCATGCCGGTTGCGCACCACCAGGGTGCCGTCCAGGTGGTCGTCGGCGATCGCCCCGGCGAACGCCGCGGCCGCGGCCAGCGGCCGGTCGATGGCACGCAGCAGCAGCACCAGCAGCGTCACCAGCAGCGCGCCGACGATCAGCACGGTGGCGGCGAAGGCGGCGTTCATCCAGTTGCGCGCGGCGGCCTGCCCGGCCTGCTGCGCCTGCAGCGCGCTGCGCTGGTCGCGCTGCAGGCGCAGGATCACCGGGTCCACCTGCGCGGCATAGTCGTCCAGCGCCTGGGTCTCGCTGTCCACGCCGAAGCGCGCCGCCGCATAGGACAGGAATGCCCCCTGGTAGCGCTGCATCGCCTCGCGCACCTGCGCGCGCACCGGCTCGGGCATGCGCGCGCGCTGCAGCAGCAGTTCGAACGGCATCGCTTCGGCGCCCAGTTCGTCGGCGTACTTCTGGTCGCGGCGCAGGATGAAGTCCTTCTCGTGGCGGCGCATGCTCAGCATCGACACCTGCAGCTCCGGTTCGCGGTATTCGCCGATCAGGTTCTCCACGGTATGCACCGCGGCGCGCAGTTCGCCCTGCATGCCGCTGTCGGCATCGTGGCCGAGCTCGCCGATGCGCTCGTCCAGCAGCCGCGCCGATTCCAGGTAGGCCTGCAGCGCGGTGGCCAGCCCGGGCGGCCACGGTTCGGCGCCAGGCACCGGCGCCAATGCCTGGCCCAGCTGCGCACGCGCCTTGCCGAACGCCTGCCCGGCGGTGGTCGAGAACGACATGGCATACTCGGCCTGCGCGCGCCGCGCTTCGGCGAAGGCACGCGCCAGGTTCTCCAGCCGCGCCGCGTCCTGCTGGTAGCGTTGCAGGCGCTGATCGGCGGCACGGGTGCCAGCGCTGAGCCAGGCATAGGCCGAACCGATCACGGCCAGGCCGACCACCAGGGCCAACAGGCTCAACCGCAGCTTCTGGGCGATTCCAAGCGGGAACTTCATTGCACGACTCCGGGCGTGGGGACGCCTCTGGATCGGCCGCTGCCGCGCTTTCTTTAGGACGTCCGGCGAGCGCAGGCGCGCCGCGGGCGGCGCGCGGCGCAATGAGGCCAGCGCCTGATGACAGGCGCATGTCAGCGGCCGCAGGCGAGGGCCGCGGGCGCCACGGCGGCGTGCTAGAATCCGCGCTCCCTTGGGGAGTAGCCTGCTTCCAGCGTCTGGAAGCGCACGCGTCAACACACTCGACCATTGCGTCGTGGCGCGTGCGACCGGTTCCACGGTTGGCGAGACCAACGGCATGCGAGCGCAACGTCAGGTCGGGCGCGCCGCGTGCCGTCCGTGTCCGCCCGGCCAGGAAAACCCGATGTCCCCACTTTCCATCCTCCTGATCGGCTTCGCCATGTCCACCGACGCCTTCGCCGCCGCGATCGGCAAGGGGGCGGCGATGCGCCGGCCGCGCCTGCCCGACGCACTGCGCGCCGGCCTGATCTTCGGCGTGATCGAAGCCATCACCCCGCTGCTGGGCTGGTTGCTGGGCCGTGCCACCTCGCAGTACGTGGAAGCGTTCGACCACTGGATCGCCTTCGTCCTGCTCGGCGCGCTGGGCGTGCACATGATCGTGGCCGGGCTGCGCCCGGATGCCGAGGAGGAAACCCAGGACGCCGGCGACAACCGCCACCACCGCTTCTGGACGCTGGCCGCCACCGGCCTGGCCACCAGCATCGACGCGGCCGCGGTCGGCGTGAGCCTGGCCTTCCTGGACGTGCATATCGGCGTGGTGGCGCTGGTCATCGGCCTGTGCACGCTGGTCATGGTGACCCTGGGCATCATGCTCGGGCGCGTGCTCGGCGCACTGGTCGGCAAGCGCGCCGAGATCGTCGGCGGCGTGATCCTGATCGTCATCGGCGCCAGCATCCTGTACGAACACCTGCACGGCGCGGCCTGACACGCAGGTGCGGGGCCCGCCCCGCACGGGGTTTCCCGGTGAAGCCCCATGCGCGGCAAGCGGCGCATCTACGCAAGCGGCACGGCCGGCAATTACCGGTTCGCCCGGCGCCGACGAGGTTCTACCGCCAGGCAGCGAGGAACCACGTAGGTGCGGGGCTCGCCCCGCACGGGTTTTCCCGGTGAAGCCCCGTGCGCGGCAAGCGGCGCATCCACGCAAGCGGTGCGGCCGGCAATCACCGGTGCGCCCGGCGCCGACGAGGTTCTACCGCCGGGCAACGAGGAACCACGTAGGTGCGGGGCTCGCCCCGCACGGGTTTTCCCGGTGAGGCCCCATGCGCGGCAAGCGGCGCATCCACGCAAGCGGCACGGCCGGCAATCGCCGGTGCGCCCGGCGCCGACGAGGTTCTACCGCCGGGCAACGAGGAACCACGTAGGTGCGGGGCTCGCCCCGCACAGGCTTTCCCGGTGAGGCCCATGCGCGGCAAGCAGCGCATCTACGCAAGCGGTGCGGCCGGCAATCACCGGTTCGCCCGGCGCCGACGAGGTTCTACCGCCAGGCAGCAACGAAGCTCCACGTAGGTGCGGGGCTCGCCCCGCACGGGTTTTCCCGGTGAAGCCGCATGCGCGGCAAGCAGCGCATCTACATGAAGCGGCGCGGCCGGCAGTCGCCGGCGCAACCGGCTTCCACGAGGCCCTACCGCCAGGCGGTCAGGAAGGCGCGCAGCGAGGCCGGCTTCACCGGCTTGGTCAGCACCCGGTAGCCGCGCTCGCGCGCCATCCGCTTCAACTCGTCGCGGCCGTCGGCGGTGAGCAGCGCGCCGGGCAGCGGCCGGCCGGCGGCGGCGCGCAGTGCGACCAGCGCGTCGAGCCCGTCCATGCGGTCGTGCAGGTGGTAGTCCACCAGCATCACGTCGGGGTGCTCGGCGATCTTCCGCAGCGCGATGTCCACGGTGCTGGCGGCGATCACCTCCACCTTCCAGCGGCCGAGCAGCGCGCGCATGCCGTCGAGGATTTCCTGGTCGTTGTCCACGCACAGCACGCGCAGGCCGGCCAGCGCCTCGTCGCCGCCAAACCCCGGCATGGCGCGCGGCGGCGGCGCCACCGCCGGGGTCGGTACCCGCGGCAGGGTGATGGAGAACATGCTGCCGCGGCCGGGCTGGCTGCGCGCATCCAGGCCATGGCCCAGCAGGCGTGAAATGCGCTGGCAGATCGACAGGCCCAGGCCCAGCCCCTGCTCGCCCCAGTCGAACGGCTGCTGGTAGCGGTGGAACTCGTTGAAGATCTGCTGCATGTGGTGCTCGGGAATGCCCGGGCCGGTATCCCACACCTGCAGTTCGACCTGGCCACCGCGCACCCGCAGCGCCAGCACGATGCGCCCGCTGCGGGTGTAGCGCAGCGCGTTGGCCATGAAGTTCTGCAGCACCCGGCGCAGCAGCCGGCGGTCGCTGCGCACCCACGCCGGGCGCGCGAACACGTGCAGCCGCAGCCCGCGCCCGGCCGCCACCGGGGTGTACTGCGCGGCCAGCTCGCGCACCAGCACCGCGGCATCGAAATCGGTGAGGGTCGGGCGCAGCCCGCCGGCATCCAGCCGCGACACGTCGAGCAGGCCGTCGAGCAGCTCCTCGGCCGCGCGCAGCGAGGCATCCACGCGCTCGGCGAGATGGCGTTGTTCGTCGTTCTCGTGCAGGCCGTCGCGCAGCGCCGAGGCGAACAGCCGCGCGGCGTTCAGTGGCTGCAGCACGTCGTGGCTGATCGCGGCCAGGAAGCGGGTCTTGGACTGCTGCGCCGCCTCGGCCGCCTGCGAGCGCTCGGCCACGCGCTGTTCCAGGGTCTCGTTGGCCTCCAGCAGCGCCTGCTCGGCGCGCTTGAAGTCGCTGATGTCGTTGTAGCTGGTGACGTAGCCGCCGCCGGGCAGGGCCTGGCCGCGCAGTTCGATCACCTTGCCGTCGGCGCCGGTGCGCTCGAACACGTGCGGCGTGCCGGCGCGCATGTGGCCGATGCGGCGGTTGATCTGCACCTCGATGTCGCCTTCGCCCAATTCGCCGCGCTCGGCGTTGTAGCGGATCAGGTCGGCGACCGGGCGGCCCACGTAGAGCATGCCGTCGGGGTAGCCGAACATCTGCTGGTAGCGGCGGTTCCACGCGGTCAGGCGCATGTCCGGATCGACCACGCTGACCCCGGCGCTGATGTTCTCCAGGGTGGTCGACAGGATCTCGCGGTTGAAGCGCAGCTCCTGCCCGGCCTCGTCCAGCACCGCGACCACTTCGCCCAGGTCCATGCCCGAGCCGCGCAGCAGGCTGGTCAGCAGCAGGCGCGCCGAGGCGGCGCCGATCGACGCGGCCAGCAGGCGTTCGGTGAACTGCACCCAGGCGCGGTCGGCTGCGGCGGCCGGCTGGAACTCGCGCTGCAGCGCCTGCGCCTGCTCGACGAAGGCGCGCCGCGCACGCACGTCGCCGACCACCCGCGTGGCCAGCGCCAGCAGGTCGCGCACCTTGACGTGCGCCGGCCAGTCGCCGGCCACCGCCGGGCGCCGCGCATACGGCTCCAGGAACGGCGCCACGCGCAGCCGTTCGGCCACCCCCGGGCGCCAGCGCATCGACACCAGCAGCATGGTCGCGGCATTGAGCAGCAGCGACCAGAAGGTGCCATGGGTCAGCGGGTCCCAGCCGCGCAGGCCGAACAGCTGTTCCGGGCGCAGCCAGTCGATGCCGAACGGGCCGTGCTCGACCAGCGCCACGTCGAGCCAGCCACCGTGGCTGAGCGCCGGCAGCAGCAGCGTGTAGACCCACAGCGCGAAGCCCACCGCCATGCCGGCGCCGACGCCGCGGCGGCTGGCGCCGCGCCAGTACAGCCCGCCGATCAGGCCCGGCGCGAACTGCGCCACCGCGGCGAAGGCCATCAGCCCGTAAGTGGCGAGCATGGTGTCGTTGTTGCTGCCGCGGTAATAGCCGTACGCCACCAGCGCCAGCAGCAGGATCGCCAAGCGGCGGATCCACAGCACCCGCGAGGCGACGTCGGCGGCCTCGCGGTGGTCGCCGCTGCGGCGCAGCAGCAGCGGCATCACCAGATCGTTGCTGATCATGGTCGCCAGCGCGATCGAGGACACGATCACCATGCCGGTCGCCGCGGAGAAGCCACCGACGTAGGCCACCAGCGCCAGCGCGGTGTTGCCGGTGCTCATCGGCAGCGCCAGCACCAGCGCGTCGTCGACCACCCCGCCGCTGCCGAGCAGCGCGTTGCCGGCCACCGCGATCGGCACGATCATCAGCGAGATCAGCACCAGGTAGCCGCCGAACAGCCAGCGCGCGCGGCGCACGTCGCCGACGTCGCCACACTCCACCACCGCCACGTGGAACTGGCGCGGCAGGCAGATCAGCGCCAGGAAGCTGAGCAGGGTCTGCGAGACGAAACCCACCGGCGGCGTGCCTTCGAACAGGGTCCGCGCCGAGGCCACCACCGCGGTGCCGCGGTCGGACAGCCAGACGTAGGCGAACACCCCGACCGCCACCATCGCCAGCAGCTTGATCATCGACTCCAGCGCGATGGCCAGCATCATGCCGTGGTGGTGTTCGGTGGCGTCCACCTGGCGGGTGCCGAACAGGGTGGCGAACAGTGCCATCAGCAGCGCCACGTACAGCGCCGGATCGGTGAGCACGCCGCCACCGCCGCTGTCGCCGGTGAGCACCCGCAGGCTCATCGCCACCGCCTTGTACTGCAGCGCCAGGTACGGCACCACGCCGATCAGCGCGATCACCGCCACCAGCGCGGCCAGGCGCCGCGAACGGCCATAGCGGGAGGAAATGAAATCGGCGATGGAGACCACGTTCTCGCTGCGCGCGATCAGCGCCAGCCGCTCGATGATGCGCCAGCCGAACAGCAGCAGCAGCAGCGGCCCCAGGTAGATCGGCAGGTAGCCGATGCCGTAGCGCACCGCGGTGCCGACCGCGCCGTAGAAGGTCCACGACGAGCAGTACACCGCCAGTGCCAGGCTGTAGACCACCGGCCGCAGCCACGGCCGGTCCGGATACATCGGCCGATGGTCGCCCCACCACGCCACGCCGAACAGCAGCGCGGCATAGCCGAGCGAGACCAGCAGCAGGATCCAGCTTGAGACCAAGGACGAGTTTCCGGACGGGCCGTGCCGCAGTGTAGCCGCTGCCAGGCCCGCACCGCGGCGGCCACCCGGCGCCGGTCAGCAGGGCAGCGCTTCGCCGCCCCCGGCCGCGGGCACCGGCCCGGCGGGCAGCGGCCGCGCCGGCAGGTACAGGTGGAACCGGGTGCCTTCGCCCGGGGCACTGTCCACTTCGATGCGGCCGTCGGCCGCGGCGACCAGGTTGCCGGCCACCGCCAGGCCCAGGCCGGTGCCCTGGCCGCTGGGCTTGGTGGTGAAGAACGGCTCCATGCAGCGCTGCCGCACTTCCTCGCTCATGCCATGGCCGCTGTCGCTCACCTCGATGCGCAGTTCGTTGCCCGGCTCCGGGCAGCACAGCGCCAGCCGGAAGGTGCCGCCGTCGGGCATCGCCTGCTGGGCATTGGCGGCCAGGCTCAACAGCACCAGTTCCAGCTGCGCCGGATCGAAATGGATCTGGCACTGCACCCGGCCGGTATCCAGTTCGAACACCGTGCGCGCGTCGAACAACTGGCGCAGCATCGGCTCCATCGTGGCGATGGTCGGGGCCGCGTCCAGCAGCTGCGGCCGGGCCACGTCCTGGCGGCTGAAGTCCAGCAGCCGGCGGGTCACCGCGCCGGCGCGCCGCGCCGCCGACTCCACGCCCTGCAGCGCCGCCTTCAGCTCGGCCGGATCGTCGCTGCGGCGGCCCTTGCCGGCGTAGCCCATGATCAGCGCCAGCAGATGGTTGAAATCATGCGCCACGCCGCTGGCCAGCCGGCCCACGTTCTCGATCTTCAGCGCATGCACCAGCTGCTCGCGCGAGCGTTCCTTTTCCTGCATCTCCAGCTGCAGCGCGTCGCGCTTGCGCGCCAGGTCGGCGCCGCGGCGCTGGGCGATGCGCAGATTGTGGCGCAGCGCGGACAGTGACTGGTCCAGGACGAAGGCGACCACCACCGTGCCGAACCCGGACAGCGTCAGGTCGCGCAGCACCAGCTCCACGCGCGAGGGCAGGTAGAAGCCGGCGGCCGCGTCCTGCCACGCGCCCAGCGCCAGCAGCGCGCCCAGCCAGGCGGTCGCCAGCCACAGCGCGCGACGCCCCAGCAGCGCACCGGCCAGCAGTACCGGCAGCAGCTGCAGCAGTTGCCCGTGCATCTGCGCGCGCAGGCCCCAGTAACCGTAGGCCACCGAGGTCAGCACCAGGTTGAGCACCACGAACGCCATTGCCGACAGGTGCAGGCGCCGGCGCCGCAGCAGTTCCAGCGAAACCAGGCAGGTGAGCATGCCGGCCACGCCCAGCACCTGCGCCAGCGTGCTGGCCGCCGGTCCCTCCCATAGCAGGAGCAGCAACTGGTAGCCGGCCACGGCCAGCAGCAGGCGCAGCAGCATGGACATGGCGCGTGCCTCGGTGGCATCGACCACCGCCGGCGCGCGCGGCGCGTCGCTGGCACGCGTGCGCCGGGATGACTCGGCCGGATCCCCGGGCCGGGTAGTGCGGGAAAGCATCGGGCGGAATCCCCGGCGCGGCGGGCGGCCACGCGGCAAATGGATGGGTCGCCGCCATATTACGGGCCCGCCGGCGGCAATGTGCCGGCGCGGCGCGGACGCGGCGCCGGATGGCCGCCCGGCGGCGCCCGGCATGCGGGCAGTACGGCTATATTACCGGCGTCCGTCGCGCGATCTGCCGCGCCGCCAGCCGGCCGGACGCTCCCCCGCCTGGAACCACCGGACGCCATGCCCCGACCGCTTCGTGCCACCCGATTCCGCCGCCTGATGCCATGGGCGGTGCTGGCGACGGTCGTGGCCGGCCCCGCAGGCGCCCAGACCGTGGAAGCCGATGCACGGCTGATGGACCAGGTGGCACGCTGCCACGCGACGGTGCACGGCGCCCCGCGCGAGGCGCTGGCAATCGCCACCCGGCTGCTGGCCACGCCGGCGCTGCCCGTGGTGGTCGAAATCGGCGCCGAAGGGTGCCGCGGCTTCGCCAGCCAACTGCTGGGCCAGGGCGACGCCAGCCTGGAATCGGCCGCGCGCCTGCAGGCACTGCTGCGGACACCGGGGCTACCGGCCTTCGAACGCGGCCGTGCGCTGCAGATGGCCGCCACCCTGCTGCAGCGCAATGGCCAGACCACGGAAGGCCTGCAGCTGCTCGAATCGATGCTCGAGCGCGGCATCGCCGAGGGCGACGTGGGCAGCCAGATCACCGCGCTGACCGGCATCGCCCTGATCCGCGGCGAGCAGATGGACGACCCCGAAGGCGCGCTGCACTACCTGCAGCAGGCGCTGGCGCTGTCCGACCACCTGCGCCGGCCGCCGCTGCCGCAGGACGTGATGCTGCACTACAACCATGGCTACACGCTGCTGCGGCTCAAGCGCCATGACGAGGCGGAGCGGGCGTTCGCCCGCGCCGAATCCATCGCCGGGCGCGTGTCCAGCCAGGACGTGATGCTGCACCGGATCCGCGGCCACCGGGCCGAAATCCAGCATGCCCGCGGCCGCCTGGAGGCGGCCAGGGCGCAGTTCCTCGCGATCCTGCCGTGGCAGGCGAAGAACGACCCGCTCGGGCAGATCGTCACCCTGCAGCGGCTGGCACGGATCGCGCTCGAGCAGCAGCAGCCGCGGCAGGCGCGGGAGCTGGGCGAACAGGCGCTGGCGCTGGCCGAAACCGGCAAGTTCCCCGAAGCAACCCGCGACAGCCTGGACATTCTGGCCGAAACCAGCGTGGCACTCGGCGATACCGCCCAGGCGCGCGACTACCTGCGCCAGGCCAGGCAGATCGACCAGGCACGGATGAAGGGCGACGACCTCAACCGGCTGGCGAGGCTGCAGGCCACCGCCGAGAAGGCGCTGGACCCGGCCCGCATCAACGCCGTCCAGGAAGCCAGCCGCGACCGCCTGCTGCGCAATGCCGCACTGGCGGCGGCGCTGATCCTGCTGCTGGGCGGCGGCGCCCTGTACCTGCGCATGCGCCGCCAGCAGCGGCAGCTGCGCAGGCTCGGCACCATCGACGCGCTCACCGGGCTGCCGAACCGGCGCGAGGCGCAGCGCCTGCTGGACGCCGCCATGTCAGCGCGCACCGGCGAGGCGCGCAGCGCCGTGCTGTTGCTGGAGATCGACGGCTTCAAGGCGCTCAACGACCTGCATGGCCATGCCGCCGGCGACCTGCTGCTGCGCGCGGTGGCCGAGGAACTGGTCCGCGGCAGCGACCAGCACGACCACGTGGCGCGCTGGGGCGGGGCCACGTTCGTGGTGATCCGCGCCAACACGTCGCAGGCCGCGGCGTTCGCACTGGCCGCGCACCTGTGCCGCCGCATCGAACGGCTGCAGGTGGATGTCGCCCCGGGCCAGTGCCTGACCCCCAGCCTGTCCGCCGGCGTGGCCCCGCATCCGCTGTTCCCGGGCGCCACCGCGAACCAGACCGACACCCTGCGCGCGGTCAGCCGGGCGCTGCAGGTGGCGCGCCGCAGCGGCGTCGGCACCTGGGCCGGGTTGTGGGGCCTGGCCGACGGTCGCACGGTCGACCTCTACAGCATCCTGCGCGATCCCGAGCACGCGCTGGCACAGGGCTGGATCGCGATCGGCGGCGGCCGGCCGATGTCGTGGGCACCACCGCGCGAGCTTGCCGCCGCGCCGGCGCGCGACGAAAACCGCGGCCCCAACCGGATGTCCCATCTGCCCTGAACACGGCATCCGCCGGCCACGCGCACCCGGCAACCGATGCAGACCGCGGCCTTTCACCTGGCGCGTGCGCTCACCGGGCCAGTTCGAAGCGCACTTCGACCCGGCGGTTGGGCAGCAGGCATTCCAGCAGCGCGGCACGCGGCGTGACGCCGTCGCACTGCTGCACCTGCTGGGTATCGCCACGGTATTCGTAGCGGATCCGGTCGGCAGCGATGCCGCGGCCGATCAGCAGCTCGCGCACCGTCTGCGCGCGCCGCTGCGACAGGCCCTGGTTGTAGTCGAAGCCCCTGCCCTGCATGCGGTCGGCGTGCCCGACCAGGGTGACCCCGGCCAGTTCGCGCTTCTCGCCGGCGAGGGTGGCCAGCGCGCGGTCGATGCTCTCCAGCGAGTAGCCGCGGATGTCCTTGCGGCCGTCGCGGTCGAACTCGAACAGCACGTTGGCGATCAGCGGGCCCGGCGTGGCCGCCGGCGCGGCGGCCGGCGCCACGGCGCACTGGCGTGCCAGCGCCTCGGCGTCGTTGACCAGGTCTTCGGCGATCTGGATGTACGGCTTGGAGTGGCGCCACTGCTGCTGGTTGAACTCGTTGCCGGCGTGCACCAGCTCGACCTCGCCGCAGGCCACGGCCTGCTGTGCGCAGCTGAAGCCCGGGGTACCGTGGATCGCCTTCAGGCGCTGCCACAGGTCGTCGCGCAGGTACCGGGCGTTGTTGACCAGGGGCGTATCGGTGGGAAGCGGCGAGACGCCGTTCTCCATGGCCACGATCAGCTTCTCCGACTCGGTCAGCGCGTCCTGCGGGAACGCGCTGCGGTCGTTGCGGGTGTATTCGTGGAACGACACGTCCAGCCAGCATTGCGCCTTGGCCATGCCGTAGTCGCGTACCGGGCGGCCGGCGTCGTTGAGCGCCTGGATGCGGCCCTGGGTGGCTTCGTAGCCCTGCAGGTCGGCATGGATGGCTTCGTCGGTGATGCGCTTTTCCTGCGGGTTGAGCCGGGTCTGCTGGGCGCCGGCGCTGCCGGCCACGATGGACAGGAGGGCGGCGGACAGCAGCGCGCGGGACAGGGTGGAACGGGTATGCGGAGATTTCATCGGGTCGTCCTCAGCGGGCCGGGTCGCGGTAGCGCACCGGGTCACGGCGGAAAAGGTCTTCATCGAACTTGAAGCGCAGGCGCAGGAACGCGCCCTGCTGGGTGTACTCGTAGCCGTTGAGGTCGCGGTCGCCCTCGAAGCCGGTCCAGTTGTAACCGGCCGACAGCCACAGGTTCTGCCGCAGCAGGCGGCCCACTTCCACGCCATAGGCGTACTGGTTGCTGCCAGATTGGCCACGGAAGGTGGAGCCAAGCACGCCGATGTCCCAGTTCTCGGTGATGTCGTAGACGATGCGGCCGGACAACAGCAGCGCACGGAAGCTGCTGTTGACGCGGGCACCGTCGGCAAGGGCGAACTGGTCGCGCTGCCACTTGCCGGCCACGCGCCCGGTGAGCCACCACGGCCGCGACGGATGCCAGTCGGCATGCGAGGAGACGATATGGGCGCGGGTGCGCACGTCCTGGCTGGTGCCGTTGACCGCCTGGCCGTCGAGCAGGGTCAGCCCGCTTTCGTCGCGCTCGAGCTTGTACTCGTAGCGCATCAGCGCATTGACCCGGTTGCGGTCGGTGTCGCGGTAGGCCAGGCCCAGCTGGAAGCGGTCCTGCAGGACGTCGCCGCGTTCCTTGTAGTTGGTCGCCAGCAGGTAGTTGCGGCCCAGCAGGGTCCAGTCGCGGCTGAGCTTGCGCGCCAGCATGAACTGCAGCAGCGTGGTGTCGAACGCCTCGTTGGCCTCGGTGTGCACCACGTCCTCGGAGATGCGGTGCTCCACGCGCACCGCGCCACGCCACAGCGGGTTGGCGCTGTAATCCAGCGCCAGCGCCAGGCCGGTACTGTCGCCGGTATCGCCGGCGATCACGTTTACGCGCTCGGCCGAGCTGCTCAGGCGCAGGCCTTCGCGGATGTCCCAGTTGTTGCGGATGCCCGAGGCGGCCTGCACGTCGCGGCCGCTGATCGCATCACGCAGCCGGTATTCGCTGAACGCCTGGGTGTCGCGCAGGTAGCTGCTGTCCACGCCGAACACCAGCGCATCGGCCTGGCGGTCGGTGGTGGTGATGCCGTAGGCGCTGGTCAGGCCGGTCTGCTTCTCGTAGCGGCCATACAGGCGGCTGCGCTCGAACACCTGGTAGTCGACGCCGGCGGCGACGCGGTGGCGGTCCTCGCCGCTGACGCTCTGCTCGACCTCGGCGCCGCCGCTGAACTTCTCGCTGAAGCGGTAGCCCAGGCCGATGCGGGCGCTGTCCGATTCCAGCCTAGTGCCGATCGGCAGGTCACTGGTGATGGGGCTGCCGGACGACGGGCCGTTGATGACCATCAGGCCGGTAGCCGGGTCCAGCGCCTGCTGGCCGTAGCCCAGCGCGCCGCCGCCGGCACCGGTGGCGAAGCCGCCGGTCAGGCCGCCGGTCTGCCCGAACGGCGCGCCCATCGACCACGGCGAGGTCACCCCGATGGTCTCGCGGATGCTGCGCAGGCCGACGTCCAGGGTCAGCCGTTCGGTGGCGCCCACGCGCACGCCGGCGCCGCCGGCATCGCGCTTGCCGCCATCGGGATTGCGGTCCTCGCTGCGCAGGCCTTCGACATACAGCTCCAGGCGCGGTCCGACCGCGTAGCCCAGCCGCGCGTTGTACTCGCCGCGGCCGCCATACAGCGGCGACGCCGGGTTGTTGAACGCCGGGTCGGTGCGGGCGGCGAACAGGCGCGCATCGAACCGGTCGCCGTCATGCGCGAACTCCACGCGCCAGGCATCGCCTTCGACCTCGCCCACCACGTCCTTCAGGCCCTGCGAGGTGAACTGGTTGAGCGAACTGGTATTGACCTCGCTGTGGGTGCGCGCGAACTCGGCCACCAGCATCGTGTTCTCGCCGAAGCGGTAGGCGGCGTTGGCGCTGCCCATGCGGAACTCGGCGTACGGGTTGCGGTCTTCCACCGCCGAGGCGCCCACCTCCAGCCGGTCGGTCAGCTTGAACTGGCCGTCGGCGCCGAACACCCAGAACTTCTCGGTCTGCTGGTCCAGCTCGTAGGTGATGCGCAGCGACACCGGGTTGAGGTCGCTGTCGAAGGACGGCATGAACTGGTTGAGCAGGATGCGTCCGGAGAACGGCTCGAAGCTGTAGTCGACGAGCCTGGCCAAGGGGCGGACCGAGACGATGCGGGTGGGCTGGTTGCGGTCGCGCACGATCACTTCCACCCGCTCGCTGCCTTCCAGCACCGCGTTGTTGCGCAGCGCGTACGGGCCACTGCCCTGGCTGCGGAACTCCTCGATGACCTGGCGCAGCGAGTCCTCGATGGCGAACACGTTGCCGCGCGCGCGCGCGCTTTCGAAATGCCAGCCCAGGCCGGTGGCGGTGCGGTTGTAGGTGCCCAGGCTGCGCTGCGGGATCGGCCCGCTGCCGCCGATGCCGGTGCTCGTGGCCAGCGTGTCGCCGGTCTGGAAATCGCCGTACAGCAGGTAGCTGCGCTTGTTGTCGATGCGCACGTACAGGCGCTCGGCCGAGCGCGCGTCGAAACCGCGCAGCGACGCATCGCCATACACCGGGTAGAACTCTTCGGGCTGGATGTCGCGCAGCAGGCGGCCGCGCACGTCCTTGTCCGAGTCGTAGGCGGCGGTGAGCAGGTACTCGCCCTTGATCCGGCCCTTGACGAAGAACGCGGTGCGCGCGGCGGCATTGGCCTTGCCGTTGTTGAACTGCTTCTCCCAGCGGCGGATGTCGCGGTCGAAGGCGTCGTGGTGCTGCACCGGCGAGATCAGCCCGGCGTTGGACTTGTTGCGGAAGTTGACGATGCCTTCGATCAGGCCGGTGGCCAGCAGCTCGCGCATTTCCGGCAGGAAGCCGATCACGCCCTCGGCGGCCTGGCCGCCGGCGGTGATGCGCAGCACCACGTCCTGCGGCTCGTGCGGGGCCAGCAGGTCGAACTCGGCCACGCCGTCGCGCACCACCAGCTGCACGCCGGGGGTGACCTTGTCGGCATCGGCGGCGCCGGGGCCGAACTCGTCGGTGCGCGAGCCCGGCAGGCGGATGCGGCCGCCGCTGTGCTCGATGGTGGCGTAGGCGGTACCGGACAGCGGCCTGCCCTGCCCGTCGAGCAGCTGCACGCGCACATGCACCGGCGTCTGCCCGTCGGCGGGCACGCCGTCACGATCGACCTCGACGCGGACCCGATCCACGCCGCCGTTGCGGCTGTAGTCCAGCGCGCCCGGACGGGCGGCGACCACTTCCGGCGCCGCGTCCACGCTCGCCGGCGAGCGCGGGTACAGGGTCGAGGCGTCGCCCAGCACCGGGGTGAAACGGGTGCTGCTGCCCACGTTCTGGGCCAGGGCCGGGGTTGCGGCCGTGGCCAGCGCGCAGGCCAGCAGGCTCAGGCGCGGCATCGCGCGCACGCGACGGCGGCTCATGGCTGCACCTCCTGCGAAGCCGATGCGGTGGGCGGGTTGGGTCTGGGTTCCACGATCGGTCTCTGGTTGGCCGAATCCGTGGCCTGCTGCGGCGCACGGACGGGTTTGCTTTCGAAACGCAGCGGCGACTGGCCCGGCTCGCTCTCCGGTGCGCGCACTTCGCCCTGGGTACGGCGCGCCTTGACCTGCTCCAGCAGCGGGTTGGCGCAGCTGCCCTCGATGAAGTCGGCGCGGTGCAGCTCACCGTTCTTCAGGTCCAGGAACAGGCTGTCGGCGTCGCCCAGGTTGCGGTTGCTGCTGGTGGTCAGGCGCGAGCCGACCGGCAGGGTCGACGCATCGACCTTCAGCGTG
Source organism: Stenotrophomonas acidaminiphila (assembly GCA_002951995.1). Lineage (NCBI taxonomy): Bacteria > Pseudomonadati > Pseudomonadota > Gammaproteobacteria > Lysobacterales > Lysobacteraceae > Stenotrophomonas > Stenotrophomonas acidaminiphila. The sequence goes on from CP019797.1 coordinate 3,528,666, forward strand.
TGGCTGTTCGGCGGCAGCCCGCAGTAGCTGTACTTGCCTTCCGAATCGGACACCAGCCAGGTGCCGTCGGAGAAGTACAGGCGCACCCCGGGGATGCCCAGTTCTTCCTGGTCCTGCACGTGGTTGTTGTTGCAGTCCACGAACACCTTGCCCAGCACGCAGGCCTCGTCGGTGAACACGCCGCCGGTGACGCGCACGCGGTACTGGGCGTGGTTGGACGGGGTCGAGCCCGGCAGCGGGTTCAGGCCCACCGGGTCGATGCAGCCGCCGGCAATGGAGCAGCCGTGCGCCTGCGCGCGGTTGATGCCGTCGCCCTGCAGCGCGCCCACGCCGATGCGCGCGCGGTAGGTCAGCAGCAGCTGGCCGCCGGCGGCGATCGGGCCCAGGTCGAAGCCCAGGCGCGGCCCCGGCCTGCCCAGCGGTTCGTCCAGCGCACGGCCGTCGACGCGGGCGCTGCCGTCGAGGTAGGTGAAGCCACGCGGCAGCACGTCGACGATGTTCACCGTGCGCGCGGCGCTGCCGGACACGTGGCGCACCTCGATGGTGTACTGCACGGTGTCGCCGATCTCGGCCATGGCGCGGTCGCCGCGCTTGCTGATCACCAGTTGCGTGTCTTCCGGCGCGTCCTGCACCTCGTTCGGCACCCGGCACAGGTTCTGGCTGATCTGCGGGTCACACAGGTCGAGCTGGCCGGGGGTTTCCTCGAACTGCTTCCACTGCTCGTCGGAGGGCTTGCGCTGCGGATCCTCGCCGCCGCCGGACACGATCACCGCGTTGTTCACGGTGCCCTGGCCCACGGCTTCCGGCAGCACGTCCACCGGCACCTTGATCGCGCCCGGATGGCTCGCGCCGGCAGCCAGTTCGCGCGCGCTGGCGCATGCGAAGCGGCGCTCGCCCACGCTGCCGGTACAGGCCCAGCCGTCACCGGCGGGCAGGCCCGACAGCACGATGCCGGCCGGCAGGTGTTCGCTGACCACGTACTCGGCGTCGGTGGCGCGCTCGCCGATGTTGCGCACCCGGATCAGGTAGCTGGCCGGCTGGCCCACGGTGAACACGGCGCTGTCGGCGGCCTTGCTGACCACCACGTCCGGCCATGCCTTCACCAGTTCGCTCGGCAGGCGGCAGGCGTTGTGCACCACCTCGGCCCCGCACACCGGCAGGATGCCGACGTCGCCGCCTTCCAGCGCCTGCGCTTCTTCCGGCGTCGGGCGGTGCGATTCCGGCTCGCCGCCGCCGGCGACCAGCACCGCATTGTTGACGGTGCCGGCGCTGGCATCGGCGCCCACCCGCACCGGCGCGCTGAGGGTCGCGGCCGAGGTCTGCCCGGCGGCCAGCACGGTGCTGCTGCGGCAGCTGAAGCGGGTGTCGCCGGCACTGCCGGTGCAGCTCCAGCCGTCGCCCGTGGGGACAGCGGCCAGGGTCACGCCCTGCGGCAGGCGGTCGACCACCTCGTACTCGCCGCTGGTCGCGGCCAGGCCGGCATTGCGCACCACGAGGCGGTAGCTCGCGGTGCCGCCGGTGACCAGGGTCGCCGGCTCCACCGACTTGCTGACCCGCAGGTCGGGCACGTCGGTGTTGAGCTCGCCGAAGTTGTTGGACTGCGAGTGGATGCCCGGCTCCAGCGTCAGCCCGCTGATCACCGAGACCGGCTCGCTCTTCGGCGTGCCGTCGCCACCGGTGGTTCCCGGCACCGTCTGCCCGCTCTGCGTCTGCGGCGGCTGGTTGGGCTGGGTCAGCTTGTAGCGGCCCGGGCGCAGGTCGGGGAAGTAGTAGCGGCCGTCACCGTCGGTGACCGCGGTCACGCGGACCGGGTTGCCGAGGTCGTCCACGCCTTCCAGCACGATCTCCTGGCCGGGGATGCCGGTTTCACCGGCGTCAACGCGCCCGTTGTCGTTGTCGTCGTACCAGACCTGGCCGGCGATGGATGCCGGCGGGATCTCGCCGAAGTTGTTGGCCACCGAGTTCTCGTTGGCGCCCAGCACGATGCCGCTGATCGCCGACGGCGTGGTCGCCACCGCGGTGGCGTCGCCGCCATGGCTGCCGGCGCGGGTACGGCCATTGAAGGTGCCGGCCGGCTGTTCCGGCTCGGTCACGGTGTAGGTGCCCGGCGCCAGCCCGTCGAACAGGTAGTCGCCGTTTTCGTCGGTCCGCACCTCGGCCACCACGGGCATACCCTGGGCGTCGGTGCCGGTCAGGCGCACGGTGACGCCGGCAATGCCGGTCTCGCCGACGGAGATGACGCCATCGTTGTTGCGGTCCAGCCACACCCGCCCGGCGATCGAGCCGTTCATCGGGATCTCGCCGAAGTTGTTCTGCACCGCGTGCTGGTTCTCGCCCAGCACGATGTTGCCGATCGCCGACGGCGTGGTGGCCTTGCCGGTCGCGGTGGCGCCGGCCAGCGGCACGCCGCCGATGTTGCCCGCCACGGTCTTGCCATTGAGCGTCAGCGGCGGCTGGTTCGGCTCGGTGAGCGCATAGGTGCCCGCCGGCAGGTCGGCGAACAGGTAGCTGCCGTCGGTGCCGGTGGTGGTGGTCCGGGTGATCGCGTTGCCGTTGACGTCGGTACCGGTCAGTTCGACCGTGACTCCGGCGATGCCCTGCTCGCCCACGTCGATGACGCCATTGTCGTTGCCGTCCAGCCATACCCGGCCGGCGACGGTGCTGCGGGTCGGGATCTCGGCGAACAGGTTCTCCAGCGACTTCTGGCCCGGGGCCACGGTGATGGCGGCGATCTGCGACGGGGTGGTGTTCACCCCGGTCGCGGTGCCGGTGGTGATGCCGCCGACGGTGCCGGCGGTGGTGATGCCGTTGGCGGTGCCGGCCGGCTGGTTCGGCTGGTGCAGGGTGTAGGTGCCCGGCAGCAGCTGGGTGAACGAGAACGTGCCGTCGTTGGCGGTGGTCGTGGTGGTGACCACGGTACCGCCGGCATCGCGCAGCTCGATGGTCTGGCCACCGATGCCGCCGTCGCTGCCGTTCTGCACGCCGTCGTTGTCGTAATCCATGAACACGCGGCCGTGGATCTCGGCGCCTTCCTGCTCGCCGAAGTCGTAGTTCTCGCCGTTGCCGGTGAGCCGGATGCCGCTGATGCGGTCGGTGGTGGGCGCGTCGCCGGCCACGCCGGTCTGCGCGCTGCCGGCGCTGCAGCCGGCGCCACCGCAGGTGCCGGGCTTGACCGCGCTGGGGCGGTTGAGGTGGCCGGCCGGCAGTACTTCGCGCACGGCATAGGTCCTGGCCGGGTCCAGGCCCACGAACTTGTAGAAGCCGTTGGCATCGGTCAGCGCGGTACCGGTCGGGCCGGTGACGGGCACGTAGTCGCCGCCGACCAGCTCCAGCAGTTCCAGGGTGGCGCCGGCGATGGGCTCGTCGGTACCCGGGTCGCGCACGTCGTTGACGTTCTTGTCCAGGAACACGTGGCCGGACAGCGTGTACAGCGTGACCTCGGGGAAGTCGAACTGCACGCCCTGGCCGCCGCTGCCCAGCACCACGCCGCTGATGACGCCACCGCTGGCGACGATGCCGGCGCTGCCCTTGTCGGTCACGCCGGTGCTGGCGCCGTTGCGCACGCTGCGCGCGCTGTTGGGCTGCGGCATGCCGTTGTTGTAGCCGCCGGACACGGTGCCCTGGTCCTGGCTGAGGGTGTAACCGGCGGCATCGGACGGCGCCAGGCCGTTGAACGCATAGTCGCCGTTGGCGTCGGTGGTGACGGTGACGTCGATCGCGTTGCCGTACACATCGGTGCCGGTCAGGCGCACGCTGACATTGGCCAGGCCGGTGTCGCCGGCGTCGGTGTCACCGTTGTTGTTCTGGTCCAGGAACACGCGGCCGGCGATGCTGGCGTTGCGCACCTGCACCGGGCCGTCCTGCTCGTTGTTGTTGGGGTTGCTGTCCTTGGCCAGGTCCTCGTTGGCCGCGTCCTTGCCCGGCTGCACGGCCGCGTGGTTGTCCACGTCGGTCAGCCACGGCCCGGCGTACACGCCCGCCTTGGGACGCGCATGCAGGGTCAGGGTGTAGCCGCTGCCCGCCGGGAAGTTGCCGTTGACGTGGCAGGTCACCTGCTGCACCGGGGTCGCGGCGGTGACGCTGGCCACGCCGTTGGAGACGTAGCAGACGTCGGCCGCGTCCGGCGCCGGCGGGCCGGGCTGCACGGCCAGGGTGCCGCCGGCCGCGGCCAGTGTGGCGCCACCGGTGGCGCTGCCCACGCCCGGGGCGGTGCCGGGAATCCACTCGAAGCCGGACGGCAGCGTATCCACCACGCGCATCTGGGTGGAGGTGGAAATGCCGTTGTTGCGCAGCACGATCTGCCACGGCACGGCCTGGCCAACGTCGGCCGGCGAGACCATGGCGGTCTTGCTCACCACTTCCAGGTCGGTGCTCGGGAACAGCACGTTGTTGATCGCGGCCAGGTTGTTGCCGGCCTGCAGCGGATCGGCGGTGCACTTGCCGGAGGATTCGTAACTGTTGGTCTCGTCGGCGCAGACGTGCACGGCATTGCCGAAGATCACCGGCGCGGTGGACACGCCGGTGGGCCGGAACACCAGCTCGAAGTTGACTTCCTCGTTCACGTCCAGGGTGCCGAACGTACACACGGTCGCGGCGTTCGGCGCCGCCTGGGTGCAGGCAACGGTCTTGCTGGCCAGGCTGTAGCCGGCGCTTGCCGCGGCGGCGTTCAGGTTCTGCGGCGTGCCCTGCAGCGCCAGGGTGAACCCGGACGGCACGGTCAGGGTGTCGGTCATTTCGATGTTTTCGGCGATCGACGGGCCGGCGTTGCGGATGCTGAAGCGGTAGCGCAGGTCGTCGCCGGCGCGGAACTCGCTCTGCCCGGCCGGGAACACCGGCACCTTGCCCTGCTGCAGGTCGAACGACGGCACGGTGACGTCGAACACGGCCGAGGCGGTGTTGTTCGCCAGCGCGTTGGCGTCGCCGCAGGCATTCGAGTTGGCCACGCCATCGGCGCGGTATTCGCACATGTTGTCCAGGTGGACCTGGGCGGTGTTGGTGACGTTCTCGTACAGCTTGTCGCCCAGTGCACCGGTGTAGCTCGGCGGCTTCTTGACGCGCGCGCGCACGGTGACCGTCTGCACCTCATGGCGGGAGATGCTCGTGACGTTGACGCAGGAGATGGAACCGCTGGCCAGGTTGCTGGCCGCGCAGCTCATCTTGGCCACGTCGGCCGGCTTGACTTCCAGCACCTCGAAGGCCGGGGTGGACAACGTCGCCGCGCCGGTGAACAGGCTGTCGGTGATGCGGAAATTGCCGGCGGCGATGTGGTCCTGGCCCTGGTTGCGGGCGACCAGGGTGAACAGCACGGTCTCGCCCACCGATGCCATCGGGTTGTTGCCGCCGCTGGCCGGGATGCTGGTCGTCACCGTCTTGCTGGCCATGGCCACGTCGGCCCGCGGCAGCACCCGCACCCGCGCGGTATCGCTCATCACGTTGCCGCCGGACAGGTCCTTCAGGAACGCATTGGGCGAATCCAGCGTGGCGGTGTTGTCCAGCTGGCCGGTGGGCGCACCCAACGGGCGCGACAGCGTGGCGGTGACCACGATGGTGGCGCCGGCCGGCACGTTGTTGAAACTGCAGACCTGCTCGGTGGTATTGCCGGATTCAATGGTACTGCCGCCCTGGCCGTACGAGTTCGGATTGCCGGGGATACTGGCGAGGCAGCTGTGCGTCGCGCCCGCGGCCTGGCTCAGGTCGTAGTTGAAGCTGATGTTCGGCGTGACATAGGTCGGTGCCGCGGCGGCGGCACGCATCAGGCCGCGATAGATGTCCTTCACCTGCAGGGTCGGGATCGTCGCCTGCGCCGCGGCGGTGGTGATGGTCATCCGCCAGTGCATGTCGTTGTCGGCGGCGGCCAGGGTCGGCGCGTCGGCGACGTCGTCGTGCCAGGTGGTGCCGTCCACCGAGGATTCCTTGCGGATGCCCACCCGCACGTCTTCCAGGGTGGTGCCGATACCGTTGGCGGACTGGCAGTCCTGGCCGTTGGTGCCGTTCTCGGCGATGCCACCGGTCGCGCCGGCCTCGTCGGGGTCGGCCGGCTGCGGGCCGTTGCCCGCGTTCAGCCCCAGCAGGCGCAGCACCTCGCTGCCGGTGCAGGCGATGTTGGTCAGCGTCACCGGGTTCGGCCCCAGGGTCGCGGCGTCGGCGATGGTGTGGGCGAAGCTGAAGGAACGCGACTGGCCGACGTTCATGGTGCCGGGGCCGGGCAGCTCGCACGAGACCTGCGTCGTCTGCGCGGGGTTGACGCCATCGGCTCGCGGCGAGGCCGGGGTGACGGTGCACACCCAGCCGTTGGTGGCGGTGACCGAGGCATTGGTGATTTCGCGCGGATCCAGCCAGTCCACCACGCGCAGCGGCTGCGAGGGGCTCCAGCTGACCGTTTCCGGCCCCCGGTTGGTGACGGTCAGGGTGGTGTTGATGGTCTGTCCCGGTGCCACCTTGGCCGGCTTGCTCTTGGTCAGCCCCAGGTCGGCCGCCGACGGCGCCATCCAGTAACGGACGGTGGCGCTGTTGTTGTTCGGCTGGCCGTCGTCCTGGCCGGGCGGCAGGGTCAGCACGGCGGGCAGGTACTCGCCGGTGCGGCGCACGTTGTCCAGGGTCACCGGGATCACGAACGGTGCGGACTGCCCCACGTTCAACGTGCCCGCGGTGCAGCTGACCTTGGTGCCGTTCCAGGTCCCGGTCTGGGTGCCGCCGCTCACCGGCGGGGCGATGGTCAGGCTGCTGGCCGGCGTGGATGTACAACCGGCTGGCAGCGTGCCGAGGGTGAAGCCGGCCGGAACGATGGTCTCCACCACGGCACCGGCGGCCGACACCATGGGCCCGTTGTTGGTCACACCCAGGGTGATGGTCTGGTTGCTCAGGCCCGCCGAGGGCGAGGCCGAGCTGTTGCTGAGCGTGGTGGCGATGGTCGCCACCAGGTCGGTGGCCGGCTCGGTGTTGTAGTTGAGGCTGGCGCTGTTGTTGCCCGCGGCCAGGTCGATGTAGAGCGTATTGGCGGAGCTGATCGACGCCGTGTTGACGAAGCTGCCGTAGCTGCGGGTGGTGCCACTGACCTCGATCCAGCTGCTGTTGAGCTGCGCGGTGCTGATCGCCGAGCCGCCGGCGGTATAGGTACAGGTCAGCACGCGGCTGCTGTTGGCCGTGGCCACCGTGGTGCATGCCGGCGTCAGCGGACCGCCGAAGGTGATTGCCGTGACCACGAAACCGGTGGCCGCGCTGCCGGGCAGGTTGTCGGTGATGACGATGCTGCCGCCCACCGGCACGTTGTTGCCGCCGGCGGCGATGTTCGGCGTCAGCCGGAAGGTGCTGTTGCCACCGGTCAGCGGGCTGCCGCTCGCCGGCACGGTCATGGCCTTGCCGACGGTGAGGTCGCCGGCGTTGCGCACGTTGCCGGAGAACGCGGCGGACGGGCCCGAGGTGCCGGTGGCGGTCAGGTTGAAGCCACCGGCGGTCACGCCGCGCACCGGGAAGCTCACCGTGCCGCTGCTGCCGGCGGTGGTCGAACACACCATGTTCGGCGCGGTGTAGGTGCAGCCGGCCGGGGGCGCGGGCGGGTTGGCGCCGAGCTGGGCGGGGATGACGACGGTGACGGTGTCACCGCCCGCGCTGGTACGCGTCCAGTCGACGGTGACGTTCACGTCCTGGCCGATGCCGATGTCCGCGGCCGTGGTCACCTGGGTCGCGGTAACGGCGGCGTTGGCCGCCGGCGCCATGAAGCCGACCGCGGCCAACAGACCGGCGAGCTTCATCGCGCGGACGGCAGATCCATTTGCGTGCGCGCGCGAAGACATCGCGCGAGCGGCCTGTTCGTGAGATTGGTACACGGGTGTTCCCCTGCGTCTGCAGCTGTTGCGCCCCACCCGGCTGACGGCGTGCCGGGCCTTGCGTGTTGTCGGTGCCTGCCATTGCGGGCAGGCGCGGGACACCCGGTCAGGGCATCCGGGCGGCATTCTCTGCAGCGGGCGCAGCCAAGGCAGTAGCAGTTCCTGACACTCGCTCACACTCGCTCTCAGCGGCGCCGCGCGGCGCCATGCAGCGGGAGCCGGGGATCACGAATGCGTGGGCACCCACAGGTATCCCTGGCCGCGCAGTGCGCGCACCGGCAGGGCCAGGCCGGTGGCGTCGCGGACGCGCGCACGCAGGCGGTGCAGCAGCACTTCCAGGCGGTGCGGATCGAAATCCCGGGGCGTGGGCGTCAGTGCGGCGATCAGCCGCTCGCGGCTGACCGGCGTGCCGGGGCTGGCGATCAGTGCGTGCAGCAGCGCGCGCTCGGCGCTGGACAGGGCCACGGCGTGGCCGCCGGGCGACCCCAGTTCCCAGCCGCCTGCCCGCAGGCTCCAGCCGTCGCCTGGAGGCGGCGCGGGCTCCGGCGCCGGGCACGGCGGTGCAGCGGTGCGTGCGGCCATGCGCCGATGCAGGCTGTGCAATGCCGCCACCAGTACCGGCAGCTCCAGTGGCTTGGGCAGGTAGACATCGGCGCCCACGGACAGCCCATGGGCCATGTCGGCGGCGGCGCCACGCCCGGTCACCAGCACGATGCCCATGTCGCCGGTGCGGCGCAGGTGGCGGGTCGCGCTGAATCCATCCTCGCCCGGCAGCATGACGTCGAGCACGACGATGTCGCACGCGTCCACCGCCAGCTCGCGGTACAGGGCTTCGACACTGCCAAGGCCACGCACCGCCGCGCCCTGCCGCGCGAGTTCGTCGACCACCAGCGCGCACCACTCCGGATCATCCTCCACCACCCGGATGCGGAGGCCCTGCAGCGGGCGCGGCGCGGTTGGCGGCGGCCCTTCCAGTGTCGTTTCCAATGCCGCTCCCCATGCACGCCGGCCACGCGCTGCGCGGCTCCGGCGTCGGGGTGGGATTCTCGGCAGCAGCCGGCGCAGCGGCAGTATCAGAGAATCTCCGTCGCTCTCCGGCGTTCACCCACAGCAGCCGCTGGAAAGCGGAACCGGAGTCAGGCGGCGGGTTCGGACGCCAGCAGGTAGCCGACGCCGCGCAGCGCGCGTACCGGCAGCATGGCGCCGGTGGCATTGCGTACCCGGGTGCGCAGGCGGTGCACCAGTACCTCGAGCCGGTGCGGGTCGAAATCCCAGGGCTGGTCGGTCACCGCGGCGATCAGCCGCTCGCGTTCGACCGCCTCGCCGTGGGCGGCGAACAGTTCGCGCAGGAAGCCGCGTTCGGCCACGGTCAGGGTGAGCACCTTGCCGTTGGGGGCCTGCAGATCCCATCCGTCCGAGCGCAGGCTCCACGCGGCGACGGTTTCGCCGGCGGCGGCGGCCAGCGCCGGCGCGGACTGCGACATGCGCCGGTGCAGGCTGTGCAGCGCGGCCACCAGCACCGGCAGTTCCAGCGGCTTGGGCAGGTAGACATCGGCGCCCACGGACAGCCCGTGGGCCATGTCGGCGGTGCCGCTGCGGCCGGTGACCAGCACGATGCCCATGCCATCCATCCGCCGCAGGTGGCCGGTGGCGCTCAAGCCATCCTCGCCGGGCAGGCCGACGTCCAGCACCAGGATGTCGCAGCGGTCCACCGCCAGTTCGCGGTAGAGCGCCTCGACGCTGTCGATGCCGCGCACCTCGGCGCCGTGGTACTCGAGCTCGTCGACCACCATGCCGCGCCACTCGGGGTCGTCTTCGACGACCCAGATCCGTATGCCATCCAGCCTGGCGCCGGCCTCGGCCGCCGCCAGTTCACGATCCACCTGCATCAGTGCTTCCCCACGACCTGTCCCGCCCTGTTCGCCCGGCCATTCTAGGCCAGCGGTGTCCCACTACGGCCCGGCCGCGCTGACCCGACGGGGCGGCGCCAAGGCCCGGCCGGCATCCGGCCGGGTCCGGCGTCGCGCAGGCGCCTACTCCCGCGGCAGGCCCATCTCGGCCAGCAGCGCCGGCGCCGGGTAGACCTTGGCCAGCAGCCAGCGCAGGTAGCGCATGTCCACGTGCACGGCGCGCTTGTAGCGCGGGTCGAACCACCAGCTGGCGCTGACCGACTCCCAGTTGGAATCGAAGTTCAGGCCGATCAGCTCGCCGCGCGCATTGAGCACCGGCGAACCGGAGTTGCCGCCGGTGGTGTCCAGGTTGGTCAGGAAGTTGACCGTCTGGGTCTTCAGCGCCGGATCGGCGGTGCTGCCGAAATCACCCTTGGCGATGGCCGCCAGCAGTGGCCTGGGTGCGTCGAACGGCACCGCGTTGGTGTTCTTTTCGACGATGCCGGCCACGGTGGTCACCGGCGAGTAGCTGACCGCGTCGCGCGGATGCAGCGCCTCGACCTTGCCGTAGCTGATGCGCAGCGTGCTGTTGGCGTCCGGGTACACGGCGCGGCCCTGGCTGGCGCGCCAGGCGAACAGCGCCTGCATGTAGGACGGGCGCAGGCGCAGCTGTTCGCCCTCGCGTTGCTTGCTTTCGCGCTCGGCGTCCAGCTGCGCCGCCACCAGGGTGGCGGCCGCCGCCAGCAGCGGGTCGGCCTCGAGTGCGCCGCCCTTGCGTGCCGCCTCGAAGCGCGACAGCCGCTGCGCCTCGTCGCCCAGCCGGGTATCGGCATACAGGGTGTCCAGCGCCTTGCGCAGCTGTTCCGGGGTGCGCCCGAACAACGCGTCGTAGCGGGCATCGCGGCGCGCGTCCGGCAACTGCTGGTAACGGGTGAGCAGCGCGGTGAGCAGCGCCTTCTCCACCGCCGGGTCATAGCGGCGCTGCACCTGCTTGAGCACGCCTTCGATCAGTGCCTGGTCGCGCTGCTGGTAGCCGCTCTCGCGCGCGGCGTCGGGCTTGGCCGATTCGATGCGCAGGCGCTCCAGCAGCATGGCCGAGCGCAGCAGCTGGGTCTGGCTGGACATCAGCGTCACCAGGAAGTCGCCGGCGCCGGCATCGCGCTCGGCGGCCAGCGAGGCGGACAACGCGTCGATGTCGGCCTTGTAGCGGGCGTCGGTCGCGGCCAGCATCGCCTGCTCGTCCTGTGCGCGCTGGGCCTTGGCATCGCTGCGCAGCAGGCCCTCCAGCTCGCCGGCGGCACGCTTGCGGTTGTTCTTCAGCGACTGCAGCTGCGAGGCGTAGCGGGTGCGCGCATCGGCGTTGCCCTTGCCCTGCGCCTCGATCACGTCGATCAGCTGCTGGAACACTTCCACGCGGCGCGGCAGCACGGTGTCGATCTGGTTGGCGAACTCGGCGGCGGTGCGCAGCCGGTAGGTGGTGCCCGGGTAACCGGCCAGCATCGCGTAGTCGCCTTCCCTGGGACCGTCCAGCGATATCTTCAGGTGTGCCGGCGGGTGGTACGGCACATTGTCCTTGCTGTAGGGCGCCGGCTTGCCGTCCTTGCCGACGTAGGCGCGCAGCAGGGTGAAGTCGCCGGTGTGGCGCGGCCACATGAAGTTGTCGATCTCGTCGCCGTAATTGCCGATCGCGCGCGGCGGTGCGTAGACCAGGCGGATGTCGGTCAGCTCCAGCTGGCGGATGCGGTAGAAATCGCTGCCGTAGTACATGTTGGCCACCGAGCAGCGCACCCCGCCCTCGGCCTCGCAGTCGGCGACGATGCGCTTGCGCGCGTTCTCCACCGCGTCGTAGTAGGCGCGGCCGGTCTTGCCGCGCGCCTCCTGCAGCACCTCGTCGGTGACCTTGTCGAAGCCCACCGTCACCAGCACCCGGTAGTCCGGGTTGGCGGCCCGCTCGTCATCGCGACCCTGGGCGATGAAGCCGTCGTTGATGGTGTCGTGCTCCTTGCTGGCGTTGTACTGGATCACCCCGTAGGCAACGTGGTGGTTGGTCAGCAGCAGGCCATCGCCGGAGACGAACGCGCCGGTGCCGCCGCCCACCCGCACCACCGCGCTCAGCGGCGGTGCAGTGACGTCGGCCAGCGTCGACGGGTCACCCTTGAAACCGGCCTCCTTCAACGTCTTCGCCAGTGCCGGCAACTGGGTGGGCATCCACATGCCCTCATTGGCGTTGGCGGCGGCAGCCAGGCTCATGCCCAGCGCCATGGCGGCGGCAAGCGGTGTGCGCTTCATCGGAACTCCAGCAGGTACAGAACAGGCGGCGACAGTAGCCGGGCCCCGGTGGGCGGGCAACCGCCAACGGTCACGATGCCGCTATCCTGCGCGCATGCGCATCTTCCCCGCTTCCCTCGCGCTGGCGTGCGCGCTGCTCGGTGCATGTTCCGGCGATGTGCAAGCGCCGGCGCCCACGGCGCCGGCCGCCGGCCCGGCCCTGCGGCTGCACGCCGAACCGTGGCCGTTGCCGGCCGATGCGAGCGCCGCGCAGCCGGACCTGGTGGCCGCACCCGACGGCAGCCTGCTGCTGTCGTGGCTGGCGCCGGACGCGCGCGGCCACCAGCTGCGCTACGCGCGCTTTTCCGCTGGCCGCTGGCAGCCTGCGCGGCAGATCGCACGCGGTAACGACTGGTTCGTTAACTGGGCCGACACCCCGCACCTGCGCGCCAGTGCCGATGGCGCGCTGTGGGCGCAATGGCTGCGCCGGTCCGCCGGCAACCCGCATGCCTACGACGTGCTGCTGGCGCGCTCAGCCGATGGCCGGCAGTGGTCGGCACCGGTCACCGTGCACGATGACCGGACGGCCACCGAGCACGGCTTCGTCTCGTTGTGGCCCGAAGGCGCCGATGGCATGGGCATCGCCTGGCTGGATGGACGTCGCACCGCAGGCACCGGGCACGGCGACGGCCACGGCCACGGCCAAGGCAATGGCCAAGGCGCGATGACCCTGCGCAGTGCGCGCTTCGATGCCCGGCTGCGCAAGCACGACGAGCAGGAGCTGGACGCGATGACCTGCGACTGTTGCCAGACCGGCGCCCACGCCGGCGCCAGCGGCATCCTGCTGGTGTATCGCGGTCGCGACGCCGGCGAGGTCCGCGACATCCACCTGCGCCGCCGCGTCGCCGGCGGCTGGCAGCCGGCACGGCGGGTCCATGCCGACGACTGGGTCATGCCGGCGTGCCCGGTGAACGGCCCCGCGGTCACCGCTTACGGGGACGAGGCCTGGGTGGCGTGGTACACCGCGCCGCAGGGCGAACCGCTGCTGCGCCTGGCCCACAGCGGCGACGGCGGCGCCACTTTCGGCGCGCCGCGGGCTCCGGACCGCGGCACCGCGGTGCAGGGACGGGCGCAGGTAGCGGCCGACGCCGATGGCCTTTGGCTGGCATGGCTGCGCGAGGATGCGCGCGGGCAATCGCTGTGGCTTGCCCGCTACAGCCCCTCGCTGGAGCGCGAGCTCGGCCGCCTGCAGGTTGCGCTCCTGCAGGGCCGCGGGCGCGGTACCGGCTTCCCGCGCCTGCTCGCCGACCGCGGCAACGCACGCCTGGTATGGACCGACGTGGTCGCCGGCAGACCGGTGCTGCGCGGGGCGGTCGTCTCCCCCGTCGCCGCCACGTCCGCGCCGTGAACCGGCCGGCGCGGCGGCATGGCGTTGCCCGCCGCGCATGCGCCTGGCCATGCCGCGCCCGGTCGGCGGACCGGTAGCCCGGGAGACCGCGGACACGGCACGCGGGCCCGGCGCTGGCCCGGCTACTTCTCCTTGCGCCAGTTCACCGAACCGCGGTTCTCCACCGTGCTCGATTCGACCTCGATGTCGAAGCCGCGGCGCAGCAGGTACTTGAGGGTCAGCACCGAGCCGCTGCCGATCAGCGATACGCCATAACCGATGTACAGCTTGGGGGTGATGAACTTGCCCACGCCGATCACCGCGCCACCCAGCGCGCGCGACTGGCTGACCCCGGCGTCGTCCAGGCCGAGCCTGGCGCCGACCTGCGCGGCGAGCAGGCCGCTGCCGGCCGACAGCGCCGCGGAGGCAGCGTTGACCTGCTGCGCTTGGTCGCTGCTGGCCATGCCGGCGGTGACCTCGCCAATAACCAAAATGGGACGGAGGTAATTAAACCGGCTTGGACCTGGGCCGCCCACGATTACGGCATTCGGCAGGTCGGCCCAATGCCTTCTGGACCATAGTCAGAAATCGTGTACAACCAAACGCCCGCTCCTTGGCAATGTAGTTGCGTATCGTAAATATCTCCTCGTCTTCCATCCTGGCAGGCAGCCACCTGCCATATTCAATGGCCCACTCTTCCCATGCAGCGCCAAGCGCCAGAATAGATCGAATCCAGCGTAACCAGCGGTTCACGGGCTTTCCCGATATGGGAGTGCACGCTGGACCAGCGATATTCTTGCGGTAACGCAACCATCGCGGCGCGCACCGTATTCAATTCGACATATCGGCATACCATCAGTGCGTAACGATCAGATTCGACCGAGCAGGAATTGAACCTACCTTGCCACAAGGTACCCGTCCGACCAGGACGGTCGTTGAAGAACTGGACGTAGCTTTGGCCAACAGCACGCATCGCAACCGCCAGTGCTTCCGCCCGCGGTGACGTCAACAGCAGATGGACATGATTGTCCATCAGAACGAAGGCGTGAACGGCAATGTCGTTTTCGAGGCAGGCTTCACGCAGCAGTCGCCGGTAGTGATGGCGATCCTCGTCGTCAATGAAGATCGCCGCCCGATTCACGCCACGCTGGATGATATGAAGCGGAACATGTGGCAGGACCAGGCGTGCGCGACGGGGCATGGAATGAAACCGAACCAGTGAGGCGTCCAGCCTGCATTTCCGTTGCACCGCAAGAAGTCAGCCAAGGCCGGGCGACAATGTAGCGGAATATTGTTTAATTTCCTCCGTCCCCTTAAATCCATTGGCGGCGGCAGCCAGGCTCATGCCCAGCGCCATGGCGGCGGCAAGCGGTGTGCGCTTCATCGGAACTCCAGCGGATTCAGAAACAGCCGCCGACAGTAGCCGTGGCCGGCAGCAGTGACAACCACCAGATGCTGTGTCACAAAGACAATGGGGTTGGCGACACAGTCCGACCTGCAAAAAAGACAACTACACTGAAACTATGGTGTACTGGCCGACGTTATCTTCGTCGGGCGTGCGAAGATATCGAAGCAATAAGATGTTCCGTTACAATCCGCGGCCACTTTCCATGTAAAGCTCTGCCCCTGTTGGGATATCACGCTCTGCTTCAGCGGACGCAGCCATGCACTGGCGAGCAGATCGCTCCACATACGGGGATCCTCTCCGACGCTCGGGGAAAGTTCTGTGTCGCAGCTTCGACATTGCTTACATATGAAGATTGCTGGGACGACAGTATCTGGCTGGGGCCATATCCCTTTTCCACATTCAACAACTGCCCCTCGTTGAGGTTGTAGCCTGTACCGTAGGTGTAACGCGAGTAGGTACCGTCAGGGCCTGATACGGCATTGATCTTCGTGTTTGCGCCAGGCGTGAGCAGATCAGGCTGACCGTAGGTGTAAGTCCATGTCGCCGACGTCATACCAGGGCCGGAAACGCTCTTTGACATGAGGGTCAAGCTCCAATAGAACCTTGGCGTTTTCATGAACCAGTATTGTGGGCTATTGATATAGCAGGCATGTTCGGGGATGTTGCTCCGATGATGCTGCCAAGCAGAAAAACTGTAGGATGCTGTGGCCCCAGAAGGTGCAGTGATTGTCAATGCATAGGTACCAGTGGACTCCTCGATGGGATCAGGGCAGCCAGTAGGGTCCTCATAGGCGGGAGTCCATGCAGGCGCATAGACAGCGAGCGCGCCAGTGGACGAATACTGCCACTTGCTCGCGTCTGGCAGGGTAACACTGGCCAGCTTTTCTCCTGCGTATGCATAGCTCAGATTCCCCATGCTGGAAGAGGCCGACATGATCTTGTTGCCGGACCATGACAAGGAGATCTGGCGACCATCGCTGGAGGTCATCCCAATAAGGTTGTCGCCAGAATAGGCGTAATCGACCCAATTGCCGAAACGATCCTCCACCCGGGATACAAGAAAATGCACAACCTGGCGCGCCACGCTGCCTGAGTTCAGTTCGCCCTTCACCCCTGGATGCATCTTCACCACCACCCAATCCAGATGATAAATCATGCCAGCCGGCGAGGTTGCAACGAACGCCTGACCGGCATAGCCATTCTTCGTAGTGCTTTTGCAGCTGATTCGCCACATGCCCTTGGTGATCCAAGGGTAGACCGTGCCATTGCCGGGACTCGGTAGGGAGGGAGCCGGGGCCATGAGCAGTGCTTGATCGCCCGCACCAGGAATATGCAATTTGTACCCATCCCAGTAGTCTTCGGACGCAACTGATGCGGTGTCATCCAGTGGACCCGGCTGGCTGCAGCGCTCGTTCACCGTCCAACCCGCCGGACGCCAACCCTTGGCAATCGCCACGACGCTCGACAATCTGGGCAGGTCCAGATCCCACTCAGCGAAGCCGCCAAGGTGGTTGCCATTGACCCGCGAGCGGTCATCCACAGCAAGCACGCGCCGCAGCTCCATCGCTAGAGCATTATTTCCGTGGATGGTGATATCGGCACTTTCAAACTGCGTTCCACCGTTGAACAGACTCACCTGTTCGCCAAACAGGGTATCGACTTCCAGCGGGCTGACGGACCGCGCCTGATTCAATCGTTCGATACCTTTTTCATCCAGGCGATAGTCGGCGGCCTGCGTGGAAATACTACAAGCAAAAATTGGAAGAGCCATGTAGCGCGCTACATATCGCCGACCAAGATATGCAATTCCACTATTGAAGCCATCAAGCGAAGTAGCCATAGAAATCTCCATGAACAACATTCCAATAGAACTAAACTGATGCCTTCACCAACAGTGCAATGAAGGTACGTCGCCACATCTACAAGAACATCTAGCCGACCTGTTGACTTTCCGAGGCATCTAACAACCAGCAGCCTCAAGAATTATCCAACATTGGTGACGGAAAAATACATGATGAACGATCTACCAGCCACCCATCGCGCCGTCACAATGGGTTCCCAGGCTGCAATTTAGCTGGGTATCGCAGAGATTTTCTCACCTTCTATCCCGGCACGCAGCCACCTGCCATATTCGATGCCCCGCTTTTCCCACGTAGCGTCAAGCGCCGGACAGGTCGAATGCAGCGTAATCAGCGGATCACGGGCTTTACCGAGATGGGAGTGCATACTGGACTCGCGCTACTCTTCCGGCAGCGCAACCATCGCGGCGCGCACCAGATTCAATTCGACATATCGGCATACCATCAGTGCATAACGATCAAATTCGACCAGGCAGGACTTGAACCCACCTTGCCAAAAGGTACCCGTCCGACCATGACGGCAGTTGAGGAACTGGACTTAGCGTTGGCCAACAGCACGCATCGCAGCCGCCGGTGCTTCCGGCCGTGGTGGCGTGGCTTTTTTCTTTCCAGCTCTGATTGCCGGTAGGGTGCATTGCGAACGACCCCGGGTGCGCTACGCTTACCCGGGCTACTTGCTACGCGACCAAGGGGTTCGTATTCGCTGCTTTTTTGTTGGGCTTAGGGGCTTAGGAGTGTAGCGAGCTCTACTTCCCTTACAGTGCGAGGAGAGTGCTGGCTGCCGGTAGAAAATCGCCTTCCCGAGAATACCCTGACAGCCAAATAACTGGAGCGGTCATATGCAGAAATTGGCTTACATTGGCTGCTGATATCTGATAATTGAAAATAACTGATTTGTCCCCTTGTGTGGTGACTAGACAGCCTTGCCCTCTCACCAAACGAGGGGATGCAGCCTTCGCTTCAGTAAAACTGCGCCCGCAATTTCTGGCAGGCGCCTCTCGGATCAAGATATTGATTTGCGCGCCACTTTGATAGCGGACCACCAAGTGCTTTGTCGCCTGTGGCTGAACATAAACGTAGTAATCCTTCAGCTGCTCGGAGTGGTGCCTTGTCACCGACCAGCAGAAATCATCCTCACATGCCCTATCTGCTTCAACAGACGCCATTACGGACAACGGGAGCAGTCCGAGTAGCATCGCAAAAAAAAACTTTCGGCAACGTAAAATTATATTCATTTAGATAGCTCGCGATCAAGGCGTTTTGAATCAATGCGACCATCAACTCGAAAGATCCCCTGAAATCCGCTCAGGCTCAGCTTCTGGGTGGAGTTGTTTTTCGTAATACCATCAATATCACGAGCGGTTAGCGAGTTACCGCGTCGGTCAGCCATGATGTTGCCTTGGTTGTAGCCATCAAGATATGCAGACTTTCGGTTGCCAAAAGTCCCTCCCACATCTCGATAACCATCTGGGGCGCCTGCGAAGTGAAAAATATCATGGGCTGCTGCGTCAACCCAATCAGATGATGAGGAATTTATATGCCCAAAGTTGCCACCGACGCCTCCATAGACACCCTCGCCGGCGGTCGGGAACAGGCTTTTATTATAACTAGGCGATAGATTCATTGTGTTGGTTCCCGCGCCTCCGGGTTGGCTCAAAACTTGCAAGATGGATCGCATATTTCCGAACTCAGACTTGACGGAATCGAACTTGCTTTTGATGGCTGCAATATTTCCTGGTGTGGCGGCCGACCCCGTGAAGTACACAGGTACAACAAGGATATTCTTGTCGGTGAAAAGAAATGCATCCCGCCCATCCGGATCCGTGAACTTGTACGGGTTGTTGTTGGCATACCTGTACCGATTAAACGCCCCCACCGGATTGCTGTAGGCGGTAATGGGGTCCACGCTCAGGAAGCGCGGGATCAGCGGATCGTAGTAGCGCTGCTGCATGTAGACCAGGCCGGTGGCCTTGTCCATCATGTGCCCGGTGTAGCCCGGACGGTTGTCGTTGGTCCGGTTGAGCATTTTTCCGTACGGCTCATGCTCGGTCGTCTGCAGCGTATTGCCCAGTTCGTCCGTCGCCGCAATCGGGCTGCCCAGCGCGTCGGTATGCCGGTAGATCGTTCCGTATACCGTCTCCCCGATCGGCATCCGTCGCGACGCCACCAGACTGCCGCCCAGGTAGATGTGCTGGAAGCGCAGACCCAGCTGCTCATCGCGCTGCCACAGCAGCTTGCCGTCCAAGCTGTACATTTCGTACAGCAGTCCGTCCGAGCCGGCCGTACGCACCCGGCGCCCCTGCGCGTCGTAACGGTAGGTGTCCGTCCCCTGTGCCGTGCGCAGCCGGTTGCCGTGGTCGAACACGAACAGGTTGCCGTTCTTGTTGATCACGTTGCCGCGGATGTCATAGCCCAGCCCGATGATGCTCGGACCACCGGGGCCGTTGAGCACATTGGTCAGGCGATTGTTCGCGTCATACCAGTACACATGGTCCCGGCTGCCGACCGTGGCCCGGGTGACGTTGTCCAGCACATCGTAGGTATAGCTGGCTCCGCCCGGGTACAGCAGCGAGCTCACCGAGGTCAGCCGGTCGCGCTCGTCGTAGCCCATGCTGCGCGTCTGCCGCGCCGCCGACGTATAGTCGGTGATCGACGAGACGTTGCCGTTGGCATCGTACGCATAGGCCAGATCCAGCACGCCGCCGCTGTCGGTGCTGCGTGCCGGCAGCTGCCGCGTGTTCTGCGACATCGTGTGCACCAGGCCGTTGCCATAGGTGAACCGCTTGATCGCCCCGTTCGGGTAGTACTGCACCCCGGTGGCGAAGGTGCCCGCCTGGGTCGGCTGGCCCAGCGCATTGGGCAGGTAGTCCACCGTCAGGTTCTGCGGATACACCAGGCTGGCCAGGTGACCGTTGCCGTTGTAGCCATAACCGATCGACCACACGCCCTGCCCGGCCGTCTGCGACTGGCTCTCCCCGGTCAGCAGCCGCCGCTTGTTGTACGCGTAGCTGTTGGACACATAGGTACTGCCGCCCTCGTTCCAGGTCGTGACCGTGTCCGGCAGGCCGTCGGCTGTATAGGTCCAGCCCTGGTTACCATTACCCCGGGGAACGTCAGGGTCACCAACCGGTTACGTGCGTCGTAGCTGCGGCTCACCTTCTGGCTGCCCGCCACGCTGGCCGTATCGCAGCTGCTGGCCGAGGGCAGGGCCTGGCCGCTGGCCGACCAGGCCAGGTTGCCGGCGTTGTCGTAAGCCATCACCGTGCTGCCGGTCTCCGGCTCGATGCTCTTGCACAGCTGCTGGTAGCCGTCATACACGTAGCGCCGCGTCACCGACACGCCGCCGGAGCTGTTGCGCTGGGTGATCGCGGTGGGCTTGCCGAACACGTCGCGGGCGATGTCGGTGTACACCCCGCCCGGCTGCTCCACCGCCACCGGATAATCGGTTGTCGGCTGGTCCCAGGCCATGTAGTGGGTGACGGTCTGGTACCCACGCGGGTTGGTGATGCGGGTACGGAAGCCGGTCAGGTACTCGGTGGTCGTGGTCAACACGCCGGATTCGGCGTTCTGCGACACCGCGACCGGGCGGCCCAGCGCGTCATAGCTGGTCCGGGTGCCATTGGTGAGCGCATCGCTGCTGCCCGGATACGAGGCGAAGGTGACCCGGCCCTCATGGTCGTAGGTGAAGCGCTGGAAGCGCTGGGTACCGCTTACGTTGGCGGTGTCGTACTCGTGGGTGAGCAGTGGCCGCCACAGTGCGTCGTAGTAGGTCAGCTTGCGCGCGTTGCCGGTGCTTACCGTCTGCCGCCAGTGCCCGGCCGGGATCCCGTATTCGGCCACGTTCACCGATTGGAACACCTGCGTGGTGCTGTTCCACGCGGTACTGTCGCCGCTCGGGTAGGCGATGCTGGCCAGCCGGCCCATCGCATCGTAGCTGTAGCTGGTCGCGTAGCCGTTTTCGTCGGTAACCTGGGTGATCCAGCCGCTGTCGTTGACCACCGCCGAGCGGCTCTTGCCATCCGGATACCCGATGGACTGCGGAATGCCTCGTTTCCACGAGGACAGTGTGGTCTGGTAGTTGTTGCCGTCCTTGACCGTGGCCACGGTGCCGTCGGCGTTGTAGGTCAGGGTCTGCTGCAGCTTGCCGTAGGACGAGTACGTCAGCGGCTGCGCGGTGGTGGCGCTGAAGGTCGTCGATTCGACAACCGTACCGTTGATCGCGCGGCTGGCTACCTGGCCCAGCACCCATTTATTGGTGTTGTCATGGTAGGTGATGACTTCCGTGCGGCTGTAGCTCTGTGCCGATACGGCTGCTGGCAACAGGGCGGTCAATAGCGCCGCCAGGGGAAGCGGACGGAAACAGATCCTTTGTTTTCTCATGTCCTGGGTCCTTTAGGGCGATGGGGCGCTGGACTGCGTGACGTTTACCGGGCGGGCAAATGCATCGAAAGTGCTGGCATGCCAGAGATGGTTGACTCCGTCCTGGACGACGCTGCGCATAATCACGGGCCGGATCCTTGCACTGGCGGGATCGTTCATGCCACCGAGAATCGAGCCATACTCTCCATGAAAGGGCTGGCCGGCAGCGTTGGATTCGGCCATGTAGCTGCTAGTTTCAGTGCGCACAATCGTGCCGGCGGCACTGAGCGTTTCCACTCTCAGCTGTCGCCCGTCGTTGTCGTAGTAACGCATGCCGAAGTAGTGACGCTTCTTGACGCCGTCAGGATTGGTGACCGTGGTGCTCTTCTCCGCCGAGCAGGTTGTACAGGGATACGAAGGCATCTGCGTAGGCATCCCCCATAACGTGGTGAAAGGGCTGGAGTAGTCGTAGGACCATATCAAGGGAGAAGTCATGCCCGATCCGGAGAGCGTCTTGCTGTTTAAACTCATGACATCGAAATAGTGCGGGACCAGCAATGTGTACTCTGGATCAAGTGGATCGCCGCCCTGCACGCACTCGGTCACATGGACACCACTACGAAAGTGCCGCCTATTGTCGAACGCAAATATGCCCGCCATCCCTGAAGGGTGCGTCGCTGTCAGGGTGTAATTGACGGATAGCGCTGGCGGGGTATGGCTGCACCAAGGCATGGCGGCCATGCCGACAGGCTCCGCAGGCGGCATCAAGCTGCCACTGTAGGAATACCGCCACTGGCTCCCATCGGGGTTGGTCACCTGCGTCAAATCGCCGTGCGCGTCGTATTGGTACGACCATGTACGACCATGCGCGAACACGCTGCTCAATCGTCCATTGGCATAAGTCAAGGTTATTTCCCGGCCATCGGAGGACCAGATACGAATCGGATGACCGTTGCTGTTGTACTGAAACTCTACGGTATTGCCGAAGCGATCTTCCACCCTGCTTGCCAACAGGTAGTACTTCTGGCGATCGAGATAGACCTCGACAGGAAACTCACCTGAAGCGGGCTTGACATACTTCATCAGCCTGGCCGCCGTTCGGATCACACCCACGTCAAAGAAATAGCGCACTCCCGAACTGGTGGTCATCCGGAGCCCCTCGCCCGCGAGCCCACTTTTCATTGGAATGCAATCAAAAACATCACGTTCCGCAGTAGTGAACCTATACGTTCCACTGGAGGGGCGCGGCACTGAAGCCTGAATACCCATGACGCTCGTCGTACCCCTGCGGGGAACATGCACCGTAATGCCCTGCCAGTACTCAGCGCGATAGAAATTGCTTGCCACTGTCGCTGGAACACTGCCGACGGAGCAACGTGTGGCGGACCATCCCGAAGATGATGGATACACCGCTGCGACATAGGGCACATCGATATCCCAGTTGCCCATGCCCAGCAGCCGCCCATCATACGGCGCGAGGTTGTTCTGGGGCTGCAACTCGACGGACAGGCGCCTACCAAGCTGCACAGCAAGTGCGTTGTTTCCAGGAACATCGATATCGGTGACGGAGAAGTCGGCCGCACCGTTATACAGACTTACCTGATCGCCAAAGACTCCGTTGTCGAGCGGAGAAATGTTCTGCGCAGTTTCGACGCGCTTCCTGTAATCGAGATAGGGGTGTATGCCTTCTGAACCCGATGCCGACTCCTGACGAGCGGGCAGCTCCATATCGGACGCGCCGGACAGACTCCCATCACCTTGATCCTGAGCGAAAACCAGTCCGCTCACCAGGATCAGCGGGTAAAACACCTGGCGTACCTGTGCGCTACGTACCGACATATCCACATCCATGCGTGACGGTCAAGTGGCCCCAGCATCCATCAACCTCTATCGACATTCAAGTCCATTGGCCACTTGTCGGAGACGATGGCGAAAACACATATGCGTCGGCACCCCGGATCCATCACCGGGAAAAGCCATGGACTTGTGTCATTCCGGTGACATTGGGCACCTAGCTGTGTAAACCCAGC
The DNA here is from genome assembly GCA_002951995.1 of Stenotrophomonas acidaminiphila. Lineage (NCBI taxonomy): Bacteria > Pseudomonadati > Pseudomonadota > Gammaproteobacteria > Lysobacterales > Lysobacteraceae > Stenotrophomonas > Stenotrophomonas acidaminiphila. Next base: position 3,551,692 of record CP019797.1, read on the forward strand.
AGGTTGTTCAGTGGTATGCGGGAGATGGGTGGTTTGTAGCCAAGACTGGCGTGAGGGCGGTGCCAGTTGTAGTGGTGCAACCAGCCATGGAGGGCATCGGCGCGCTGCCCGGAGTTGTCATAGGCGCGGGCATAGGCCCATTCGCGCAGGCTGGTCTGCACCAGACGTTCGGCCTTGCCGTTGGTGCGGGGCGTATAGGGACGCGTGCGCAGGTGGCGCAGGCCGAGCCGACGGACCAGGCGCTGGAAGCGGCGCGACCTGTAGCAGGTGCCATTGTCGGTCAACACCCGCTCGAAGCACACGCCCAGGCTGCGGTAGTAGCGCACCGTACGGATCAGGGCCTTGCAGGCACTGGTCCCGCGCTCGTCCGGCTCGATGGAGGCGAAGGCCACGCGCGAGTGATCGTCGATGGCCAGGTGGACGTATTCCCAGCCGATGCCCCGGTGCCGGCGCGACCGGTCGCCGGTGACACGGTGGCCGGGGAGCCGATCCGCCCCAGCTTCTTGATATCCAGATGCAGCAGTTGGCCCGGTAGGGCGTATTCGTAGCGGTTGTGCGGCAGCGCCGGTTCCAGTTCGGCCAGCCGATGCAGGCCGGCGCGGCGCAGCACCCGGGCGATGGTGCTTGGCGCCACGGACAGGCGCTGGGCGATCTGGCGATAGGTCTGGCGTGAGCGGCGCTGCTCCAGCACCTGCGCCACGATCACCGGGGATAGGGCGTGGGGACTGGAATGCGGTCGGGAGCTGCGGTCCGTCAAACCACCCGGACCCTCCTCCCGGTAGCGCTTGAGCCACTTATAGGCCGTGCGTACGCTCACGCCGGCCGCGTGGGCGGCCTCTTCGATGCGCAGGCCCTGTACCAGGATGCGGTCCACAAGCAGGGCTCGACCGCGTGGGCTCAAACGGGCATGTTTATGCAGGTTCATCCGGGGCTCCTGGGGGCTGGTTGGCTTCGTAACCCCCATCTTCCAGCGATGCCCCGGATGAACAACCTACTGAGAGATCACACCTAGCGCCCCTTATCAAATAGCTGCTCCACTCCATCGCACGTCGGAACTCAACACAGCCCAAATAGATGTGAACAACTGGCTCTGCACGTTTCGCTCCACACCCTGTCCGTTTATGGCGCGCCAGTCGCGCACAGTACATTGGCGGCTGTAGAGACGGCGATGGCGCAGCACTTTGCTGTCGTAGCGCCTGATTGCGCAGATAAACCACGACCGCGCTACACTTCCTCCCACCCAGACTTAACAATTGGCACTAAGCAGACGAAAGCAACTCTGGGTCTTCTTCTGCCAGATCTCGCTACTTCTCCTTGCGCCAGTTCACCGAGCCGCGGTTCTCCACCGTGCTCGATTCGACTTCGATGTCGAAGCCGCGGCGCAGCAGGTACTTGAGGGTCAGCACCGAGCCGCTGCCGATCAGCGATACGCCATAACCGATGTACAGCTTGGGGTGATGAACTTGCCCACGCCGATCACCGCGCCACCCAGCGCGCGCGACTGGCTGACCCCGGCGTCGTCCAGGCCGAGCCGGGCGCCGACCTGCGCGGCGAGCAGGCCGCTGCCGGCCGACAGCGCCGCGGAAGCGGCATTGACCTGCTGCGCCTGGTCGCTGCTGGCCATGCTCAGGCTGCGGCCGAGTACCAGGTAGGACAGTGCCTCGGACTGCGACATCGCCGGGTCGGACCACACGTCCACGCGCGGCTGCTGCGCGCGGCCGGTGACGACGATGCCGGCGGTGACCTCGCCGATGCCGCGCTGGGCGCGGATGTTGATGCGCGGGTCGGAGACGATGCCGTGGTTCCACAGCAGTTGGCCCTGGGTGATGGTCAGGTCCTGGCCGTAGGCCTTGTAGCGGCCGCTGACTTCCAGCCCGCCGTTGGCGGTCATCTCGCGGCCGGGGCGGGCGCGCACCTGCATCTTGCCGGTGAGCGCGCCCTTCAAGCCGAAGCCGCTCATCTTCACCTTGTCGCCGAGGCTGACCGCCAGGTCCATGTCCAGCGGCGAGGCACGCGATTCCTCCGGATCGACCGGGTCGAGCACCACCACGTCCTCGGACACCGAAGTGCCACGGTCCAGGCGCTCCAGGTCGATCGCCGCCTCGGGCACGTGCACGCTGCCGCGCAGCTCCATGGCGGTGCCGGCCAGGGTGAAATCGAGGTCGGGGTTGGCGACCACGCGCAGTTCGCTGGTGTTGGACACCAGCACCCTGTCGCCACCGATGTGCAGCTGCAGCGGCTGCGCGTCACCGAACCAGGACAGGCCACCCTGCACCTTCAGCGCGCCTTCGCCGCCGGTCTTCACCTCCGCGGCGATGCGCGCCGAGCCATCCGGCTGCGCGGTGAAGCTGCCCTTGCCTTCGCTCAGGGCCAGGCCCAGCGCCGGGAACTCGCCGCTGAAATCGCTGAGCCTGGCCTCGCCGCCAAGCGAAGGCTGGGCACGCGTGCCGCGCAGGCTGACATGGCCTTCGACCAGGCCCTTGGGCCGCACCAGGTCGGGCGAGAACAGCTCCATCCAGTACAGCCGCGACATGTTCAGGTACAGCTCGCCGTTGAGCGCGGCGCTCGGCTCCCAGCCGGTCCGCACCTTGGCATCGACGAAGCCGTCGCCCTGGAAACCGACGCCGAGGTAGCCGTTGATGCCGCCGGGCTGCATGTCCACGTTGATGGAGAAGTGGTCGTAGCGCACCAGTTCGCCGCGGGCGTTGTCGCCCAGGCGGATGCCGCCTTCGGCCGAGGCGACCTTGAAGCTGCCTTCCCAGGCCTTGCCGCGCGGGCGCAGCTGGCCATCGAGGGTGACCTCGCCGCGCAGGTAGATGCGCCGGCCCGCGTTCGGCGGCAGCCACGGCTGCACCAGCGCCAGCGGCAATGCATCGCCACGCAGGTAGACGCCTTCGCGCGGCCAGTTGGCGCCCACGCACAGCGCGCCGCCGGTGTCCGAACCCAGGCAGGTGTCGCCCAGGGCGATGTTGCCGCCCTGCACGCTGAAGGCCGCGGCCTGGCGCAACTGCCAGGGCGCGCCCTTGGCCGGGGCCACCCGCAGCGCCGCCAGCTCGCCGCGCCATGCCGGCCCGGCCTGGCGCACGCTGCCGCCCAGGGCGAGCGCCGCCAGGTCGTTGCGGACATCGGCGTCGAGCCGCAGGTTCTGCACGCTGCCACGCACATCGATGCGCACGCTGTCCAGCAGCATGCCCGCCTCCACCGCGCTGGCCTGCACCTGCAGCGCTCCGTTGTCGCCCTTCCACGGCAGGTGGCCGCTGATGCTGGCCTGGCCGGCCTTCCAGTCGTCCCAGCGCAGCCCGTCGCCGCGCAGGTCGGCGGTGACGTCCGGCTGGGCCGGCGTGCCCCGCAGCTGCAGGGTCCCGGCCAGGCTGCCGCTGGCGCCGGGCAGCAGGTCGGACAGGTGCAGCGGCTGCAGCCGCGCATCCACGTCGAGGCGGTCGCCCACCTTGCCCTTGGCCTCGATGCGGCTGTCGCCCATCACCAGGCGCACGTCGCCTTCGCCCTGGGTGCCCTGAATGGCCAGCCGGGCACGCGCGTCGACGCTGCGGCCACGCAACCTGCCCTTGAGCTGCGGCACGTCCAGGGTGGCCTCGAACCGCATGTCCGCGTCGCCGGCCGGCGACGGCAGCTGCTTGCCGCGCGAGGCAAGCGTGCCGGACAGCTTGCCTTCCCAGCCCGGCACGAAATAGCCCGGGTCGAAGCTGGCCAGGCGCGCATCCACGTCCCACGACAGCGCCGGTTGCCAGGCCGCCGAACCGGTCAGGCCGAGCGAGCCGCCGGGCGTGGTCGCCTCGAGCTTCTCGATGCGCGCCTGCTGGTCGCTGCCGCGCAGGTCGAAGTCGAGGCGGGCGTCCTGCGCCTCGCGCGCCACCTCGGCCTTGCCGATCGCCGCCCAGTTCTTCAGGGTGCCAGCCACGCCCAGGCGCGCTTCCTTCAGGTGCAACGGCACCGGCGTGACGCCGGGCGCCGACGGATCGGGCGCGGGGGTCCAGGTCAGCTGGTTGGCGACCACCGCGAAGCGGAAACCGGGGTTCTGCGTGTCGCTGAAGTCGGCGCTGCCCTGCAGGCGCAGCTCGCCACCGAAGGCCTCCGCCACCAGCGGCGAGACGGTCAACACCTGGTTGTCGATGACGATATTGGACGGTGCCAGCACCAGTTCCTGGTCGCCCTGGCGCACGCGGCCCTGCAGCCGCGCGCTGCCGCCACGCCCGCGTGCGTTGAAATCCAGCGCCAGTGGCGCGGGCGCCTGCGCCAGATACTGCGCCGGCACCAGCTGGCCCAGGTCCAGTTCCTCGCTGCGCGCGGCCACGCTCCACACCGGGTCGTCGCGGCCGTCCAGCACCAGGCTGGCATGCAGCGGCCGCGGGGCGTAACCGGCCAGCGCCACCTCCATGTGCGCCAGGTCGCCGCGCGCGACCAGCCCCAGCCGCGCCCGCGGCTGGCCCGGACGCGCCGGCATCAGCGCGCGCACGGTAAGGTCGGTGCGGTAGTCCTGGCGCGGCAGGTAGTGGCCGTCGATGCGGAAATCGCCCAGGTTGCCATCCACCTGCAGGCCGATGGCGCGGAATTCGCCGTCGGCCGCTTCCAGGCCACCGCGGATGCGGGTGATGTCGATCGGCGGCGCATCCTGCTGGACGATGCGCAGGCCATCGATCTCGATGGTGTCGGCCTGCAACGCCAGCGGCAGGGTGATGGCCGGCAGCACGTCCGGCCAGCGCGGCAGCTCGAACGGCTTCTCCTCCGGCGGCCCCAGTTCCAGCTGCGCGTCGGTGATGCGCAGCAGGTCCAGGCGCAGCTTGCGCCCCAGCAGCGGGCGGATGTCCGGGTCCAGGTAGGCCTGGGCGGCGCTGAAGTGGATGTCCTGGTAGCGGAAGTCCAGGTCGTGCAGCACCAGCGGCCCGGCCAGCGGGCCTTCGACCTTGCTCCAGGTCAGCGACGAATCGGCCGGCAGCCGCGCCACCACCTGCGCCAGCAGCACGTCGCGGCCGGCCACGGTCTGCAGCAGCCAGTACAGCGCCAGCGACGCCAGCACCACCAGCACGCCGATGCCGATGCCGCTGCGGATCGCCAGCGTGCGCATCCGCGCGCGGCGCCGCGCGCGCAGTTCGGCGATGCGCGCCTCGCGTTCCTCGGGGGTGATGTCGGCAGGCGCGGCGGACGCGGGACGGCGGCTCACAGGTCGGCTCCGATGTTCAGGTACAGCTGGAACTGCGAGTCGGGGTGGTTCAGGCCATGGGCGATGTCGATGCGCACCGGCCCGACCGGCGATTTCCAGCGCACGCCCAGGCCCACGCCGGTATGCAGGTCGATGGTGTTGTCGAAGGCGCTGCCGGTATCGACGAACACCGCCGCGCCCCACGGGCCGCCACCGAAGTAATGCTCGTACTCGGCCGAACCGACCACCAGGTGCTTGGCGCCGAGCGCGTACTTGTCCGGGGCGGGCGTGCGCGGCCCCACCTCACGCCATGCGTAGCCGCGGATCGAACGGTCGCCGCCGGCGAAGTAGCGCAGGCTCGGCGGCATCGCCACCAGGTCGCTGGTCCAGGTGGTGCCAGCCTGGCCGCGCAGGATCAGGCGGTCGCTGTCGCCCAGCGGCACGTACCAGCGCAGCGTGGCGTCGGCCTGGATGAAGCTGGTGTCCGAACCGGCGCCCTCGATGCCGCCGCGCAGGGTGGCGTTGCCGCTGAAGCCGCGGCGCGGGAACGCCTTGTCGTCCACGTCCACGTAGTCGGCGGTCAACTGTGGGTACACCAGCGTCGAGTACTGGTAGACCGCGTCGGTGAACTGGTCGCCGGAGCTGTAGCGCCAGCGCTCGCGCAGTGCGTTGACCGAGGCGATGGCGGTCCAGTACTCGTTGATCTCGCCGCTGCGGCTGCCGATCAGCTTGAAATTGCGCATGTCGATGTAGCGGGTCTGCTCGTCGTAGGCGCTGACCGCGAAGGTGTACCAGCCGTCGAGCCAGCGGAACGCGGGTATCCGGTAGCTGGTGACCAGGCTCTTGCGCTTCTGCGCGTAGTCCAGCTGCGTATTGAGCTTGTGCCCGCGGCTGTTGACGTAGCGCCGCTCCACCCCGCCGCGCACACCCGGGCCGCTCTCGCTGCCGTAGCTGAGGCCGGCGGTGTAGATGGTGCGCTTGGCCAGGGTCAGGTTCACGTCCACCGGCACCTCGCCGTCGCCATAGGCGTCTTCCGGGCGCGGCTGGATGTCGATCGTGCTGAAGTAGTCCAGCTTGGTCAGCGATTCGCGCAGCCGGTCGAGCTTGCCCTCGTGCCAGTAGCTGCCCTGCTCCCAGTACACCAGCGGGTCGAACAGGCCCGGGCGGAAGTAGTCCTGGTTGAAGGTGATCCGGCCCATGTTGTAGCGGCGGCCGCTGTCCCAGCTCAGGAAGATGTCGGCCGCGTTCTGCGCGCGGGTGATCTCGACCTTGCGCTGGGTGAAGTCCGAGTCGAAGTAGCCGCGCTCGGACAGGCGCCGGGTGATGACGACCTTGCTGGCCTCGTAGGTACTGTGGTCGAACGGCTCGCCCTCGCGCGGCTGGAAGTCCTCCAGGTCCCGCTGCAGGTAGCGGTCGCGCGCGGCCGGGCCGGTGATGACCACCTCCGACTGCCGTACCCGCACCGGCTCGCCCTTTTCGACCTCGATCACCACCCGCACGGTGTCGCCCTCGCGCGGGGCGTCCACGGTGATGGTCGGGTTGTAGTAGCCGAACGGCTCCAGCGCCTGCCGGGTCTGCCGCTCGGCCTGCGACAGCAGGTATTCCAGGCGCGATTCGCCCTGCACCTTGCCGATGGTGTCGTACAGCGACAGCGACACCTCGATGTTCTCGATGATCGCCGCGTCGTCGCCCTTGTCCAGTCCCTTGATCTGGACCTTCTCGATCGTGCCGCGGGCATGGGCGAAGGGAACGGCGGCGAACGTCGCCAGAACAAGGGCAAATGCGGGGGTCTTGGGCAGCATAGCGACAGCATACCGGGCGCTTGTGAAGGCCGGAATCATCACGGCGATTTCATCTGGACGGTTAAATTATCGTGAACGCATCCAGCCACTCCGGTCATGCATGCGTCGTCGCGGCACCGCCGCGGGCGAGCCCGCTCATGGAAGAGCACCGGTCCGACTGGGTTCCACCGTCCACCCGCCCCGAGCCAGGAATCCATCCGATGAAACGCCAGCTGCTGAGCGCCGCGATCTGCGCCGCCATCACCGCCTATTCGCCACTGTCCTTCGCCCAGTCCGACGACAGCGGCGACAAGAAGGGCGTCGAGACCCTCGACCGCATCACCGTCACCGGCTCGCTGATCCCGCAGGTCCAGGTGGAAACCGCCACCCCGATCACCTCGATCAGCGCGCAGGACATCCAGAAGCAGGGCTTCAAGGACGTCTACGAGGTGCTGCGCTCGCAGCCGCTGGCCACCGGTGCGGTGCAGGACAGCCAGTTCTCCGGCGGCTTCACCCCCGGCGCCAAGCCGATCAGCCTGCTGGGCCTGGATCCGGGCTTCACCCTGGTCCTGATCGACGGCCGCCCCATGGCCGATTACCCGCTGCTCTACAACGGCCAGAGCAATTTCGTCGATCTGGCCAGCATCCCCACCTCGATGGTCGAGCGGATCGACATCGCCCCCGGCAACCAGTCGTCGATCTACGGCTCCAGCGCCATCGCCGGCGTGGTCAACATCATCCTGAAGAAGCGGCTGGACGGCACCCAGATGAGCTTCCGCATGGGCAGCTACGACGGCGGCGGCGGCGGCAACCAGCGCTTCCAGCTGACCAGTGGCCACAGCTGGGACAAGCTGGACCTGACCGCCGGCCTGCAGCTGAGCAACCAGGACCCGATCTACGGCTTCAACCGCAAGGATTTCGACTCCACCAACGACAATCCCAACCCGGCCGCGCGCTATGGCAGCCGCACCTTCGTCCACAACGCCAGCAATGGCGCGTACATCGATCCGGGCGCCGCTGCCTGCGCGCCCCTATCCGGCCTGTTCGGCGGCACCACCATCTATGACACCCGCCCCGGGCGCGGCAACTACTGCGGCAGCCGCTACGAGCCGGGGTATTCGACCATCCTCAACAAGGAACGCAGCGCATCGGGCTACGCCAACCTGAACTATGCGCTCAACGACAGCACCGACCTCTACGCCACCGTGCTGCTCAACCGCACCAAGAACGAGAGCAACTCCGGTTCGCGCTTCTGGCAGCCGTCGATCGATACCAGCGGCTACATCTTCAACAACCTCACCGGCGACCTGGAAAGCTACCAGCGCATCTTCTCGCCGGAGGAAACCGGGGACCGCGATTTCAACAACGAGCGCCAGACCGCCGATTCCTACAACGTCGCGCTGGGCATCAAGGGCACCGTGGGCCAGTCCAACTGGGACTACAACGCCTACTACGCGCGCTCGGAGTACCACATCGACAGCCGCCAGTGGTGGCCGTTGAAGGACAAGATGGAAGACTTCTTCCGTGAGCACTTCCTGGGGCCGCAGCTGGGCGACTATTACGGCTACCCGATCTACGAGCCCAACGATGCCGGCTTCTACAAGCCGCTGACGCCGGAACAGTACCGCAGCTTCCAGGGCGAGATCCGCACCAAGTCCAAGACCTGGACGCAGAATGTCAACCTGCAGTTCACCAACACCTCGCTGTTCTCGCTGCCGGCCGGCGACGTCGGCTTCGCCGGCGTGCTGCAGGCCGGCCAGCAGTCGTGGAGCAACCCCACTGACCCGCGCGTGGTCAACGACCAGTTCTGGGGCCTGAGCGGCACCCAGGGCGCGGGCAAGCGCGACAACTGGGCCGCGGCGGTGGAACTGCGCGTGCCGATCTTCAGCCGCCTCACCGCCAGCCTGTCCGGCCGCTACGACGATTACAAGAACAAGGGCGGTGGCAGCGATTCGCGCGCGACGTGGAAGGCGGCGCTGGAGTTCCGGCCGCTGGATTCGCTGCTGTTGCGCGCCAACTACGCCACCGCGTTCAAGTCGCCGGACATGGCCTACGTGTTCGCGGGCGACAGCGGCTTCTACACCTTCGTGCCCGACTATTACCGTTGCGCCACCGAGGAACCTGGCGTGCCGATCAGCCAGTGCTCCTACAACGACGAACAGGTACGCGGCTCGCGCGCGGGCAACCCCGACCTGAAGTCGATCACCGCCAAGTCGTGGGGCGGCGGCGTGGTGTGGTCGCCCAATGCGCAGTTCACCGTCAGCGCCGACTACTACCGCATCAAGATCGACAACAAGGTCGCCGATCTCGACCTGGACCTGCTGCTGCGCAACGAGGCGGCCTGCCGCCAGGGCCAGCTGGACGCCAGCTCGCCCACCTGCGTCGATGCCCTGCAGCGCATCGGCCGCGCCGGGCCCAACGCGCCGCAGCCGAACCAGATCAACACGGTGGCGGTGAACCCGATCAACGTCGCCAAGGAGGACGTCAGCGGCATCACCGCCAACATGGACTACCGCTGGGCCACCGATGCGTGGGGCAGCTTCATGCTGGGCGCGCGCTACAACGTCACCCTCAAGCATGAGAGCCAGCAGTATCCGGAAGACCCGGTGATCGACCTGCTGCGCGATCCGTACTATTCGTCCGAGTTCAAGAACATCTTCAGCGGCACCGTGGGCTGGCAGATGGGCGACTGGACCACCACCCTGTACGGCATCCGCTACGGGCGCACGCCAAACTTCGCCGCGCAGGACAGCACCCAAGGCTATGCCGCCAACAACGCCGGCCGGGTCAAGGCGTGGACCACCTTCAACCTGACCGTCGACTACGCGGTGACCGACGACGTTTCGCTGAGCCTGACCGCCAACAACCTGACCGGCGAACGGCCGCCACGCGACCGTACCTACACCAGCTATCCGTACTACAACATCTTCAACTACAACGGCTACGGCCGCTCCTACATGCTCGAGGTGAACTGGCGTTTCGGGCGCAGCCAGTAATCCGCGCGGCCAGGGGAACGAACAGGGGCGGCCATGGCCGCCCCTGTTTTTTCATTCCGCCGCCTGCAGGCGCCCGCGCAGCGGCGCGAGCCGGTCGGCGTAACGCCGCCACTCCTCGACATTGCGCGCATGCACGGGCTCGCGCACCTGCACGCTGCTCAGCGTGGCGGTGGCCGCGGCGTTGCGGGTCAGGTCGCTGGCACCCTGCTCGGGGGCCAGCCCGCAGCGGGCCAGCACCTGCGCCAGCGCGGCGTCGGGATCGCGCACCATCGCTTCGTAGTCGATCTCCAGCACCCGCCCGGGCAGGTGCCGCTGCCAGGCGCGCATCAGCTGCGCGTGGGCGTGGTGGTGGGCGGCCAGCGCATCCAGGTCGTAGCTGTAGCCGTAGGAGTCGCCGAACATCGCCCGGTAGTTGGAGAAGCACACCGCCATCGGGTCGCGGCGCACGTACACGATCAGCGCCTGCGGCAGCGCGCGGGCAATGGGCCCGGCCAGCAGGTAGTTGGGCGGCAGCTTGTCGATGAAGCGGCGCTGGCCCTGCAGCCGCCAGCGCACCTGGCGCAGGTAGCCCCGGCCGATGCCGCGGTAATCCAGTGTCGCCAGCGCCTGCAGCAGCGGCGGGTCCAGCAGCGCGCGCCCGGCCTGGTCGGCGGCCCAGCGCAGCTGCTGGGCGAAATCGCCGAGTTCGCCGGCCGCGGCCACCTGCGAATGGTTGCCGAGCATGCGCTCCAGCACCGTGGTGCCCGAGCGCGGCATGCCGACGATGAAGATCGGCTGGGCGCCGCCGTCGGCCTCGGCACCATCGGCCGCGGCGAAGACACCGTCGGCCGCGAGCCGCGCCATGGCCGCGTGCTGGGCGGCATCGGCCAACGGGTCGTGGCGCAGCCGCCGCCACATCACCGCGTTGCCCTGGCGCAGCGCTTCCCAGGCGCCGTCGAGATCGCCCAGGTCCTCCAGTTCCTTGTACAGCGCGAACCACAACGCCGCCGCGTCCTCGCCGTCGGCCGCCACCGCCTGCAACTGCCGGCGCAGTGCGTCGACATGGTGTTCGCCGGCGTCCCAGCGGCGCAGGCGCGCACGCGTCAGCGCGGCGCGGCCATGGCCCGGGCGCAGCTGCAGGCAGCGCGCCAGCGCCTGCCCGGCCGCCTCCAGCTCACCGTTGAACTGCAGCTGCACGCCAAGGAAGTAGTGGAAGTCGGCGTTGTCGAAACCGGCCGCGGCGGCGCGCCGCATCAGCCGCAGCGCGTCGGCGTGCAGGCCCAGCGACTGCAGCACGTGGGCCAGCGCCGCCAGGGTGGACGCATCGTCGCAGCGCGCCACGCAGGCCTGCCGCATCAGCGTGGCCACGGCTTCGCTGTCGCCCACCCGCAGCAGCGCCTGCGCCACCCGCAGCAGCAGCGCGGGATCGTCATACACCTGTGTGGCAGCCTGCTGCAGCTGCTGCACGGCCTCGCGCACGCGCCCCTGGGCCAGCACGGTGCCGGCCAGCATCACCCGCGCGTAGGCGTGCGCGGGCTGCCGCTCCAGCACCGCCAGCAGGTGCCGGCGCGCCTCCGGCATGTCACGACGGGCCAGGGCGGCCTGCGCGGACTGCCAGGAGGCGGCCACGTCCATGCGTCAGCCGGACAGGTGCTCGATCGCCGCGACGCTGCCCAGGCGGTCGCCCAGGGTGCGCAGCAGCGCCAGGCGGTTGCCACGCAGCGCCGGGTCCTCGGCGTTGACCATGACCCCGTCGAAGAACGCATCGACCTGCGGCCGCAGCCGCGCCAGCCGGCCCAGCACGCTGACGTAGTCCTTCTGCGCCAGTGCCGCGCCGGTGTCGTCGATTGCGGCGACCACCGCCTCGGCCAGTTCGCTCTCGGCCGGCTCGCGCAGCAGCGCCGGGTCGATCGTGCCGGGGATGTCGCCCTCGGCCTTGCGCAGGATGTTGCGGATGCGCTTGTTGGCCGCGGCCAACGCCTCGGCTTCCGGCAGCTGGGCGAAGGTGCCGATGGCGTCGATGCGGCGGTCGAAGTCGTACAGCGAGGCCGGCTTCAGCTCGGCCACGGCGTTGAAGTGCGTGGCCGGCACGCCCCTGTCGGCGTAGTAGCCCTTAAGGCGGTCGAGGATGAAGTCATAGAGCTCGCCCGCGTCGGCCTGCACCCCGCGCCCGGCCAGGCCGGCGTTGGCGGCGGCCAGCAGCGCCGGCAGATCCAGATCGAACCCCGACTCGATGATCGTGCGCGCCAGGCCCAGCGCATTGCGGCGCAGCGCGAACGGGTCCTTGTTGCCGGTCGGCTTCAGCCCCGCGGCGAAGCCACCGGCCAGGGTGTCCAGGCGCTCGGCGATCGCCAGCACCTTGCCCAGCGGCGAGGCGGCGATGTCGTCGGCGGCGAAGCGCGGCTGGTAGGCCTCGTCGATGGCCAGTGCGACCGCGGGCGATTCGCCACCGGCCACGGCGTAGTGGCGGCCGGCGATGCCCTGCAGTTCCGGGAACTCGCCCACCATGCGCGACTGCAGGTCGTTCTTGGCCAGCTCGGCGGCACGCCTGGCCTGCACCGGGTCGGCGCCCACCTGCGGCGCGATCACCTGCGCCAGCGCGCCGACCCGCTGCACCTTGTCGGCCACCGTGCCCAGCTTGGCCTGGTAGGTGACGCTCTTCAGGCCTTCGCCCATCGCCGCCAGGCCCTGCTTGAGGTCCTCGTCGAAGAAGAACTTGGCGTCGGAGAAGCGCGGGCGGATCACCCGCTCGTAGCCCTTGGCCACCTCGGCCACGTCCTTCGATTCGATGTTGGCGATGCCGATGAACTTCTCGGTCAGCCTGCCGGCGGCATCCAGCACCGGGAAGAACTTCTGGTTGATCTCCATCGTTTCGATCAGCGCTTCCTGCGGCACCGCCAGGAACTCGCGCTCGAAGCTGCACAGCACCGCCGACGGCCATTCGACCAGGTTGACCACCTGCTCCAGGTTGTCGTCGGTGATGCGCGCCACCCCGCCGGCCTGCGCCGCGGCGGCGTTGACCTCGTGCACGATGCGCTCGCGGCGCGCGTCGGCGTCGACCAGCACGCAGGCCGCCTTCAGCGATTCGACGTAATCGGACGGGTGGCTCAGCCACACCTGCTTGTCGGCCATGAAGCGGTGGCCGCGGCTGAAGCGGTCGGACTTCAGGCCGAGCAGCTCGGCGTCGACCACGTCGTTGCCGTGCAGCAGCACCAGCCAGTGCACCGGGCGGGCGAAGGCGTATTCGTGCGCGCCCCAGCGCATCGGCTTGGGGATCGGCATCGCGGCGATGGCCTCGCGCACGATCTCCGGCAGCAGCGTGGCGGTCTTCGCGCCCGGCGTCACCGAGCGCAGCACGAAGCGTTCGCCCTTCGCGTCGGTGGTGCGCTCCAGCGCGGTCCAGTCGATGCCGGCCTTGGCGGCGAAGCCCTGCAGCGCCTTGGTCGGTTCGCCATTGGCGTCCAGCGCGATGTTCAGGTACGGGCCGAATACTTCCGAGTGCTGCTCGGGCTGTTCGGTTTCCACGCCCGGCAGCAGCACCGCCAGGCGGCGCGGGGTGGACAGCGGCTTGGCGTCGTCGCGCTCGAAGGCGATGCCGCGCCGGGCCAGCCCGTCGATCACGCCGTCGAAGAACGCCTGCGCCAGGCCCGGCAGCGCCTTGACCGGCAGCTCCTCCACGCCCAGTTCGATCAGCAGCGGCTGCATGCTCATGCCTGCACCTCCTTGGCCGCCACCGCTTCCAGGCGCTTGGCCTCGTACAGTTTGGCCACCGCCTGGGCCAGCGCGCGCACGCGCAGGATGTAGCGCTGGCGTTCGGTCACCGAGATGGCGCGGCGCGCGTCCAGCAGGTTGAACGAATGGCTGGCCTTGCACACCTGCTCATAGGCCGGCAGCGGCAGCCCTGCCTCGACCAGCTTCTGCGCTTCCTGCTCGCAGGCGTCGAAGCGATGGAACATTTCGGCCACGTCGGCATGCTCGAAATTGTAGGTGCTCTGCTCCACCTCGTTCTGGTGGTAGACGTCGCCGTAGCTGACCGGGGTGCCATCCGGACCGTAGGTCCACACCAGGTCGTAGACGTTGTCGCAGTTCTGCAGGTACATGCACAGCCGCTCCAGGCCGTAGGTGATCTCGCCCAGCACCGGCTTGCACTCCAGGCCGCCGGCCTGCTGGAAGTAGGTGAACTGGGTGACCTCCATGCCGTTGAGCCACACTTCCCAGCCCAGGCCCCAGGCGCCGAGGGTCGGCGATTCCCAGTTGTCCTCGACGAAGCGCAGGTCGTGCACCAGCGGGTCGATGCCCAGCGCCTTGAGCGAATCCAGGTACAGCTGCTGGATGTTGTCCGGGCTCGGCTTCATCGCCACCTGGTACTGGTAGTAGCGCTGCAGGCGGTTGGGGTTCTCGCCGTAGCGGCCGTCGGTGGGGCGGCGGCTGGGCTGCACGTAGGCGGCGTTCCAGCTTTCCGGGCCGATCGAGCGCAGGAACGTGGCCGGGTGGAAGGTGCCGGCGCCCACTTCCAGGTCCAGCGGCTGGATCAGCACGCAGCCCTGCTTCGCCCAGTAGTCGTTGAGGGTCTGGATCAGGCCCTGGAAAGTGATGGGAACGGTGGGAGTCGCGGACATGCTGCCTGGGCCGTACGGATGGGTGCGCTAGTATAGCGAGCGACCGCGCGGCGGCCGCGCCAGCAAGGAGTTTCAGGTGGAACACACGGCCGCATCGAGCGTCCCGACCCCGCCATCCCCGGTGGCCATCGCCCCCGGCCGGCTGCAGTTCGCCAACATCGCCGCGGCGGTGCTGGGCGACGGCCTGGTGGCCGCGCACGACCAGGAGCGCATCCGCTTCTCCGCGCAGGGCGCGCGCAACGCCAGCGAGGTGCACCCGCTGGTGCTGCTGGCCAACCTCAAGCTGGCCGCGGCGCCCCCGGCTTCCGGCGAACTCGGGCTGGAGCGGCTGACCGAGTGGCTGGCCGGCCGCACCGGGGTCCGCTACCTGCGCATCGACCCGACCCGGGTGGACGTGGCCAACGCCACCGCCGTGGTCTCGCACGCCTATGCCCGGCGCCACCGGATCCTGCCGCTGGCGATGGACGCCGAACGGGTGCTGGTGGCCACCAGCGAGCCGATGGCGCGCGACTGGATACCCGACCTGCAGCACCTGACCCGGCGCCGGATCGAGATCGTGCTGGTCAACCCGCTGGACCTGCACCGCTACTCGATGGAGTTCTTCGGCGTCACCCGCTCGGTGCGCAGTGCCCGCAGCGACGCGCGCGGCGACGGCAGCAGCCTGCCCAGCTTCGAGCAGCTGGTGGAACTGGGCCGCGCCGGCGACGTCAACGCCGACGACCACCACGTGGTCAGCATCGTCGACTGGCTGCTGCAGTACGCCTACGAGCAGCGCGCCAGCGACATCCACCTGGAACCGCGCCGCGACATGGGCCGGGTGCGGTTCCGCATCGACGGCGTGCTGCACAAGGTGTTCGAGCTGCCGCCGGCGGTGATGACCGCCGTGGTCAGCCGCATCAAGGTGCTCGGGCGCATGGACCTGGCCGAGCGCCGGCGCCCGCAGGACGGCCGCATCAAGACCCGCTCCCCGGGCGGGCGCGAGGTCGAGATGCGCCTGTCGACCATGCCCACCGCGTTCGGCGAGAAGTGCGTGATGCGCATCTTCGACCCGGACGCGGCGTTCAAGAGCATCGAGCAGCTGGGCTTCAGCCCGGAGGAGGCCGCCGGCTGGAACGAGCTGGTCGCCCGCCCGCACGGCATCGTGCTGGTCACCGGCCCGACCGGCTCGGGCAAGACCACCACCCTGTACTCCACGCTCAAGCGGCTGGCCACGCCGGACGTCAACGTGTGCACGGTGGAGGACCCGATCGAGATGATCGCGCCCGAGTTCAACCAGATGCAGGTGCAGACCAACATCGACCTGGACTTCGCCAGCGGCGTGCGCACCCTGCTGCGCCAGGACCCGGACATCATCATGATCGGCGAGATCCGCGACCTGGAGACCGCGCAGATGGCGGTGCAGGCCTCGCTGACCGGCCACCTGGTGCTGTCCACCCTGCACACCAACGACGCCCCCTCGGCCATCACCCGCCTGCTCGACCTGGGCGTACCGCACTACTTGATCGCCTCCACCGTCAACGGCGTGCTGGCGCAGCGGCTGGTGCGCACGCTGTGCCCGCACTGCAAGCGCGCCGACGTGCTCGACGACGAGGACTGGGCACCGCTGCGTGATGGCAATGAGGCATTACCTGATGCCATCCACGCCTGTGCGCCGGTGGGTTGCCTGGAGTGCCGGCGCACCGGCTACCTGGGCCGGATCGGCCTGTATGAGCTGCTGCCACTGGGCCCGCGGCTGCGTTCGCTGATCCGCGCGGACATGGACCTGGCCGGTTTCAGCCATGCCGCGCGCGCCGAGGGGCTGCGCACGCTGCGCCGGACCGGGCTTGAAAAGGTGGCGCAGGGGCTGACTACAATCGAGGAAGTCCTGTCGGTCCTGCCCCCAGCGGAATGAACCCCCGCCGTTCCTCATCATCGAAACCGGGCAGCCGTTCCCGAGCCTGCGCCGTTACGGCCGTTTCCCGCACTGGATCCGCGTCGCCGCGGGCCTGGAGCAGGCCGAGACCGTGGTGGTCAACGTCGAGCAGGGTCAACGCCTGCCCGCGCGCCAGGGTTTCGCCGCCACCATCGTCACCGGCTCGGCCGCGTTCGTCACCGACCGCGCCGAGTGGAGCGAGCGCAGCGCCGACTGGCTGCGCGACGCCGCCCACGCCGGGATGCCGCTGCTGGGCATCTGCTACGGCCACCAGCTGCTGGCGCATGCGCTAGGCGGGCAGGTGGACTACAACCCGGCCGGGCGCGAATCGGGCACCATCCGCCTGGAACTGGACCCGGCCGCCGCCGCCGACCCGCTGTTCGCCGGCCTGCCCCCCAGCTTCCCGGCCCAGGCCACCCACCTGCAGACCGTGCTCCAGGCGCCGGCCGGCGCCACCGTGCTGGCGCGTTCGGCGCAGGACGGCTGCCACGCCTTCCGCTGGGGCGAGCACGCCTGGGGTCTGCAGTTCCACCCGGAATTCGCCACCCACCACATGCGCGGCTACGTGCGTGCCCGCGCCGACTGCATTGCCCGCCACGGCGGCTGCGCGCGCGCCGTGGCGCGCCAGGTCAGCGCCGCGCCGCAGGCGCGCCAGCTGCTGCGCCGTTTCGTGCGCCACGCCCGCGCGGTGTGATGCCCGCGCCGGCGCGCGCACCGGCTCCGCGCCGCTGGCGGAATGCGGGGTTCCGCGGCGCGACTCGCCCGTCAGCCGGGTTCGGGCGATAATCCGCCCACGCCGGCGTGGTGCCGGCGCTCCCCCTTTTCGGAACTGCAATGGGCGATATTCGCAAGGTGCCGGCCTCCGCCGGCGCGGAATGGCTGCTGGCCGGCTTCGGCCTGCTCAGGCGCGCGCCGCTGGCGCTGGGTTCGCTGGGCATCCTCTGGGGCGTGGGCGCTTCGCTGGTGCTGTCGCTGTCGCTGCTGGTGCCGGCGCTGGGCACCCTGGTGCAGTTCCTGCTGCTGCTGGCCGGGCCGCTGTTCATGGGCGGCCTGCTGTGGGCGGTGCGCGAAGTGGACCAGAACCGGCCGGCGCGGCCGGCGCACCTGCTCGAGGGCGTGCGCGAAGGCCGCGCCCCGCACCTGCTGGTGGCGCTGCTGCCGCAGCTGGTGGCCGCGCTGCTGCTGGGCACGCTGCTGCTGGTGCTGGTCGGCAGCGACGGCCTGCAGCGGCTGTCGGAAGTGATGCTGCGGATCAACGAGCTGAGCCAGTCCGGCGCGCAGCCGGACCCGGCGCAGATCGAGGCGCTGGTGGCGACGCTGCCGGCCGGACGCATCCTGCTGTGGCTGCTGCTGATGCTGGCCACCTTCGCCGCACTGACCCTGGCGCTGTTCGTGATGCCGCCGCAGGTGATGTTCCAGCGCATCGGCGGCTGGCATGCGCTGCGCCGCAGCCTGCGCTCGAGCCTGCGCAACCTGCCGGCGATGCTGGTGTTCTTCGTGCTGGCCTTCATCGCCATCTTCGCGATCTACTTCGCGGTGATGATCCTGGCGATCATCGTCGGCCTGGTGGCCGGCCAGACCGTGGCCATGGCGTTGGCGCAGCTGCTGCTGATGGCGGTGCTGATGCCGGTGTTCGCCGGCGCGGTGTACGCGGCCTGGAAGCAGATGCTCGGCCCGGCCGCGGTGGTACCGCCACCAGCCGGCGGTGGCCACGTTCTGGAAGCCTGAGCGCGCGCGGCTCAGCGGGCGCGCTTGACCAGGTACATCGCCTGGTCGGCCGCGTGCAGCAGCGTCTCCACCACGGCGCCGTCGGCCGGATAGGTCGCAAGGCCGATGCTGGCGGCGATGGCCAGGGTGACGTCTCCGCCATCGCCGGCGTAGGTCATCGGCGCCTGCAGGCAGTGTCGCACTTCCTCCAGCCGGCGCCGGGCCGCGTCCAGGTCCTCCAGGTCCTCCAGCACCAGCGCGAATTCGTCCCCGCCCAGTCGCGCGACGGTGTCGTTCTCGCGCAGCGAGCCGCGCAGCCGGCGCGCCAGTTCCACCAGCAGCGCATCGCCTGCGGCGTGTCCCCAGGTGTCGTTCACGCCCTTGAAGCCGTCCACGTCGACGTAGACCAGGGCGAACATGCCGCCGTTGCGGGCCGCGCGGTGGTGCGCGCTCTGCAGGCGGTCCATGAACAGCGCGCGGTTGGGAAGCCCGGTGAGCATGTCGTGCATGGCCAGATGGCGCATCTCCTGCTCCATCTGCCGGCGCTGCTCGACCTCGATCTCGAGCTGGCGGTTGCGCTCGGACAGTTCGCGCAGCGCCTCGCGCAGCGCGACCCGGTGCCGGTACAGCTCCAGGAACACCTGCACCTTGGACAGCAGGATGGTCGCGTCCAGCGGCTTGGCCATGTAGTCGACCGCGCCGAAGCCGTAACCCTTGAGCCGGTGCACGTCGTCGGCGTAGGTGGCGGTGACGAAGATGATCGGCGTCTGCCGCGTGCTTTCTTCCTGCGACAGGATCTCGGCCACCTCGAAACCGTTGATGTCCGGCATGTACACGTCGAGCAGGACCAGCGCGAACTCCGCGTCCAGCGTGGCCTTGAGCGCGTCGTTGCCGGAGGCGGCCTCGACCACCTCGACATCGAGCTTGGCCAGCACGCGGCGGATCACCAGCAGGTTGGCGGGGTTGTCATCGACCGCCAGGATCTTGGGACGCGGCGGGGCGACCGGCTTGGTCATTTGCATAGGGCTTCCAGCAGGGGGGAATATCGGACAACGGCAGGCAATGGTCGGCGCCGGCCAGTTCAAGCGCGGCCGCGGGCATGGTCGGGACCTGGGCGGTACCCGGCTCCTGCACGATCACCCGGCCACCGAGTCGGCGCACCCGCAGGCAACCATGTGCGCCGTCGGCATTGGCGCCGGTGAGCAGCACCGCCAGCAGGCGCGCGCGCCAAGCCTCGGCGGCGGACTCGAACAGCACGTCGATGGATGGGCGCGAGAATGCGACGCGTGGATCGACGCTCAGCGCGAAGCGGCGGTCGTGCTCGACGAGCAGGTGATAGCCGGACGGGGCCACGTATACCTGGCCCGGCTGCGGCGCCTGCCGTTCCTCGGCCTCGCGCACCGGCAGTCCGCTGCGGCCGGCGAGCAGCTCGCAGAACAGCCGCATGTCCTCCGAGCCGCTGTGGCAGACCAGCACCATCGGCACCGGCAGCGGGCCCGACAGCCCCCCAGCAGCAGATGCAGCGCCGCCAGCCCACCGGCCGAGCAACCGACCACGACCGCCAGCGGGGGCAGCGGCGTACTCACGATGCCGCCCCGCGTTGCGGTACAGGCGCAGCTCCGCGTCCAGCGGCACGAAGCCGCGCGCGCTCGGCGCGAAGCGGATCGACTCGCGGTTGCCCAGGCACAGGAAGCCGCCGCGCGCCAGGCTGTCGCGGAACAGCCCGAGCACGCGGTCCTGCAGCGCATCGGAGAAATAGATCAACACGTTGCGGCACAGGATCAGCTGCGCCTCGCAGAACACCCCGTCGCAGACCAGGTTGTGGTTGGCGAAGGTCACCCGTTCCTTCAGCCGCGCGTCGAGCTTCATGAAGTCGTAGCGGGCGTGGTAGTAGTGCGACAACGTATGGCGGCCACCGGCGGCCAGGTAGTTCTCCGAGTACAGGCGCGCCTCGCGGATCGGGAAGATGCCTTCCTGGGCGCGCGCCAGCGCCTCGTCGCTGAAGTCGGTGGCGTAGATCTGGCAGCGTTCGTACAGGCCGGCCTCCTTGAGCAGGATCGCCAGCGAATACACCTCCTGCCCGTGGGCGCAGCCGGCCTGCCAGATGTTGATCTGCGGGTAGGACGCCAGCACCGGGAACACCTCGTCGCGCAGCTTGCGGAAGACGGCGGGGTTGCGGAACATCTCCGACACCGGCACCGACAGCCGCGCGATCACCTGCGGCACCAGCGCGTCGTCGCGCAGCACGCGGGCGGTGAGTTCGCCGACGTGCGCCGCATCCAGCGCCTGCGCCACCTGCAGCACGCGCCGCTTCAGCGAGGACGGTGCGTAGCCGCTGAAATCGTAGCCGTGGCGCCGCGCCATCGCCTGGACGAAGGCGTCCACCTCGATGTCGTCGATGTCGTCGCGGCCGGTGCCGGAGCCTATTTCTGCAGCCATACGCGGATCATCGACAACAGCTTGTCCAGGTCCACCGGCTTGGTCAGGTAATCGTTGGCGCCCGCCTCCAGGCACTTGTCGCGGTCGCCATGCATGGCCTTGGCGGTCACCGCGATGATCGGCAGGTCAGCCCACTGCGGCTGCCGGCGGATCTCGCGGGTGGTCTCGTAGCCATCCATGCCGGGCATCATGATGTCCATCAGCACCAGCTCGATGTCATCGTTCTCGCGCAGCTGCTGCAGTGCCTTGTAGCCGTCCTGGGCCAGTACCACGTTCATCCCGCGTGCGCGCAGCGACTTGGACAGCGCGAACAGGTTGCGCATGTCGTCGTCGACCAGCAGCAGCTTGCGCCCGGCCAGTTGGGTATCGTCCGACGGCGTGGCGCTGGCGCCGCGCGAACCGATGCTGTGCAGGAACAGGCTGACCTCGTCGAGCAGGCGCTCGGTCGAGCGCGTGCCCTTGATCACGATGCTGTCGGTGTACTGGCGCAACTTCAGGCTTTCCTCGCGGCTGAGCTCCTGCGCCGAATAGATCACCACGGGCGGCACCGCCACGAGGTTGGCCGCCTTCTCCAGGAACTCGATGCCGGAGATCCCCCCAGGTTGAGGTCGAGCACGATGCAGTCGTAGCTGTGGGTGGCGATGCGCTCTAGCGCTTCCTCGCCGGACGCGACCTGGTCGATCTCGACGTTGTCGGCCTGCAGCAGCCGGGTCAGGGCCAGGCGCGAATCATCGTCGTCGTCGACCAGCAGCAGCTTGCGCACGATCTTGCCGGCGACCTCCAGCAGGTGGTCGAACGCGGCGATCAGCGCCTTGCGGTCGACCGGCTTGGTCAGGTAGCCGACCGCGCCCAGTGCCACCCCCTTGGCGGCCTCGTCCACGGCGGAAATGAAATGCACCGGGATCGCCGCGGTCACCGGGTCGTGCTTGAGGTGCTGCATGACCGACCAGCCGTCCATGCCCGGCAGCATCACGTCGAGCAGGATGCCGGTGGGACGGTAGCGGCGCGCCAGCTCCAGGCCGCTCTCGCCATCGGCCGCGGCCAGTGCGCGGTGGCCCTTGCGCCGGATCAGGTCGACCAGGATGCGCGCGAACGCCGGGTCGTCCTCGATGGTCAGGATCACGCTTTCGCCGGCGGCGATGGCGTGGCGGTCGTCTGGAATCCAGTCGATCAGCGGCGCGGCGACCGCACGCGCCGGCTGCGGCGGCGCCGGCGGGGCGGCGCGTGCCGAGGCCGGGTCGGCGGCGCGCGGCGGTGCGGCCAGCAGCGGCAGCACCAGCGCGAACGTGCTGCCCTTGCCCGGCTCGCTGTCCACCACCAGGTGGCCATCCAGCAGCTGTGCCAGCCGCCGCGCGATGGCAAGGCCCAGGCCACTGCCCCCGTAGTGGCGGCTGGTGCTGGAATCGACCTGCTCGAACGCGTCGAAGATCGATTCCAGGCGCTCGGCGGGGATGCCGATGCCGGTGTCCTGCACCGCCAGCGCCACGTGCGCGCGGTCGGCGGCCACGCCGATGCGGGTGAGCAGGGCGCTGTCGGCCATGCACAGGCGCAACGTCACCTTGCCCTCGCGGGTGAACTTGAAGGCGTTGCCGAGCAGGTTGTTGAGGATCTGCTGCAGCTTGGAGCGGTCGGTCACCAGCAGCTCGGGCACCTGCGGATCGACGTCGATGGCGAACTCGAGGCGGCTGTCCACCGCCATGTGGCGGAAATGGCGCGTCACCTCGCGGGTGATCGCATCCACCCGCACTTCCTCGCGGTGCACGTCCATCTTGCCGGCCTCGATCTTGGACAGGTCGAGGATGTCGTTGATCAGCCGCAGCAGGTTGGAGCCGGAGTCGTGGATCACCGCCGCCGCTTCCACCTCCTCGGCGTCGAGATGGCCGCTCTCGTTCTCCGCCAGCTCCTTGGAGAGGATCAGCAGGCTGTTCAGCGGGGTACGCAGCTCATGCGACATGTTGGCCAGGAAATCGGTCTTGTACTGGCTGGCGCGCGCCAGTTCCTGGGCCTTGAACTCGGTCTCCCGCTGCAGCGCCTGCAGTACGTCCTTCTGCTCGTTGAGCACCTCGGTCTTCTGCCGCAGTTCCTCGTTGGATGCCTGCAGCTCCTCGGCCTGCACCCGCAGTTCCTCCTCGGACGCAGACAGGCGCTGCGCCTGCTCTTCCAGCTCCACCGTCTTGCCCTGCAACTCCTCGTTGGTGGCGCGCAGTTCTTCTTCCTGCGCCCGCAGCGCCACCTGCGACTGCTGCAGCTCCTCGGCCTGGGCGCGGGTGCGCTCCAGCAGCAGCTGGGTCTGGCCGGCGCGGCGGATGTTGTCCAGGCCCAGCGCCACGGTCGGCAGCACCGCCTCGATGAAGGCTTCCTGGCTCGGCGTGAACGGCTGGAACGTACCGAACTCGAACACCCCCAGCAGCCGGTCCTTGAGCAGCAGCGGGACCGCGACCAGGTGTCGCGGCTGCGCCTCGCCCAGCGCCGAGTGGATGCCGAAGAACTCGTCGGGCACCTGCTGCACGCCGATCCGCTTGCGCTCCAGCGCCGCCTGCCCGATCAGGCCATCGCCCAGGCCGTAGCGCAGGCCCAGGTGCTTGCGCCGCTGGAAACCGTAGCTGCCCTGCAGGCGCAGCTCGCCGGCATCCTCGTCCCACAGGAACAGCACGCCGATGCCGGCACCGATGCGCGGCGCGATCTCCGACACCAGTGCCTGCGCGTAATCGCCCGCGGTCTGCGCCTGCTGCAGCAGCGCACCGACCTCGCCGACGCTGAGCTTGACCCAGTTGGCCTCACGCGAGGCCAGCGAGTTGCGGCGGAAGACGTCCAGTGCCCGCGCGATGGCGCCGATCTCGTCGCCCCGCCGCAGGCCGTCGATGTCCACGTCCAGGTCGCCGTCGGCCAGGCGCGTCATCCGCGCGGTGAGGCGGTTGATCGGCGACACCACCAGCCGCGAGAGCATCCACAGCGTGCCGATGATGATCAGCAGCCCGGCCACCAGCAGGACCAGCGAGATGCGGTGCGCACGCGCGATCCAGTCGCTCATCGCGGCGCGGTCGCCGAGCAGGGTGTTGACCTCGAGGTTGTAGATCTCGCCCAGGGTTAGCGCCAGCGCGTTGCCCTTGCCGGTGCTGACCGCATCCAGGCGGCGGCGCGAGGCGGCCAGGGTATCGGCGCCGGCATCCTGGGGCACGGCTGCGGAGGCCAGCCCGTCGCGTACCTGCGCGTCCCAGCTGGCCGCCTGCGCCAGCGCGCGGCGCAGGCG
Source organism: Stenotrophomonas acidaminiphila (assembly GCA_002951995.1). NCBI lineage: Bacteria > Pseudomonadati > Pseudomonadota > Gammaproteobacteria > Lysobacterales > Lysobacteraceae > Stenotrophomonas > Stenotrophomonas acidaminiphila. The sequence goes on from CP019797.1 coordinate 3,575,533, forward strand.
TTCGTTCTGCAGGGCGCTGCCGGCCTCGAGCGCTTCGGCCATCGCCCGGTCGCGGCGCTCGCGCTGCACGCGCACGGTCTCCAGCGCCTGCTCGCCGTCGCCGAGCAGGTAGTCGCGGATCGCCAGTTGCTGCAAGCGCACCGCCTGGATGGCCTCCTCGACGTGGCGGATCACCTCGATCTGGCGACCCTCGCGCCGGCGCGCGGCGTCGTCCTGGCCGGAGGTGCGGTAACTGACCACGCTGGTGGCCAGGAAGCACAGGAACACCAGCCCGAACGCCGCCAGCATCTTGCCCAGCAGCGGCACGTTGTTGATCCAGCGTTCCTTACTGTCGCTCACGCGGCTCCCCTTGGATGCGGCCTGGCCACCGCCTCCGGTGGCGATTCTGGTTTCAGTGGACGGCAAACACGACCCGGGCCTCCCCGGGCATCCCGCTCATGATGCGCCCTTGGGGGGAACATCCCTTTCACGGTCGCGCGGTTGCAGCCAGCGCGCGGCGTGGATGCCCAGCTCGTAAAGCACGCACATCGGGATGGCCAGCATCAGCTGCGAAACCACGTCCGGCGGGGTCAGCACCGCGGCCAGCACGAAGATGCCGACGATGGCGTAGCCGCGCCCCTCGCGCAGCTGCTGCGGCGTGACCCAGCCCAGCAGCACCAGGATCACCATCGCCACCGGCAGCTCGAAGCTCGCACCGAAAGCGAAGAAGATCGCCAGCACGAAATCCAGGTACGCATTGGCGTCCGGGTGATGGCGATCACCTCCGGGCGGAAGGTGGTCAGGAAATGAAACACCGCCGGCAGCACCAGGAAATAGGCGAACGCGCAGCCGATGTAGAACAGCGCCACCGCCGAGGCGAGCAGCGGCACCGCCAGGCGTTTCTCGCGCGCATACAGGCCCGGCGCGACGAATGCCCAGGCCTGGTAAAGCAGCCACGGCACGGCAATGAACACGGCGGTGAAGAAGGTCAGCTTGAGCGGCGCGAAGAACGCCCCGGCCGGATTGGTGGCGATCATCGACTGCCCGGCCGGCAGCTGCGACACCAGCGGCGTGGCCAGGTGGTTGTAGAGCGTGCGCGCGAACGGCAACAGCGCCAGCAGCACCACGCCCAGCCCCAGCAGCCCGCGCACCAGGCGCGCGCGCAGTTCCACCAGGTGCTCGATCAGCGGGCTTTCGTTGAAGTTCTCGCTCATGGCGCGCGCTCCGGCGGCAGCGGTGCACCCGTCGTTCCGGTCAGGTCCGCTGCCGGGGTCTGCACGGCGTCGGGCGCCGGCAGCGCCTGCGCCGCAGGGTCCGCGGCTGCATCGGCGGCGGGCGGCGCGGGCGCGGCAACGGCATCGACTTCATCGCGCAGCGCATCGACGTCGCCGCGCAGCCGGGTGGCGCCCTCGTGCAGGTCGCGCTCGGCCTGCTGCACCGACTGGCGCACGCTGCGCAGGTTGCGCTGCAGCTCCTCTGCCTGCAGTTCGCGCTCGAGCTCCTGCTTGACCGAATCCCACTGGTTGCGCGCACGGCGCACCCACAGCCCGGCGAAGCGCGCCGCCTTGGGCAGCCGTTCGGGGCCCAGAACCACCAGCGCCACCACCGCGATCAGCAGCAGTTCGCTGAAGCCGATATCGAACACGCGGGGAACCTTCGGTTCAGCGCGTCTCGCGGTCGCGCTCGGCCTGCGTATCGCGGCTGGATTCGCGCTCGCGCGATTCGTCGTTCAGGCGCGCCGGCGGGGTGTCGTCATCGCGCATGCCCTTCTTGAATTCCTTGACCGCGCTGCCCAGATCCTTGGCGCCGCTCGTCAGCCGCTTGGTGCCGAACACCAGCACGACGATGACCAGCACGATCAACCAATGCCAGATGCTGAAACTGCCCATGATCCGCTCGCGTTATTCGGTGTGGAGGCCAGTGAGCATAGCGCACCCGGCCCCGCCGGACGCCCGTGCCGAAGGTCAGTTGCCGCCGTCCAGCGATTCGGTGCGGATTTCGCCTTCGGACACCGGCTGGAAACCCTGCTGCGGCGCGGGCTCCGCGGTGGCCGGCTGCAGCGGCTGGGTGGTCGCCTCGCTGCCCTGCTGCGGGGCGTTGCCGGACACGGCGACCGGCTGGGTGCGCGGCGCCGACGACGCCACCGGCGCGGCGGTGCCCTGGGTACCGCGCTTCTCGCGCGCGGCGTAGGTGGACTCCTCCAGGCGGTCGCGGAAGGCGACCACGTCGGCCGAAGGCGCCGCATTCAGGCGCCCCTCCAGGATCATCCGCGGGTGGTGCCCTGGCCGTAGGCGTCGAGGTTAGCGGCATCGTCGATGGACAGCACCGCGCCATCCAGCGCCACCCCGGCGAACAGCCCGCGGGCACGCGACCACGACCAGATCTCGGCCTTGAGCTGGCCATCGGTGGCGGCGGCGGCGCTGCGGCCGACCGGGCCGGCGGCCACGCCGGCGTCGGCGCCCAGGGTGAACTTGCCGTTGACGATGTTGTCCAGGCTGCGGTTGTTGCGGAACACCAGGATCACGTCGGAAGACTGCACCCCGGCCTGGAAGCCGATGCTGCCGCCGGTGAGCTTGACGAACACCGGGTTGGACCAGCTGCCATCGGGATTCTTGACCGACATCAGGCCATGCCCGCGGCGGCCGCCGAGGACCAGCCCGGCCTTGATCGTGTCGGGGATGACGATGATCGCGCGGCCCTCGTCGAGCAGCTTGTCGGGAATGGCCTGCTCCGGGATCTCCTGGATCTCGCCGAGCACGCGCACGGCGTTGCGGGCGCGCTGGTCCTCCTGCGGCCCGGCCAGGGCAGTGGCGGACAACAGGCTCGCGGACAGCAGCAGGGCGATGTACGGCAGGCGGCGCATGGCGGACTCCACAGGTCGATGCACGGAAAGATACGGCAAGGTGTCGAGATTGGAAGCGGGGCGATGAACGGGCGAGGAATGGACGAGGGCGAGTGAAGAGAAGTGAGGAGTGAGAAAAGGCAGGAGCAGGAGCGATCCCCGCCTGCACGGCGGATGACGACTCAACCTTTTGTCATGGATGACAGCCTTGGTTTTGGGCCGTTGCTTCTCTCTCACTCCTCACTCCTGCCTCCCCACTCCCCTTCCCTTACTCTGCCCTCTCGTCCCTCTCCACTCGTTCCCGGCTTTCAGCCACAATGCGCGCATGTCCGACGCACCCACCACCGCGCTGCTCGCGGTCAACCTAGGCACGCCCGAGACACCCACCGCCCCGGCGGTACGTCGCTACCTGGCCGAGTTCCTCGGCGACCGGCGCGTGGTCTCGATTCCCCCCCTGCTGTGGAAGCCGCTGCTGTATGGATTGATCCTGCCGCTGCGCGGCGGCCGCTCGGCGCACAAGTACGCACAGGTGTGGATGGCGGAGGGCTCGCCGCTGGCGGTGCATACCCGCCGCCTGGTGGCCAACATCGCCCGCGAACTGCCGCACTGGCAGGTACGCGAGGCCATGCGCTACGGCCAGCCGGCGCTGCAGCCGGCGCTGGACGCGCTGGCCGCGGCCGGTGCCACGCGCATCGTGGTGCTGCCGCTGTACCCGCAGTATTCGACCACCACCACGGCCTCGGTCGAGGACAAGGTGCAGGAGTGGCAGGCCCGCCACCGCGACGTACAGGTCCACACCATCCGCGACTATGCCGACGACCCGCAATGGGTGGCGGCGGTGGCGGCCTCGATCCGCGACTACTGGCAGGCGCACGGCCGCGGCGACCGCCTGGTGTTCTCCTTCCATGGCATCCCGCAGCGGCTGGCGGACGCTGGCGACCCGTATCCGCAGCGCTGCGAAGCCAGCGCGCGGGCGATCGCCGCGGCGCTGGAACTGGGCGACGGCGACTGGCAGCTGGCCTACCAGTCGCGCTTCGGCCGCGAGCGCTGGCTGCAGCCCTATGCCGAACCCACGCTGTGGGCGCTGGCCGAGGGCGGCGCGCGGACGCTGGACGTGGTCTGCCCGGGTTTCGCCACCGACTGCCTGGAAACGCTGGAGGAAGTGGCGATGGGTTTCACCGCCACCGTCGCCGAGCGCGGCGCCACCATGCGTTACATCCCCTGCCTGAACGACGCTCCCGCACATGCCCGCGCGCTGGCCGCGCTGGCCGTCGCCCAGGGCGCATGACCTCGCCGTTCGAACTGGACGCCGGCGGCCTGCGCGTGGCCGGGCTCCGCGCCGGCACCCGCGGCGGCACGCCGGTGCTGGCACTGCACGGCTGGCTCGACAACGCCGCCAGCTTCGTCCCGCTGGCGACGCGGCTGCCGGCGCTGGACTGGGCGCTGGTGGACCTGCCCGGCCACGGCCTGAGCGACCCTCTGCCTGCCGACGCGGCGTACACCACGCCGCAGGCGATCGTGCAGGTACTGGCGATCATGGACGCGCTGGGCTGGGAGCGCTGCGTGCTGCTGGGCCACTCGATGGGTGCGGCGATCGCCAGCCTGGTGGCGGCGGTGGCGCCACGGCGGACGCAGGCGCTGGTCGCCATCGAGGCGCTGGGCGGCCTTGCCGCACCCGCCTCGCAGACCGTCGAACGCCTGCGCGCGCACGTGGCGGCACTGGCCGCGTTCAGCGACAAGCAGTTGCGCGTGTTTGCCGATATCGCCGCGCCGGTGCGCGCGCGCATGCTGGCCAACCAGCTGGACGAGGCTTCGGCGCGGCTGCTGGTTGAACGCGGCGTGCGCCCGGTCGCCGGGGGCTGGAGCTGGCGCAGCGACCCGCGGCTGATGCTGCCCACCGCGGTGCGCATGACCGAAGAGCAGGTGCGCGACGTGCTGGGCGCGATCCAATGCCCGGCGCAGGTGATCTACGCCACGCCGGCGCAACCCTACTTTCCCGAGCCCGAGCGCAGCCAGCGCGCGGCATTGCTGGCGCATGGCCGCCTGCATACGCTGCCCGGGCACCACCACCTGCACATGGACCAGCCCGAAGCGGTGGCGGCGGTGATCCGCGATTTCCTCGGGACGATTCCCGGCGGCTGAGACCGCGGCGACCGCGCGCGGATGCGAGCCGGGCGGCTGCGTCAGGCGCCGCGCAGCAACTGCCGCAGGGTCGCCTTGAGCCGGCGGCCTTCCTCGCGCAGGTAGTCGCGTTCGTGCCGCCAGTGCGGGAAACGCGCCTCCACCTCGGCCCAGAAGGCCGGCGAATGGTTGGCCTGCAGCAGGTGGCACAACTCGTGGACCAGCACGTACTCGAACGCCGCCGGCCGCGCCAGCGCCAGCGCCAGGTCCAGCGCCATCGAACCGTCCGGCGCCAGCGAGCCCCACTGCGAGGACATCACCTTCAGCCGCACCCGCGCAGGCGCGCGTGGCAGCCCCGGCAGGTAAGCGGGCAGCCAGCGGCCGACGTCGGCGCGCATCCGCGCCTCGTAGAACTCGCGCAGCACGCGCCGCAGCGAAGCGTCGCCGGCCCGCGCCGGCAGCTGGATGCAGGCGCCTCCGGCATCCACATCGATCCGGGTGAAACGGCCTTCCTGCCAGCACATCGGCAGCAATTCCCCGCGCAGCGGCAGCACGCCGGGCTCGCGCAATGCCAGCGGCGGCGCCAGCAGGCCCTCGCCATCGAACCGCGCCAGCTGCTGCTGCAGCCACTGCCGGTTGGCCTGCAGGAAGCGCTCCCCGGACGCCAGGCTGGCGCGCAGCGGCAGGGTCAGCCTCGCGCCGCGTTCATCGACGCTGAGCTTGAGCCGCCGCGCACGCGGGTCGCGCACGCGCAGCACGTCAATCTCGGCATCGTCCAGGCGCAGCCGCACGGTGTCGCGCTGGATGACGGGCGCGGCGGCGGCGGCCAGGCGGCGGAACAGGGTGGTCATCGCTCCAGCATAGTCCCTGGGCGGCCGCCGGGACGGTCGGCGGATCGCCCGTTCAGCTGTCGGCCTTGCTCAGCTTGAACGCCTGCTCCAGCAGCAGGAACAGGCGCCGGATCTCGCCGCTCTGCAGTGCGAACCGGGCGTCGAGTTCGGCGCGGCGGCCTTCCTCGTCGATGTGTTCGAGCTGGTCCAGGGCGCCGTCGAGGAACTTGAGCTTGCGCACGATCAGGTCGTCGCCGAGCACGAAGGACAGGTTGTCCTCGAACACCAGCGCCAGCTTGGTGACCTGCTTGCCGGCGTCCAGGTGCTTGTCGATCTCGTCGCAGCGCAGTTCCTGGTGCTGGCACTTGACCACCGCGCCGCCTTCCACCGGGTCCTTCATCTCGCACTCTTCGCCCAGGCTCAGGCCGTCGGGCAGGGGCTCGCCGGCGATCCACGCGGTCAGGATCGCGCGCGGCGCGACCTCGGCGTTCAGCGGCATCGCCGGGAAACTGCCGAGCATGCCGCGGATGTCGCTCATCACGTTCTCGCCGGTCTTGCGGCTGGAACTGTCCACCGCGACGTAGCCATGCTGCAGGTCGAGGAAGGCGTCGGTGCGCGAGCTCTTGACGAAGGCGCGCGGCAGCAGCTCGTGCAGCAGGTCGTCCTTGAGCCGCTTGCGCTCGCGGCCGCCGGGCTTGCGCCCTTCCTTCTCCTCGATCTCCTCCAGCTTCCGCGCCAGCAGGTCGTTGACCACCGCGCCGGGCAGGATCTTCTCCTCGCCGCCGACGGTGAGCCACAGCGCATCGCCGATGCGGTGCGAGAACTGCTCCTTCTCTTCGCGCCCGAACGGCGAGATGAAGCCGCGCGAACTCATTTCCAGCGCACCGACCGGCTTGAGCGCGACGTGCGGCAGCAGGGTATCGACCTCGGAGAAATCAACCGAGGTGGGGAAGCGGAACAGGGTGAGATTCTTGAAGAACATGGATGTCCTGCGAAATGCGTGATCGGCGGAAGGAATCCTCCCGCCCGGAAAAAGCGCCGCGACGCGGCGCATGAATCATGACGGCCGCGCCGCCTCAGTCCTCTTCCTGCGGAAGCGCGGCCTGCTTGTCGCCGCCGGCCAGCCATGCGTGCGCATCGGGCAGCGGCGCGTCGTCGCGGCGGCCCAGCGCCATGAAATCGAACAGGTTGGGATCGGCCATCTGCGAGGGGCGGATGTCGCCCAGCGCGCGTGCGATCTGCTCGATGCGGCCGGGGTGGTCCTTTTCCCACTGCTGCATCATCAGCCCGACCTGCTTGCGCTGCAGGTTCTCCTGGCTGCCGCACAGGTTGCACGGGATGATCGGGAACCGGCGCGCCGCCGCGTAATCGATGATGTCGCTCTCGCGCACGTAGGCCAGCGGGCGGATCACCACGTGCTTGCCGTCGTCGCTGCGCAGCTTGGGCGGCATGCCGGAGATCTTGGCGTGGTGGAACAGGTTCATGAAGAACGTGGCCACCATGTCGTCGCGGTGGTGGCCCAGCGCGATCTTGGTGAAACCGTTGGCCTCGGCGTAGCTGTACAGCGAGCCGCGGCGCATGCGCGAGCACAGCGAACACATGGTCTTGCCTTCCGGGATCACCCGGCTGACCACCGAATAGGTGTCCTGCTCGATGATGTGGTAAGGCACGCCGATGCCGGCCAGGTACTCCGGCAACACATGCTCGGGGAATCCGGGCTGCTTCTGGTCCAGGTTCACCGCCACCAGCTCGAACGGCACCGGCGCCTTCTTCTGCAGCTGCAGCAGGATGTCCAGCAGGGTGTAGCTGTCCTTGCCGCCGGACAGACAGACCATGACCTTGTCGCCGGCCTCGATCATGCCGAAGTCGGCGATGGCCTGGCCGACCTGGCGGCGCAGGCGCTTGCCGAGCTTGTGGTGTTCGCGTTCGGCCACGCGTGGATCGCGGGCGCGCGGGGCGGGATCGGGAAGGGGAATGACGGCACTCATTCCCCTATTGTAAGGTCGTGTGGACGGCATGTTCGGCTGGACAACACCTTATTCGCCGATCCACGTGGCCGCTCGATCAACCACCGCTCAGGGCTTGTACCAGGTGTACAGGTGGGCCAGCGGAGCATGGTCGCCACCGCGCCGCGACAGATACAGATTGCCCGGCAGCGACAGCGTCTTGCGGATGCCGGGCTCTTCGTCCGGCAGCGGCGCCATCGTGTCGACCTGCGCATCGCGCGGATCCACTTCTGCAGCCACCGGCAGGCGACCGGCGTACAGGTCAGCGAGCAACCTGCCAAGTTCGGCATTGTTGGCCTGCAGTGCGTCGGCCAGCGTGCGGCAACCATCGGATGACCACATCCGGCTGCGCATGACCGCGGCGTTGGCGGGGGTCCAGTCGGCCAGCTTCGCCTCGCGCAGCCGTTTTTCATGATCCTTGATCAGCGGAACGACCGCTTTGCGGGCCTGTATGTCACCCGCATTCGCCTTGGCGATCAGCTCCCTGGCCGGACCACTGGCATGTCGCTCGTGCTCCCGGGCCAAGGCCTTTTCGATGTCTTCCGGGGTCTTCGGTGCAAGCGACACCTGGTCGGAGAACACGATGAGCCGGTCCGTTCGCGCCGGACGGGAGGCCCATTTGCGATCAGCGTCACCGATACCGGGAGCGTAGGTGTCCACCTTCAACGATGTGATCACCGTCGAGAAGTCCGGCGCCATGCTATAGGCTGCCGACAGTACGTGGCGGCTGGTCTTCGTATCGACCACGTCATCGATGTCGCTGTTCCCGCTGAGCACCACGTGCTGCGGGGAGACGCCCCGGGCCCACGGCGCGGCAGCCATGCTCTCGCTCACCGCGCTCGCGAGCGCCTGGCCACCGGGCAGGCGGCAGCCGGCCTCCTGCAGGCTCAGGTGCGCCGGCTCGACCAGCGACTTCGCTTCCTCCTTCATGGCGGCAGCGATGATGGCACCGGCAATCAGCCCCCCGCTGCGCCTGCCGCCATCATCTGCCCCATTGAGGCCCCGGGCACCGTGCTCAGTGTATTGGCGACCGCATTCTGGGCGAGCTGCTGGGTGAGATACGGGTCGTGGACGGAGCTTCCATACGGCAATTGCGTGCGCAGCTCCTCGTTCAGTACGACCACATGCCGCTGAAGACCGCCCAGGACCTGGGCATGTTCGACATAGAAGCCGGCAGGCTCCGCGGCTTGCACCGCATTCGTGGTCAACACCAACAATACACCTGCCCAGAATGGACAGGAAACGGCGGATCTCATCGATCATTCTCCGGTACGGTGCGTGCGGGTCCCCACCCGCTGCGACGACTCTACGGCTTTGAGCGTCCGCCTGCCATGGCCGGCCGTCACTCCTCTTGGGGGTATGCTTGCGCCGTGAACTCCCTCATGCCGCCCGCCGAGATCAGCCAGCGCATCGCCGAACTGCGGGCCGAGCACCGCAGCCTGGACGAACGTATCGGCAGGCTCGCCGCCAACCCGGATGACGAACTGGACGCGAAGCGGCTGAAGAAGCGCAGGCTGCAGCTCAAGGACTGCATCGCCCGCCTGGAAAGCATGCTGATTCCCGACGAGCCGGCCTGAACCGCAGCGCCGCCACGCCCGCCACTCAGGCCGCGTGGCGGGCGATGACCCGCTTCGCTTCCAGCAGCGATGCACCGCTTTGCCGGCGGTAGGCCCGGATCGCGGCGATCCTGTTCCCGCTGCGCAGCAGCGCCTTCACCGCGTCCGACGGGTCGGGCAAGGCGGAAACATCACGCGGCGGGCGCAGGGCGTGCAGCGCGGCGAACACGCTGGCGATCGCCACCCCCAAAAAAAATCCGATGGCCGCATTGCCGTCTCCTTCCACTGCCCGGTGCAGGGGAATCTTCAGCCCGCCGCCGGTTCCTCCGGCTTCACCGCCTCCGGGCTCACCCGCTCGATGGTGTGGCGCAGTTCGCGGCCGAGGATGAACTTGGCGTCCTTGGCCCAGGCGTCCAGGCGCTCGTCGAACAGCAGCTTGCTGTTCTCGTCCGGCCACACCAGGCGCAGCTCGCGCATCTTCTGGATGAAACCGCGGAACAGGGTTTTGTCGAAGAACTCCGGCGCGGCCGGAGCGTAGAGCAGGCTCAGGCGCTGCGCGGCCTGCTGGCACAGGCTCTCCAGTTCGGCCGCGCCGAGCACGCCGGGGCCGTTCTTCACCAGCACCGAGATGGCGATGTAATAGCGCTCGAACGCCTGTTGCAGCGAGTGGCCGATGGCGCGCAGGCGGAATACTTCATCGGTCTGGCCGGTGCTGCGCGCGAGCATACCGCCCTCGTCCTCGCCCACCTGCTGCAGCAGGCCTTCGCGCACGAACACGTTGATGGTCTGCTCGATGCGCGCGGCGAATTCGTCCTCGGTCCACGGCAGGAACAGCTCCTGCTGCAGGAACGGGTACAGCCCGCGGCCCAGCCGCAGCAGGCCGGCGCGGCTCATGCGGCGGTTGTTCTGGAAACAGCAGGCCACCCACGAGGACGCGGTGAACAGGTGCAGCACGTTGTTGCGGAAATAGCTCAGCAGCACCGCGGTATCGCCGCTGACGCTGAGCACGTCGCCCAGCGGGTGCTTGACCCGGGTGAGGACGTTGATCTCCTCGGCGTGGGCGATGATGCGCTCGGGCGAATGCGGGGTGACCGTCACCCGGTCCGAATACGGCAGCTCCACCAGCAGCTTCTTGCACAGCTCGATCTGCGCGATCAGGTCGGCCTCGCCCATGGCGTGCTTGGGCGTGGACAGCAGCGCCAGCGCCAACAGGTTGATCGGGTTGACGTCGGCGGCGCCGTTGATGCGCACCTGGATCTGCTCGGCCAGGGTATCGACCGTGCTCGACAGCCACGACGGCTTCTCGTCCTCGGACACCGGCTGGCCATCCCATTCCGGCGCCTTCTCGGCCAGCACGTCGTTCAGCGCGATCGGCTCACCGAAGTTGACCACCACCTGGCCGTAATTCTGCTTGAGCACCTTGGGGATGCCCCACAGCAGCGCCCAGATCGACTCCTTTTCCTTCGGCCGCCCGGACAGCTCGTCCAGGTAGCTGTTGCCCTCCATCAGCTTCTCGTAGCCGATGTAGATGGGCTGGAACAGCACCGGCTTGCGCGGCTGCCGCAGGAACGCGCGCAGGGTCATCGAGATCATGCCGCCCTTGGGCTGCAGCAGGCGCCCGGTACGCGAGCGCCCGCCCTCGACGAAGTACTCGATCGAATAGCCACCGGCCACCAGCTGCGCCACGTATTCGCTCAGCACCGCCGAGTACAGCGCGTTGCCGCGGATGCTGCGGCGGATGAAGAACGCGCCGCCCTTGCGCAGCAGCGTGCCGACCACCGGCAGGTTGAGGTTGATGCCGGCCACGATGTGCGGCGGCACGATGCCGCGGTCGTACAGCAGGTAGCTCAGCAGCAGGTAGTCCATGTGGCTGCGGTGGCTGGGCACGTAGATCACTTCGTGCCCGGGCGCGGCTTCCTTGAACTTGTCCAGGTGGTGGACCAGCACGCCGGCGTAGATGCGGTTCCAGACGTGGGTCAGCATGAAACTGGCCGAGCGCACCACCGGGCTGGAATAGTCGGCGGCGATCTCCCAGGCATAGCCCTGCGCCTTCTTCCAGGCATCGGCCGGCCGGGAGTTGTCGCGCTTGGCCTGGGCGGTGATGGCCTCGCGCACCGGCTCGGCTTCCAGCACCTTGTCCACCAGCAGGCGGCGGGTGGACAGGTCCGGGCCGATGATCGATTCACGGATGCGGCGGAAGTGCGCGCGCAGCACGCGCTGCAGCTTGCGCACGGTGCGTTCGGGCTCCAGCCCCTCTTCCACGGTCTCGCGCAGCGAAATCGGCGCGGCGAAGCGCACGATGCTGTCGCGGCCGTTGAGCAGCACCGCCAGCAGGCGGCGGAAGCGGCCGACCAGCGCCCAGTTCTCCGAGAACAGCACCGCGAACCAGCCGCTCTGCTTGTCCGGCGCGCGGCCGACGAAGATCGACACCGGCACCAGCTGCACGTCCAGCGCCGGGTTGGCGCGGTGCGCCTGCAGCAGCCGCGCCAGCGAGTCGGAGTGGGTGCGGGCGCCGCGCTGCTCGGGGATCAGCGCGTTGTTGCTGGAGCGCCGCGACAGCGCGACGTAGGCGCGCTTGCGCCCGGTCGGGTCGCCGGCCAGCGGCACCAGCGGCGACGGCAGCCCGGCGTCGCGGCAGGCCTTGTCCAGGATCAGCGCGTTGGACAGTCCGTAGTCCTCCAGCACGTAGACCACCGGCTGCGCCGGGTCGTGCTGCAGTTGCTCGGGCTCGATCTTCAGGCCGAGCCACGGCTCGATCAGGCGGCCCAGCAGGCGCGCCCACAGCGGGCGCCGGCCCGGGCGTACGGGCGGTCGGCCGGCCGTGGCCGGCAGGGGGGAGGCGGCCGCGGCGCTGGTGTCGCCCGGCGGCAGGAGTTCGCCCTGGTCGGGCCCTGGATTCTGTTTCGACATCGGCGACATTATGGCGTAGCTGCCGCCGCCCGGCTGTTCCCGGCGTGGGCATCCGCGTCGGCGGCGGTGCCGGCCCCGGGGGACACGGTGTCCGCCGGTGGCGGCGCGGCGGCACGCGCGGCCGCCAGTACCGCGTCCACTTCGGCCAGGGTGCGGGCCAGGTACCAGTGGCCCTCCCGGCGCTGCAGTGCCACCTGCAGGTCGATGTCGTGGCCGGCCAGCGGGTACTGCACGTGGACCACGGCATGGTCGCCGTCCTGGCTGGCCAGGCCGGTGCGCATCTGCGCCACGCTGTCGTCCAGCGACAACCCGTAACTGGCCAGCACCTGTTTGCTGGCCGCGGCGAACGGTGACAGCCGCTGCAGGCTGCCGGTCATGCCCGCCGCCTGCAGCGCGGCGTCGCTGTCCAGGCCGGTGGCGCGCGCGGCGGTGGTCAGGGTGGTGATGGTCGAGCGGGCCAGTTTGGGATCGGACAGCGGCGCGGCCTGGGCCCAGGCGCTGAGCGCCTTGACCAGCTGCACGTAGTGGGCGCGCTCGTCGTCGCTGTAGTCGCCCTGGTGGCTGATGTACTGCTCGCCGAACAGGCCCAGCGAGTGCGCGGCCTGGCGCACGCCGGCGGCCTGCCCGGCGATCTGCGCCTTGAACGCGCGCTGCAGCCGGGTTTCGGCATCGGGCGCGGACAGCGTGGCCAGCAGCGCCGGCAGTTTGTCGTGCAGGGGCAACTGGTCCAGCGGCCAGCGGCTGTGGCCCTGGGCCCAGGCCGCCTCCAGCTCCGCGTACTGCGCCGGCGGCACCGCCGCGCGGGCATAGCCGGCCAGGTCGTTGTCGTGCAGGTGCTGGACCAGCTGGCGCACGGCCGCTGCCGGCTCAGTGGCCGCACCCGGCAAGGGCTCGGGCGTGCGCCGGCACCCGGCGGCGAGGACCGCCACGGCGCACAGGGAGAGCAGGACCAGACGCGAACGGCTGCGAGATGAACGGCGTGGCATGGCGTCGTTGGTCCTCCCCCGGGGCCGTCGCATCTTGCGGCCTGCACGGTGACAGCGGCAAGCGCGGACGCGAAACCGGCGCCGCCCGGGTTGCAGGCAAAAAAAAGAGGCCGCCCCGTTGCCGGTGGCGAACCTCCTCAAGCCGGCGGAGCCGGGGACATGTGACACATCACCGGCAGGGCCGGGACGGGGCACAGCCTACGCGCCCGCTTCAGTTAATGCAACACTTCATAAATCAATACTTAACTCATTGATTTTCAATTGAAGAAATCCGCAATCTCGCGCTGCATGGCCTGGGCTGCGGCGCGCGGATCCGGCGCCAGCCGGATCGGCCGGCCGACGACGATGGCGTCGGCGCCATCGGCGAACGCCTGGTCCACGCCGACGGTGCGCTGCTGGTCGTCACCCACCGGGCCGCCGGGACGGATGCCCGGGCAGACGATGGAGAAACCACGGCCGGTGGCGGCGCGGATCGGCGCGGCCTCCTGGCCGGAGGCGATCACGCCGTCGATGCCGGCGCGCTGCGCGGCCAGCGCGCGTTCCACCACCACGTCCACCGGCTCGCGGTCGATGCCCATCTGCGCCAGGTCGGGGCGGCCCATCGAGGTCAGCACGGTCACCGCCAGCAGCCGCATGTCCGAGGTGTTGGCCGCGGCGGCAGCCTGCATCATCGCCGGATGCCAGCCGTGGATCGTGCAGTAGCTCACCGGCCACTGCGACAGCCGCCGGATGACGCCGGCGACGGTGGCCGGGATATCGAAGAACTTCAGGTCCACGAACACGCGCTTGTCGCGCCTGGCCAGTTCGTCCAGCACGGCGAAGTACTCGCCCGAAGCCAGCAGTTCCATGCCGATCTTGTAGAACGACACCGCATCGCCCAGCCGCTCGACCCAGTCGATGGCCTCGGCGCGCCCAGGCACGTCCAGCGCGAAGATCAGGCGCTCGTCGGTGCGCAGCGGCATCGGCCCGCGGCTCATTGGGCCAGCTCCAGCGCGGCGCGCTTGGCGGCGCGGCGCTCGGCTTCGGGCAACGACCAGGCATTGTTGAACTGCGCCGGCTCCCAGCCGCCATAGGTGGGATTGGACAGCATCCACCAGCGCTGCCCGAACCAGCCCTGGTGGGCCTGCAGCAGCGCATCGCGGCCGGCCTGGGTGTTGACCCCGATCGCGGCGAAGTCGCTGAGCTGGTCGCCGAACTGCATCAGCACCCGGTACTGCCGCGCCACCAGCTGGCGGCGGCAGGCCTTCTCGCTGCCTTCCTGCTCGCAGCCGGCCACGTACTTGTCCAGGCCCAGGTAGACGTCGTCGCCGGCCACCGGGAAGCCCAGCCGGCGCAGGTTGGCCAGGGTGACGTCCTTCATGTGCTCGGTGCGGTTGGTGACGTAGATCATGGTCACGCCCTTGGCCGCCGCGGCCTGCGCGAACTCGACCGCGCCCGGCACCGCGCCGGCCTTGCCTTCGGACACCCAGGCGTCCCAGCTGACGTCGTCGTAGCTGCCGCCGTTGCGCACCAGCCGCGCCTGGTAGGGCGAGTTGTCCAGCACGGTTTCGTCCACGTCCACCACCACCGCCGGCTTCAGCCCGGGCGACTGCTGGCTGCCGCCTTCCTGCGGCAGCAGCGCGGTCCAGGACGGGTCGGCGAGCGCGCGGTCCAGCTGCGCGGCGGCGGCACGCCAGGTCTGCAGGGCGTTGGCGCGGTATTCCTGCGAGCGCTGCACCCACAGCACCGCGTTCAGGTTGTCATTGGGGCCATCGCTGGCGGCCGCCAGCGGCGCCGGGACGGCGGGCTCGCCGTGGACCAGGGGCCGGGACGTGCTGCACGCGGCCAGCGACAGCAGCGCGCCAGCGAGCAGGAGGGAGTGGCGGATTCGGGACATGGGCACGGCTACCGGACAGAACGAAAACCCGGCAAGTTTACCGGCTCGCCACCCGCCCGGCGTCGGCGACGCGCCCTCGGCTATGCTTGCGCCCCCTCGCGCGACCGGATGCCGACACGATGACCGACACCCCTGCCCCCTTGCCCGTACCCGTGCTCGACGCCGCGCAGATGCGCGTGCTCGGCTGCCTGGTCGAGAAGGAAGCGACCACGCCCGAGACCTACCCGCTGACCGTCAACGCCGCCCAGACCGCGGCCAACCAGAAGACCGCGCGCGACCCGGTGATGAACCTGGATGCGGGTACCGTGCAGCACGCCCTGCGCCAGCTGGAAGCGATGGGCCTGGCGCGCCAGCATTTCTCCGCGCGCGCCGAACGCTATGAACACCTGCTTGGCGGCAAGCTGGACCTGCCACGGCAGCAGGTCGCGCTGCTGGGCCTGCTGTTGCTGCGCGGCCCGCAGACCGCCGGCGAGCTGGCCACGCGCAGCGAGCGGATGGCGAAGTTCGCCGACGCCGAGGACCTGCGCCACCAGCTCGGGCGCCTGATCCAGCGGGGGCTGGCGGTGCAGCTGCCACGCGCGGCCGGCCAGCGCGAGGACCGCTACATGCACCTGCTCGGCGGCCCGGTGGACGTGGACGCGCTGGCGGCGCAGTTCCGCGCACCCGCGGGCGCGGCCGCGGGCAACGGCGCGCTGGAAGACCGCGTGGCGCAGCTCGAAGCCACCGTGGCGGCGCTGCAGGAGCAGCTGGCACAGCTGCAGTCCCGGCTGGACGATTGAGCCAACGTAGCTGCGGGGCTTGCCCCGCAGGGGGCATCACCGTGGACGCCCCGCCAGCGGCCAAGGCCCACCGCCGCGCCGCGATGCATGCCGCGGCCATGCCTCCGGCAGGCGCGCCCCGCCGCCCGGGCACGTCCCAGGTGCGGCGCGGCCTAGGTGTGTAAACCCAGCAGGTTGTTCAGTGGTATGCGGGAGATGGGTGGTTTGTAGCCAAGACTGGCGTGAGGGCGGTGCCAGTTGTAGTGGTGCAACCAGCCATGGAGGGCATCGGCGCGCTGCCCGGAGTTGTCATAGGCGCGGGCATAGGCCCATTCGCGCAGGCTGGTCTGCACCAGACGTTCGGCCTTGCCGTTGGTGCGGGGCGTATAGGGACGCGTGCGCAGGTGGCGCAGGCCGAGCCGACGGACCAGGCGCTGGAAGCGGCGCGACCTGTAGCAGGTGCCATTGTCGGTCAACACCCGCTCGAAGCACACGCCCAGGCTGCGGTAGTAGCGCACCGTACGGATCAGGGCCTTGCAGGCACTGGTCCCGCGCTCGTCCGGCTCGATGGAGGCGAAGGCCACGCGCGAGTGATCGTCGATGGCCAGGTGGACGTATTCCCAGCCGATGCCCCGGTGCCGGCGCGACCGGTCGCCGGTGACACGGTGGCCGGGGGAGCCGATCCGCCCCAGCTTCTTGATATCCAGATGCAGCAGTTGGCCCGGTAGGGCGTATTCGTAGCGGTTGTGCGGCAGCGCCGGTTCCAGTTCGGCCAGCCGATGCAGGCCGGCGCGGCGCAGCACCCGGGCGATGGTGCTTGGCGCCACGGACAGGCGCTGGGCGATCTGGCGATAGGTCTGGCGTGAGCGGCGCTGCTCCAGCACCTGCGCCACGATCACCGGGGATAGGGCGTGGGGACTGGAATGCGGTCGGGAGCTGCGGTCCGTCAAACCACCCGGACCCTCCTCCCGGTAGCGCTTGAGCCACTTATAGGCCGTGCGTACGCTCACGCCGGCCGCGTGGGCGGCCTCTTCGATGCGCAGGCCCTGTACCAGGATGCGGTCCACAAGCAGGGCTCGACCGCGTGGGCTCAAACGGGCATGTTTATGCAGGTTCATCCGGGGCTCCTGGGGGCTGGTTGGCTTCGTAACCCCCATCTTCCAGCGATGCCCCGGATGAACAACCTACTGAGAGATCACAGCTAGCCCGTCGCCGGCGTGTTGAGGAACAGCAGCAGGTCCTCGTCCTTGCCGGGCAGGCGCACGCTGCCGTTGGCCTGGAATCCAAGCTTTTCCAGCAATGCGACCGACCGCGCGTTGCCCGGCGTCACGATCGCGCACAGCGCCCCCAGCCGCAGCACAGCGCGTGCATGGCCCAGCACCGCCCGCGCCGCCTCCAGCGCATAGCCCTGGCCGGTATGCCGCGCGAGCAGGGCGTAGCCGAGATCGGCATGCGGCAGCGCGGCGCGGTGCACCAGCCCGGCATTGCCCAGCCAGGCGCCGTCGCTGCGCCGCTCGACCGCGTACATGCCGTAGCCGTGCCGTTCGTAGCTCACCATCGGCCCGTTGCGGATGCAGTCCCGCGCCTGTTCCAGGGTCCGCACCCCGCGGTCGCCGATGTAGCGGTGGAAGCCCGGCTCGTTGAGCAGCTCCAGCATCGCCGCGGCATCGCCGTCGTCGTCGCGCAGCAGGCGCAGGCGCAGTCGTTCGGTTTCTATCAGCATTGCCTAGCCCGCCGCGGTCGTTGCATGCAGGGTCGCTCCACGCAGGCGTGGGCGCAAGCGCCCGCCGGCGGCTAGTCGAACAGCGCCTGGATCGCCGCCAGCCCGGCCTGCGCGCGTTCCTTCTTGTGCGCGGCGTCGGCCACCGGGTCGGCGCCGTCGCGCTGGATCTCGGCCGCCGGCAGCTCGTCGAAGAAGCGGCTGGGCTTGAGCCGCACGTGCTCGCCGAACTTGCGGGTCAGGCGGCTGTAGCTCATCCACAGCTGGATCTTGGCGCGGGTGATGCCCACGTACAGCAGGCGCCGCTCTTCCTGCAGGTTGCCCTCGTCGAGGCTGACCTGGTGCGGCAGCACGCCGTCCTCGCAGCCGACGATGAACACATACGGGAACTCCAGGCCCTTGGAGGCGTGCAGGGTCATCATCCGCACCTGGTTGCCGCCGTCGTCCTTGTCGCTGCGCGAGATCAGCGCCAGCTGCGCGGCCATGTCCGCGGCACTGGCGCCACGCGGGCCGTTCTCGAACCACGAGGCCAGCTCCTCGAGGTTGGCGGCGCGGCGCTCGTAGCCGGCGGTGTCCTTGGCCTGGTGGCGCAGCTCGGCCAGCAGGCCCGAATCCTTGGCCACGCGCCGCACCAGGTCGCCGGAGGACATCTGCCGCATGTCCATGCGCAGCGCGCGCAGGATGTCGGTGAAGCGGCTCAGGCTGTTGGCCGCGCGCGGCGGCAACTGCGCCAGCGCGCCCATCGCCTCGGCGGCCTGCGCCATCGACATGCCCTTGTCCGATGCCAGCTCCGCCAGCTTGGCCAGGGTACCGGCGCCGACGTCGCGCTTGGGCGCCTGTACCGCGCGCATGAACGCGGTGTCGTCGTCGGGGTTCACCAGCAGCCGCAGCCAGGCCAGGGTGTCCTTCACTTCCTGCCGTTCCAGGAACACGGTGCCGCCGGTCAGGTGGTAGGGCACCCCGACCATCTGCAGCGCCTTTTCCAGTGGCCGGCTCTGGAAGTTGCCGCGGAACAGGATGCAGAAATCGCTCCAGGGCGCGCGCCGGCTGGTGGCAATGAACTGGATCTCGGCGGCCACCTTTTCCGCTTCGTGCTCGCTGTTGCGGCATTCCCACACGCGGATGCGCTCGCCGTCGGCCTGGTCGGACCACAGCGTCTTCAGGTGCTCGTGCGGGTTGTGCGCGATCAGCGCGTTGGCCGCGCGCAGCACGCGGTTGGAACAACGGTAGTTCTGTTCGAGCTTGATGATCTGCAGCGACGGGTATTCCACCGCCATGTTCTGCAGGTTCTCGGGGTTGGCGCCACGCCAGGCGTAGATCGACTGGTCGTCGTCGCCCACGCAGGTGAAGTTGCCGGCCGGGCCGGCCAGCTGCTTGAGCAGCCGGTACTGGGCATCGTTGGTGTCCTGGCACTCGTCCACCAGCAGGTAGCCGATGCGTTCGCGCCAGGCCAGGGCGATGTCCGGGTTCTCTTCCAGCACCTGCACCGGCAACCGGATCAGGTCGTCGAAATCGACCGCGTTGAAGGCGGTCAGCCGCGCCTGGTACAGCGCGTAGACCATCGCTGCGTCCTTCTCGCGGTTGCTGCGCGCGGCGGCCATCGCCTGTTCCGGCGACAGGCCGCTGTTCTTGGCCCGCGAAATCAGGTTCTTCATGTCCTCGATGTCGTCGGGCTTGGCATTGCCGCCGCCGAGCAGGTCCTTGACCTGGGCGGCCGCATCGTCGGCATCGAAGATCGAGAACCCGCGCTTCAGCCCCACCGCGGCGTGTTCGATCTGCAGGAACTTCAGCCCCAGCGCGTGGAACGTGCAGATGGTCACGTCCTCGGCCTGCCCACCGTGCAGGCGCTTGGCCACGCGCTCGCGCATTTCCTTGGCCGACTTGTTGGTGAAGGTGATCGCGGCGATGCGGCGGGCGCTGTAGCGGCCACTGCCGATCAGGTGGGCGATCTTCTCCACGATCACCCGGGTCTTGCCGCTGCCGGCGCCGGCCAGCACCAACAGGGGGCCTTGGGTGTGCAGCACCGCCGCGCGTTGGGGGGATTGAGGGAGTCCAGCATGGGTATGGGGGGATATCGTTATGGATTCTAGCGAGAATCCATGTGCTACGCTCCGCCACAGCCAAGGATCCGGAGGCTGTATGCGCAGAATAGGGAATGTAGGGGTGTTGCTACTTGCAGCCGTCTGTATCGCTGTTTTACCCACCAGCGCCGCAACCGCACAGTCGTCGGGCGTGCCACAGGAATTCGACCAGGATCTTGTAGCTGCGGGGCTCCTGTCGTCCCACCCGGACATCCTGTATCGGAATTTCGGCATGGACCTTCTGGGACGCGGCCACCACGAGAGGGGGATGAAGGCGCTTCTGCGTGCAGCAAGCTATTCCGACAAGCCCTCACAGGCCATCATCGCCGAGGCCTACCTGGAAGGCCGGTTTGGACTTCACCGCGATCCCGCCACGGCCTACGTATGGATGGATATGGCCGCCGAACGGGGCTATCCGGAACTCGTAGTGCTTCGTGAAAAATACTGGGCCAACCTGACTGCGGCAGAACGCTCTCAGGCTCTGGCGTCCGGCTCTTCGATATATACACGCTACGGGGACGAAGTCGCCAGGCCGAAGCTGGCGAGGGTGCTGCGGCGAGGCATGCGCGAAGTGACCGGAAGCCGCACGGGTTTCGGGGGCAACGTGACCATCGTGGGGCCTCTGCTGGAAGGTGGAAGCGGGGCTCCATCGGCCTCTCACGATGCGGCGGCCGTCCCATCGACACGTATTCCGGGCGGCAAGTTCTATCACTCTTCGCTCTGGCAACCCCAGCAATACTTTCGACAACAGGACATGGACTGGAAGGAGCGTGTTGGTCCCACACTTTTCTCCCAGGTCAGGGTCGGCCGACCGGTCATGGACAGGCCGTAATCGCCTGCGTCTTGCGCGCCCGGGTTTCGGCAGCCGTCGGCATGAGCTGAGCTCGGTTTCCGGGTAACCGGTGCCCTTGGGGGAGCCCCTCGATACCGGTGCGCGCCTGGACCACGCGCCCGGCTAAAATGCCCCATGGCCAAGCTCTACTTCTACTACTCGGCGATGAACGCCGGGAAGACCACCACTTTGCTGCAATCGGCGCACAACTACCGCGAACGCGGCATGCGCGTGGCGATCCTGACCCCGCGCCTGGACCACCGCGCCGGCCACGGCGTGGTCGCCTCGCGGATCGGTCTGCAGGCCGAGGCCACCGCTTTCGACCACGACACCGACCTGCAGCGCCTGGTCGAAGGCGACATCGCCGCGCACGGGCGGCTGGGCTGCGTGCTGGTGGACGAGGCGCAGTTCCTGACCAAGGCGCAGGTGTGGCAACTGAGCGAGGTGGTGGACCAGCTGCGCATCCCGGTGCTGTGCTACGGCCTGCGCACCGATTTCCGCGGCGAGCTGTTCGAGGGCAGCCAGTACCTGCTGGCGTGGGCCGACGAGATGCAGGAGATCAAGACCATCTGCCACAGCGGCAAGAAGGCAACCATGACCGTGCGCGTGGACGGGAACGGCTTTGCGGTGCAGGACGGGCCGCAGGTGGAGATCGGTGGCAACGACCGCTACGTGTCGGTCAGCCGCGCCGAGTTCAAGAAGATCACCCGCGGCGAGGGCCGGATCGAACCGATGCAGGCGCCGCTGCCCCTGTGACCGCACGGCCGTGGCGCCGGCATCCGCGGCCGGCGCGGCGGCGGGCCAGCGGCGGGCTCAATGCCCGCCTTCGGCGGCCAGCCGGTCCAGGTCGATGCCCTGGCGGCGCAGGATCGCGGCCGAGCGCAGCGCGTAGAACGCCAGGTAGGCGAAGCACGCCACGCCCACCCAGAAGCTCATGTGGATGCCGGCGGTGTCGGCCAGCACGCCCTGCAGCAGCGGCACCAGCGCGCCGCCCATGATCATCATCACCAGCAGGCTGCTGCCCTGGTTGGTGTGGCGGCCGAGCCCGGCGATGGCCAGTGCGAACACGCACGGCCACATGGTGCTGCAGAACAGGCCCGAGCTGATGAAGGCCATGGCGCTGGTGCGGCCGTCGCTGGCCATGCCCACCAGCAGCGCGGCGATGCCGCACAAGGCGAAGTACAGCAGCATCCGCGCCGGGTTGCCGCGGCTGAGCAGGGTGGCGGCGATCATCACCACGATCACCCCGGCATAGCCGTAGAACTGCGCCACCTCGTGGCGCAGCGCCGCGTTCACCGCCAGGAACACACCGAAGGCGACGAACGGCAGGACCAGGGTCAGCATGCGCCTGGCGCCGCCGCCAATCTCGAACGCGCCGGCGGCGCCGGTCCAGCGGCCGATCATCAGGCTGGCCCAGTACAGCGACACGTAGGGCGCGACCGCGGCCGTGTCCACGCCCAGGTGCTCGCGCATGTAGGCCGGCAGGTGCGCGCCGGTGGACACCTCCACCCCGACGTAGAGGAAGATCGCGAGCATGCCCAGCAGCAGCTGCGGGTAGGCGAACGCCGAGGACCGGTGCGCCAGGCTGGCGGTGTCCTGCGCCTCGCTGCGGGCGACGCCCTCCAGGTCGATATGGTTGGGCACCGAGGAGAACTTCAGGAACAGCGCCACCAGCACGAAGGCCGCGCCCAGCACCAGGTAGGGCATCTTGACGCTCTCGATGCTGGCTTCGGTGTTGCCGCTGGCCACGCTGCCGAAGATCGCCACGCTGACCAGCAGCGGGCCGATGGTGGTGCCGAAGTTGTTGACCCCGCCGGCCAGGGTCAGGCGCTGCGCGCCGGTGGCCGGATTGCCCATCACGATGGCCAGCGGGTTGGCCGCGATCTGCTGCAGCGAGAACCCCAGGCCGACGATGAACAGGCCCGACAGCATCAGCACGAACGAGCCGCTGTTGGCCGCCGGATAGAACAGCAGCGTGCCCAGCGCCGACACCAGCAGGCCCAGGCAGATGCCGTTGCGGTAGCCGATGCGGCTGAGCAGGTCCTGGCCGGCGAGCCGGGAGACGCCGAAATAGACCAGCGAGCCGACCGTGTAGGCGATGTAGAACGCGAACGACACCAGCTGGCTCTGCGCGTGGCTGAGGTTGAAGGCCTTCTGGAAGACCGGGATCAGGATGTCGTTGCTGGCGGCGACGAAGCCCCAGAAAAAAAACACCGTGATGAGCACACCGAACTGCGACCAGCGGGTTTTCTGCGTCATGGCATCCCGATCTCGTTGTCGTCGTCACCGCGGGCGCGCCAGGTCCGCCCTTGCGGCGCCGTGGAGGGCCCTTGCGCTACGGTCGCCTCGCGCCATGCGCCTTCCCCGGGCGGCGACGGACCGTCGGCCGTTTTAGGCGCGATCGGGCGATGCTGTCAACGGATGCCTGCCGCTGTGCCGGCCGCTGCGCGGGTTCGGCATCGCCCAGCGGGCCGGGCGCACGCTGCCGGCGGCACCCGGCAGTGCACCGGCGCGGCGGCTCAGTACAGCGTGCGCTGGTCCGCCGGCGGCGGGTTGTACTGGTAGAGCCAGGTCTCGGTAAGGGCCCTGCCGCCGCTACGCAGGTACAGGCGGATGTCGATCTGCCCGGTCCCGTTGTCGGGCGGCACCAGGTCGAACATGGCGCGGTAGCCGTTGATCTCGCGCAGCGGCCGGGCCGACACCACTTCCACCCGGCCACTGCTGGCTTGCACCACCGCCTCGACCTCGGCCTTGTCGATCAGGCTGGCCAGGTCGCCGCCCTCGAAGTCCACCGCGAAGCGCCAGGAGAAGTACTCGCGCTTCTTGCCGATCACCCCGCCCAGCCCGGTGCGGCTGGCCACGCAGTAGCCCAGCGGCGGCCGCGCCGGCGGTTGCGCGCCCCAGTACAGCCGGTAGCCGACCAGCAGTTCCTGCCCCGGCTGCGGCTTCTGCTTCGGGTTCCAGAACGCGACGATGTTGTCGAAGGTCTCGTCGACGGTGGGAATCTCCACCAGTTGCACCGAGCCCTCTCCCCATTGCCCCTTCGGCTCGACCCACAGGCACGGGCGCTTCTCGTAGAATACGCCGTCGTCCTGGTAATGGTCGAAATTGCGGTCGCGCTGCAGCAGGCCGAAGCCGCGCGGGTTGTTGTCCACGAACATGTTGAAGCGCAGCTGCGCCGGGTTGCACAGCGGGCGCCAGATCCACTCGCCGGCGCCGCTCCACATCGACAGGCCGTCGGTATCGTGGATTTCCGGGCGCCAGTCCCAGGCCATGCGGCGGTCGTTCTCGCCCACCTGGTACATGCTGGTGCACGGGGCGATGCCCAGCCGCTCGATCTCGCGGCGCGGGTACAGCGCGCTGTCGATGTCCATCAGCAGCACGTCGCCGTTGGTGATGGCGAAGCGGTAGGCGCCGGCCACGCTCGGCGAATCCAGCAGGCCATAGACCACCACGGTGTCCGAATCGCGCGCCGGCTGTTCCAGGTAGTAGGCGATGAAATCGGGGAATTCCTCCGGCCTGCCGGTACCGGTGTCGATCGCCAGTCCGCGCGCGGACTGGCCGTACTGGCCCTCCTTGCCCACCGCGCGGAAGTAGCTGGCGCCCAGGAACGCGGCGAAGTCGCGCTCGGTGTCGCTGCGGGTGTTGAGGCGGAAGCCGGCGAAGCCCAGGTCTGGCGGCAGCCGCCCGCCGTGGATGCCGCTGTTGCCGTAATCGAACGCGGCGCCGTCGTAGGCCAGCTCCTGCGCCTGGCCGCCGACCACGTCGAACATGCGCACCGGCGAATGGAAGTACAGGCCCAGGTGGAAGAACCTGGCCTGGAACCTGCCGGGCTGGTCGGCCCACAGCGCGTGGTCCTGGCGGTAGCGGATGGACTGGTACTGGTCCCAGTCCAGCGCCTCCACTTCCGGCGGCAGGGTGCGCTTGTGGCTGCGGTACGGTGCCTGCGACAGCGCGCGCGCCTGGCCCTTGAGCGCGGCGAAGTCGAACGGCTGCGGCTGGCCGATGCGACGCAGGCCCACCTGCCGTTCGGCGGCGGCGCAGGCCGGCAGCGCCGGCAGTCCGAAGGCGGCCAAGGCCAGCGAGGCGCGCTGGAGGAAGTCGCGTCGATCCATGCGGTCGTCCGGTTAGGGGGTGGGCGGATGATAGGTAGCGGCGGGTGAACGAAGGTAAGCCGCGGGTGAAGGCGGGCCCGGCCGCGCGCCGGCCCGCCGCGGCCGCTCAGCGCTGGCAGTGGCCGCACCACACGCTGGCGCGCTGGCCGATGCTGGCATGGCGCAGCGGGCGCCCGCAGCGCACGCAGGCCTGGCCCTCGCGCCCGTACACCGACAACTCCTGCTCGAAGTAGCCGGGGGCGCCGTCGGGACTGATGAAATCACGCAGGGTGGTGCCGCCGCGGGTGATGGCATGGCCGAGGATGTCCTTCACCGCGGTGGCCAGGCGCTGGTAGCGCTCGCGCGACACCTTGCCGGCCTCGCGCAGCGGATTGATCCCGGCCATGAACAGGCTTTCGGCGGCATAGATGTTGCCGACGCCGACGACGATGCGCTGGTCCATCAGGAAGCTCTTGACCGGTGCGCTGCGGCCGCGGCTGCGCGCGAACAGGTAGTCGCCGTCGAACGCCGCGTCCAGCGGCTCGGGGCCGAGCCCGCGCAGCAGTTCGTGGGTCTGGCCCGGCGGCTGCCAGAGCAGGCAACCGAACCGGCGCGGGTCGTTGAAACGCAGCAGGCGCCCGTCCTCGAGGCTGATGTCGACGTGGTCGTGCGCGCGCACCGGGGTGTCGCCGGGCAGCACGCGCAGGCTGCCGGACATGCCCAGGTGCAGCAGCGCGCTGCCGGCATCGGTATCGAGCAGCAGGTACTTGGCGCGGCGGCGGATCGCGGCGATGCGCTGGCCGGGCAGCGCCCGCTCGATGTCCGGCGGAATCGGCCAGCGCAGGTCCGGCCGGCGCAGGATCACGCCATGGATGCGGCGCCCCTGCAGGTGCGGTTCCAGGCCGCGGCGGGTGGTTTCTACTTCGGGCAGTTCGGGCATGGCGGCCATTGTAGGCGTGGGACCACGCCGCCGCGCCGCGCTGTCGCTCCGGGCAGGCGGCAGGCCACCGGCAGAGGCGGGATTGCCGCGGGTGCGGCTTCACCGGGAATGCTGCATGCGCGGCAAGCCCCGCATCTACGACGCAGGCCACCCCACACAGCGCGGGTGCGGGGCTTGCCCCGCGCCCGGGCGTTCCCGGCATGGCCGCTTGTCGGGCAGGCCCCGCCAGGCCGGGAGAGCCACGGTCAACGCGGCGGCGCCATCAGCTCGCGTGCATCCAGGAAGCCATCGCCGTTGGCATCCTGCCGGTGGAATCGGGCGAGGATCGCCTGCTCGTGCTGGTCGCGGGTGATCGGCCGGCCGCGGCCGCCGGGCTGTTCCGCCGGCTCCAGCACGCCGTTGCCGTCGCGGTCCATGCGCTCGAAGGCGTAGCGCATCCACCGCAGGTATTCGTCCGGCGCGACCCGGCCGTCGCCATCCAGATCCATGCGCCGCAGGTAGTCGCCGGCGTCCTGCACCTGCGCCGGTGCGGCCCAGGGCAGCAGCGCCGCCAGCAGGGCCGGCAGGCGCCGCGCGGGGCGGCGCCCATGGCCCGGTGCGGCGGCGCGGGTGGTCATGCCGCGTTGAGCGAGTAACCCTTCAGCCGCGCCGCATAGGCCTGCAGCGCGGCCACGCCGCTGGCCTCGGCCTCGTGGCACCACTGCTGCAGGTGGCGCAGGCGTTCGGCGGCGTCATGGGTGCGCGCCTCCAGCAGTGCCGACAGGCGCGCACGGTGCTCCACCAGCAGCTGGATGCGCGGGCGCTGGCTCACCCACTGCTGCAGCTGCTCGCGGCAGGCCGGCTTGAGCCAGCGGCCGTCATTGACCAGGCCCTTGCGCATGCGCCGCGGCAGCATCTTGCGCAGCTTGGCGCCGGCGGCGGCCGCCTCTTCACGCAGGGCCGGGGCGAACACGTTGCGCTGGTAATCGGTCATCGCCTGGAAGCGGTGCGACAGCAGTGCCTTGAGGGTGTCGGTATCGGGCACGGCGATGTTCGGGCGGATGTCCATGGTCGGCGCCACGCGCAGCACCTTGGCCAGGCCCAGCGCCTGCAGCAGGCGGATCGCCTGCCAGCCGATGTCGAACTCCCAGCGGCGCATCGAGAAGCGCGCCGAACTGGGGAAGGCGTGGTGGTTGTTGTGCAGCTCCTCGCCGCCGATCCAGAACGCCCACGGCGTCAGGTTGGTCGAGGTGTCGGCCGATTCGAAGTTGCGGTAACCCCACCAGTGGCCCAGGCCGTTGACCACGCCGGCGGCCCAGAACGGGATCCATGCCATCTGGATCGCCCACAGGGCGATGCCCGGCAGGCCGAACAGCACGAAGTTCAGCGCGAACAGCACCACCGGGCCGAGGTTGGCGTGCGGGGTGTAGAGCCGGCGTTCGATCCAGTCCTCGGGCGCGCCGCGGCCGTACTGCTCGATGTCGGCGCGCATCGTGCGGGCCTCGCGGTACAGCTCGACGCCGCGCCAGAACACGCGGCCGATGCCCTTGGTCACCGGGCTGTGCGGGTCCTCGTCGGTTTCCACCTTGGCGTGGTGCTTGCGATGGATGGCCACCCACTCGCGGGTGATCATCGAGGTGGTCAGCCAGGTCCAGAAGCGGAAGAAGTGCGCGACCAGCGGGTGGAAGTCCACGCCGCGGTGGGCCTGGCTGCGGTGCAGGTACAGGGTGACCGCGAAGATGGTGAGCTGGGTGAACACCAGCAGCACTGCCAGCATGCCCCACCAGCCCAGGCCGGCGACGCCGCCGGTGAGGAAGTCGAGGAGGGTATCGGGCATCGCGGAACTCCAGGCCGTTCGGTGGCGGATGAAACTGTGGATACACATGATGGGGCCTGCGGCGGCAAACTTCATCCACCCGGCGCCCGACTTTGGTCCAATCCTTCAGGCTGCGCCGCCCCCGCCCACTCCCGCCTGAACGATGTCCACCGCCACCGCCGCCACCGCGGCCCCCCTGATCGAGCTCGACCACGCCTGCGTCGTCCGCGGCCAGGTCCGGGTCCTGCACGACCTGGCCCTGCGCATCGAGCAGGGCCAGCACACCGCCATCCTCGGCCCCAACGGCTGCGGAAAGTCCTCCTTCATCAAGCTGATCACCCGCGAGCTGTACCCGCTGGCGCGCGCCGACGGCCATGTGCCGGTCAAGGTGCTGGGCCAGACCCGCTGGCAGGTGGACCGGCTGCGCGCGCAGCTGGGCATCGTCAGCGGCGACCTGTCCGGCAACCTGGCCGACATGCCCGGGCTGGGGGTGGAGGAGGCGGTGATCTCCGGCTTCTTCGCCAGTTACGTGGTGCCGGCGCACCGCGACGTCACCGACAGCATGCGCGAGCGCGCGCGCCAGGCGCTCGCGCTGGCGCGCGCCCTGCCGCTGCTCGGCCGCAGCTACGCCGAACTTTCCGCCGGCGAGACCCGCCGCGTGCTGATCGCCCGCGCATTGGTCAACCAGCCGCGCGCACTGCTGCTCGACGAGCCATCCACCGGCCTGGACCTGGTATCGCGCCAGCACCTGATCGACAGCCTGCGCCACCTCGCCGGGCAGGGCATCACCCTGGTGCTGGTCACCCACCACATCGACGAGGTGATCCCCGAGATCCAGCGGGTGGTACTGATGAAGGGCGGGCGCATCTTCGCCGACGGCACGCGCGGCGAGCTGCTGCGCGCGGGCCCGCTGTCGGAGGTGTTCGGCGGCCCGATCGAGGTGCAGGAGGAAGACGGCCGGCTGAGCGCGTGGGCCCGCGCCATCTAGGTCGGCGGGGGCATCGGTGCGATGATGCCGGTCCGTTCCGCCGATCATGCCCGCGTTGATGTCACGTTCCCCGTTTGCGCTGCGCTTGGGCGCGGTCACCGTCCTGGCCGCCGCGCTCGCCGCCTGCGCCGGCACGCCTGCCCGGCACGCCCCCGGCCACGACGCGCCAGCTGCACCGGCGCCCACCGGTTACCTGCAGGCGGACGCGATTCCCGACAGCCTGGCACTGAGCCCGCCACCGCCCGCGCCGGGCTCGGCCTGGGCGGCGCTGGACGACGCCGTCGCCGGCGAGGCCATCGCACTGCGCGGCAGCGCGCGCTTCACCCAGGCCGGCGCCGACGCCGACCTGCGCTTTCCCGCCGGCGCCGGGCAGTTCAGCTGCGCGCTGGGGGTGGCGGTCGACGACACGCACACGCCGGCGCTGTACCGCCTGCTGCAGCGCAGCCTGATCGACGCCAGCGCGGCCACCCGCGCGGCCAAGAACCGGTACCAGCGGCCACGCCCGTTCATGGTCAACGGCCAGCCGACCTGTACCCCGGACGACGAACCGCACCTGCGCGGCAGCGGCTCCTACCCGTCGGGGCACACCGCCATCGGCTGGGCATGGGCGTTGATCCTGTCGGAGATCGCCCCCGGGCAAGCCACCGCGCTGCTCGAGCGCGGCCGCAACTACGGCCACAGCCGGCTGGTGTGCAACGTGCACTGGTACAGCGACGTGCAGCAGGGCCAGGCGTTGGGCGCGGCCACGGTCGCGCGCCTGCACGACAACGCGGCGTTCCGCGCCGACCTGGACGCGGCGAAGCGCGAAATCGCCGCCGCGCGCAGGCACCCGCGACCGCTGCCACGCGACTGTGCCGCCGAAGCCGCGGCGCTGGCGACCGATCTGCGCGAAGCGCGCTGACCCGGGCGCGGCTGGGCAGGGCCGGCGGCGTGCGCCCGCCCCGCCGCGCTTCACACGGTTTCAGGCGTTACCGCACGCGGCGGCGTCCGCCGTTGCGGCTAGAGTGGGCGCTGATCCATGCCGGGGCCTTCCATGTCCGCACCCCATCGCCGCCTGCGTGCCCTGCTGGCGACCGCGCTGCTCGCATTCGCCGCCACCGCACTGGCGCAGCCCTTCCGCCTGATCGGCTACGTGACCGACGGTCCGACGCCGCCGCGGCTGCCGGCCGCGCAGCTGGACGTGGTCAACTTCGCCTTCGCCAAAGTCGCACCCGATGGCAGCGTGTACCTGCCCGACAAGGTCGACCCGGCGCACGTGCACGCGCTCGTCGCGCATCGCGCCGACAACCCCGCGCTGAAGATCGTGCTGTCCATCGGCGGCTGGGGCGCCGGCAACTTCTCCGAGGCCGCGGCCACCGAAGCGGCGCGTGCGCGCTTCATCGACAGCGGCGTCGCCCTGCTGCGCCGCTTCGACCTGGACGGCCTGGACATCGACTGGGAGTACCCGACCCTGGGCGACGCCGACATCAGCCACAGCCCGGACGACCGCCGCAATTTCACCGTGCTGTTGGAAGCGCTGCGCGCGCGCCTGGACCGCGAAGGCGGCGGCAGGCGCCATTACCTGTTGACCATCGCCGCCGCCGAGGGCCGCTTCGCCGACGGCCTGGAACTGCCGCGCATCGTCCGCTCGCTGGACTGGATCAACCTGATGACCTACGACTTCCACGGCAGCCTGACCCCGACCACCGGCCACCACAGCGGGCTGGCCCGTTCGGCGCGGGCGCCGGCGGGCGCGCGTACCACAGAAGGCGCGGTGCGCTATTTCCTGGAGGCCGGCGTGCCGGCGGGCAAGATCAATGTCGGCGTGCCGTTCTATGGCCGCCGCTTCGGCGACGTGGAGCCGGTCGACGCCGGGCTGTACCGGAAGTACGGCAGCGAAGGCGGCTTCATCGACTGGAGCGAGATCGTGCGCGGCCGCCTCGGCGCGCCGGGCTGGGAGCGCCACTGGGATCCCCAGGCGCAGGCGCCGTGGCTGTGGAACCCCGCCACCCGCCAGCTGATCACCTACGACGACCCGCAGTCGCTGGCGATCAAGGCCGCGTACGTCAGGCGCAACCGGCTCGGCGGCATCATGTACTGGGAACAGCGGCTGGACGACGGCCAGTTGCTGGACGTATTGCACAAGGCGCTGCACGCGCGCTGACCGGCCAGCGGCCGGTGGAGCGATCGCAGGTGCCTGCGCATGCCACCGCGTCATAGACTGGCGGTCTTCTTCCCGCCAGGCACGCCCATGAGCCAGTGGTACTTCCACACCCCCGGACACTCCGACCGTATCGGCCCGCTCGACGACGAGGCCGCCCGCCGCCACGCCCAGCTGCACCGTGACGCCCTGGCCTGGCGCGAGGGGCTGCAGGGCTGGCAGCCGGCCGGGTCGCTGCCCGAGCTCGGCGGGCAGGCGTCGCCACCGCCGATGCCGCCACCGGTCGGCGGGCGCCGCAACCGCGCCGATGACATCGACTTCCGCATCGTCGGCCACGAGATGCAGTTCGTGGAGATCGAGCTGGACCCGGGCGAAAGCGCCATCGCCGAGGCCGGCGCGCTGATGTACAAGGACGCCGCGGTGCGCATGGATACCGTGTTCGGTGACGGCCGCCACGAAAGCGAGGGCGCCGGGTTCATGGACAAGCTGCTGTCGGCGGGCAAGCGCGTGATCACCGGTGAGAGCCTGTTCGCCACGCTCTACACGCACGGCGGCCAGGGCAAGGCCAGGGTCGCCTTCGCCGCGCCCTACCCGGGTACCGTGCTGCCGATGAAGCTCGACGAGCACGGCGGCAAGCTGATCTGCCAGAAGGACAGCTTCCTGGCCGGCGCGCGCGGGGTGCAGGTCGGGGTGCACCTGCAGCGCAAGGTGATGACCGGCCTGTTCGGCGGCGAGGGGTTCATCATGCAGAAGCTGGAGGGCGACGGCTGGGTGTTCGTGCATGCCGGCGGCTGCGTGGTCGAACGCGAGCTGGCCGCCGGCGAGCGCATCGACGTGGATACCGGCTGCGTGGTCGCCTACCACGCCGGGGTGGACATGGACGTGCGCCGCGTGGCCGGCCTGAAGAGCATGTTCTTCGGCGGCGAAGGCGTATTCCTGGCCACCCTCACCGGACCGGGCAAGGTGTGGCTGCAGTCGCTGCCGTTCTCGCGCCTGGCCGGGCGCATGTACGCGGCCGCACCGCAGGGCGGCGGCCAGAGCCGCGGCGAAGGCTCGGTGCTGGGCGGGCTGGGGCGCATCCTGGACGGCGACAACCGGTTCTGAGCCACCGCGGCCGGACAGGCCGCCGCGCGGGCCGGCGCCGCTTGTCGGCGTGCGCGCGCCCTCGCATACTCGCCGCAATCACCTGCAGGGATGGAGGGGTGGCATGGACGCGCAGGACGATGTCTACGCGGCACCACGGGCGGCGCTGGTCGCCGCTCCCACGGAACGGCCGCGCCTGCCGCCGTTCTACGTGGTGTCCGTGACCAAGCTGGTACTGCTCTCGTTCGCCACCCTGGGGCTGTATTCGCTGTACTGGTTCTGGCGTCACTGGAAACTGCACAAGCTCGACAGGAAGCTCGACATCTGGCCGGTCCCGCGCGCCCTCTTCTCGATCTTCTTCGCCCACGGCCTGAACCGCGAAATCGACCAGCGGCTGCAACGCTCCGGCAGCCGCCATGCCTGGTCACCTGGCGCCTGGGCCACGTTGTTCGTGGTCTCGGCGATCAGCGGCCGCATCATCAGCCGCGTCCCCGATTCGGTGCTGCCATTCGGGCCGGGTTTCGGGCTGATCGTACTGAGCCTGGCCGGCGGCACCCTGGCGATGGTCCACGCGCAGCGCGCAGCCAACCTGGCCAGCGGCGACCCCGCGGGCGCGGCGAATGCGCGGCTGACGCTGGCCAACTGGCTCTGGCTGGTGCCGGGCGGCCTGTTCTGGCTGATGTCGCTGGCCAGCCTGGTGCTGCTGACCGGCGACGCCTGATCGCCACCACGCGGCGGCAACGAAGTGGCGCCTAAACGGCCGCGCGGCCGGCGCGGCCCGTGCCCGGCGCAAAGCGCTATGCTGGCGCCCTTTTCAACGCCCCCCACCCGTTCATCATGAAGCCGCGCACCGTCCGCCTGCTGCTGTCCCTTTCGCTGTCCGGCCTGCTGGCCGCGTGCGGCGGCGAGAACGTGAAGCCCGCGGCGCCGGCCGCGGGCCGGCCGGTCACCGCGGCCAAGCCGGTGAAGATCGGCGTGGCGCTGGGCGGCGGCGCGGCCAAGGGCTTCGCCCATATCGGCGTGATCAAGATGCTGGAAGCCAACGGCTTCGAGCCGGTGGTGGTGTCAGGGACCAGTGCCGGCAGCGTGGTCGGCGCGCTGTACGCCAGTGGCATGAATGCCTTCGACATGCAGCAGAAGGCGGTATCGCTGGACCAGGCCAGCATCCGCGACGTGCGCCTGTTCTCCGGCGGCCTGATCCAGGGCCAGAAGCTGCAGGACTACGTCAACGCGCAGGTCGCCAACAAGCCCGCCGAGCAGCTGAAGAAGCCGTTCGCGGCGGTGGCCACGCAGCTGGAGACCGGCGAGCGCGCGGTGTTCGTGCGCGGCAACGTCGGCCAGGCGGTGCGCGCGTCCAGCGCGGTGCCGGGGGTGTTCGAACCGGTCACCATCGGCGGCAAGACGTTCGTCGATGGCGGCGTGGTCAGCCCGGTGCCGGTGGATGCCGCACGCCAGCTCGGCGCCGAGTTCGTCATCGCCGTGGACATTTCCAGCAAGGCCAGCGGGCAGCGCCCGAGCGGCCTGCTGGGCACGGTCAACCAGTCCATCGCGATCATGGGCCAGCGCCTGGGCGAACAGGAGCTGGCGCGTGCCGACGTGGTGATCCGGCCGCAGGTGCTGGACATCGGCGCGGCCGATTTCGAACAGCGCGGGCGCGCCATCCTCGAGGGCGAGAAAGCGGCGATGGCGGCGATGCCGCAGATCCGCGCCGGTGTCGCCCGCCTGCAGCAGGCGCACGCGGCCAGCGCACGCAACGCCGATGCGCGGGCCAGCGCCGCCGCGGCCGAGGCCTACCAGCGCTGCCTGGACGGGCGTTCGCGGCTGGACAAGCTGCGCGGCAAGGAAGGCAGCTGCACCGCGCCGTCGCGCTGAGCGCGGCACGCCGCGGCTAGGACCGCGTGTACTGCAGCTGCACCCAGAGTTTGTCGGCATCGCGGGTGCGCAGTGCGTCGGCACTGCGGTAGCGCGCGGCCTTGAGCAGCACGCTCAGGCCCTTGAGCTGCGGCACTGCGCGCTCCCACGACAGGTTGAGTTCGTGCCCGTAGCGGTAGCTGCCGCGATCGCTGCGGAAATCGTGGTACCACGCCTGCGCCTTGCCGCCGGCCAACGGCACCACCACGCCCGCATACGCATCGCGCAGGCCATCGGCGGGCGTGGTCAGGAACTGGTCGGCCCACCCCTGGAAGGCGTGCTTGGTCGCCAGCGGCGTCTGGAACGCGCGATTGCCGGGGCCACCCGCACCGGCGCCGAGCACTTCATAGCCGAGCGTGCTTTTCACCTCGCCGGCGGCATGGCTGGCCTCGCCCAGCCAGTAGCGGCTGTCCAGCGACCACGGGTTGCCGTGGCCATCGACCTGGCGCGCATGTTCCAGCACGTAGCCGAAGGCGCCGTGGCTGCCCTGCACGCGCAGGCCGGTGGTGTCGGCCGACAGCGTGCCGCGCGGCGCGCCCGCGGCCACCGCCACGTTCTCCAGGTCCAGGCGGTAGTGGTAGCCGGTGAACGCCAGCTGCGTGCCGGGCGCGAACCGCGCCTGCAGCAGGTGGCTGTCGCCGTGGATGTTGGCCGGCGCGGTGAGGCTGGGGGCCGGCGGTTGGTCCGGGCCGAACACGCTGTTGATGTTGGTCACGTAGGCGTAGGTCAGCTTCCAGCGGGCGGCCGGCGCCAGTTCCATCATCGCGCCGTCATAGGTCTGCTCGTTCTGGCGCCAGCCCACGCCGCCGACGAAACGCTGGTTGCCCAGGTTGATGCGCTGGCGGCCCAGCTGCACGTTGCCGTGGCCGCCGTCGTAGCGCAGCAGCGCCTGGTTGAGTTCGACGTAGTCCGGGTCGGCCACGGTCGGGTAGCGGGTGCGGCCGTTGCGGGTGTCGTTGAAGCGTTCGCCGCCCAGGTGGGCCACGCCATCCACCTCGCCCAGCGCCGACCAGCCATGCCAGCGCGCGGTGCGATAACCCAGCCGCAGCCGGGCGCTGTGGGCGTCGGCGTCGCGGGCGATGCCGTCCTGCGCGACATGCTCGTAGCGGTAGCGCAGGTCCAGCAACGGCACTCCGCCGGCATCGGCCGCCAGCGCCGGGGCGGCGACCAGCAGGAGAGGCAGGGCAGCAGCAAGGCGGATCGACATGGAGGTGCTCCGGGTGGGGATGGCGCCATCGTCGGCGCCGGCCCCCGCGACCACCATGACGCCGATCAAGCCAACGGCGATCACCGGTGGATCCGGCGCCCGGCCGCAGTGCGTCGGGCAGCGCCGGCCGGCGTCAACCGCGACCGAGCTGCGACAACGGCAGCGCGCGGAACTCCTTGACGGTACGCAGCACGAAGCTGGAATTCACGTCGGCCACGCCGGTGGCGTCCAGCAGCTTGTCGAGCAGGAACGCCGAGAAGTGGTCCAGGTCGCGCACGTAGATGTGCAGCAGGTAATCCATGTCGCCGGTGAGCGCATGGCAGGCCACGACTTCGTCCCACAACTGCACTGCCTCGACGAAATGGCCGATCGCCGCCTGCCCGTGCTTGGACAACTGCACGCGCACGAACGCCTGCAGGCCCAGGCCGATGGCGCGCGGCTCCAGGCGCGCGCCATAACCGGCGATCACCCCGTCCGCTTCCAGCCGCTGCACCCGGCGCAGGCAGGCCGACGGCGAGAGGTTCACCCGCGTGGCCAGTTCGGCATTGGTGGCGCGACCGTGCTGCTGGATCTCCGCCAGCAGGCGCAGATCAGTGCGGTCGAGGGAGATGGCGTTCATTTTGTTGCCCCGCAACATTGAATCGACGCAATAATCTTGCGCCATGCCGCTTGCCAAGCGCAATTTCGCACACCTGTTGCGCGGCCGGATTTCTACCATCAGGGCGATCCACTTTCCGGAATGCCGCCATGGACACGTCCCCGCGCCGCGTAGAACACCAGCAGACCGACAAGGGCTATGTGCCGGTCTACACCACCGCCGTGGTGGAGCAGCCGTGGGACGGCTACAGCGCCGACGACCACGCCACCTGGAGCACGCTGTACCGGCGCCAGCGCGAACTGCTGGTCGGCCGCGCCTGCCGCGAATTCCTCGATGCCCAGGACGAGATGGGCATGAGCGAGCACATGATCCCGCGCTTCGACCAGCTCAACGAGGTACTGGGCGCGGCCACCGGCTGGACCCTGGTGGGCGTGGAGGGACTGCTGCCGGAACTGGACTTCTTCGAGCACCTGGCCAACCGCCGGTTCCCGGTGACGTGGTGGATCCGCCGCCCCGACCAGATCGACTACATCGCCGAGCCGGACCTGTTCCACGACCTGTTCGGCCACGTGCCGCTGTTGATGAACCCGGTGTTCGCCGACTACATGGCCGCCTACGGCCGCGGCGGCGTCAAGGCGCACGCCATCGGCGCGGACGCGCTGCAGAACCTCACCCGCCTGTACTGGTACACGGTGGAGTTCGGCCTGATCGACACCGCCGACGGCCTGCGCATCTACGGCGCCGGCATCGTCTCGTCCAAGGGCGAGTCGCTGTATTCGCTGGAGTCGGCGGCGCCCAACCGCATCGGTTTCGATCTGGAGCGGATCATGCGTACCCGCTACCGCATCGACACCTTCCAGAAGACCTACTTCGTGATCGACAGCTTCGAGCAGCTGATGGCGGCGACCGAGCCGGATTTCACCCCGCTCTACGCACGGCTCGCCGACCAGGCGCACCTGCCGGCCGGCGACGTGCAGGACGGCGACCGGGTGTTGCAGCGCGGCAGCGGCGAAGGCTGGGCCGACGGCGGCGACGTCTGAGCGGCGCATCGCGGGACATGCACACCAAAGCGCCGCCCACGGGCGGCGTTTTCGTTGGCAGCTGGCGCACGCCGCGGCTCACCGCGCGGGCACGGGCCGGCGGCCGTACCTGCGGTCCAGGCGGAGGCCGATGACCACCGCCACCACCACCGGCGCCATCCACGGGAACAGCTCGACCAGCAGCGGCGGCACCGCGGCGTGCGCCTGCAGCCACTGCCACAGCGGGCGCATGCCGATGCCAAGGAACGCCACGTGGGTGGCGATGCCCGCGCCCAGCATGGACTGGTAGTGCTGGCGCAGTGCCCAGTCCGGGCGCGACGGGCCGCGACGGGCGAACTTCCACATGCGCCCGCCCACCCACAGGCCGATCGTGGAGAAGCCCAGGAACAGCAGCTGGCCATGGCGGACGCCGACCACCAGCGTGGCCAGCGCCAGCAGCAGCACCGGCCACAGCGCCAGTTTCCAGCCGACGCGCGCCACCAGCCGCTTCCAGTCGCGCTTGTCGGTGACCGCGCGCCATGCCAGCCAGGCAGCGTTGCCGGTGAGGGCCATCAGGTAGGCCAGGAACAGCGCCGACAGCGGCTGCTTGCGGAACCAGGCGTACTCCACGGTGATCGGCAGCGCGGTGGCGACGATCGCCGCCATCGCCAGCAGGTACACCTTGCCCAGCGCACGATGCCGCGGCGAGCCCTTCTTCATCAGCGCCGCCGACCAGAAGCCGGCCAGCGCGACCACCCCGGCCAGCACATGCAGCGCGACGAACAACGAATACCCAGGCATGACATCCTCCGATGGCGGCCGGCGGAATGCGGCGGCTGGTGCACAGATTCGTTGCACGGCGTCGGCCACGGCAGTCGCCGTGGTCACCTCCGGACCCTGCCGGAAGTCACTTTCTGCAGCGTCCCCCTTGCCGCCGGCCGGCGCGCCCACCAGCATGCATGCATGGAACTCGGCTCGCAGTCGCGCTGGCGCGGACTTCTCCACCCCCTCAATCTGGCCGGACTGCTCACCTGGTGTGCGGTGGCCTTCACCCTGTCCTATGGCGACACCGCGCTGCTGCCCTGGCGCTGGGGCAGTGCCCTGCTGTTCCTGGCCGCCTTCCTGGTGGCCACGGCGCTGCCGCGGGCGTCCTGGCAACGCGCCGCGCTGCTGCTGGTGGAAGCCATTGCGGCGCTGGCGCTGGTACGGCTGGCGCATTACAGCGGGGTGGCGCCGGCGTTGCTGGTGATGCTGGCGGCGCAGGTCGCCGCCACCTGGCCGCTGCGCATCGCCCTGCTGGCGGTCGCCGCGCTGGACCTGGGCATGTACGCCGTGCTGCACGGGGTCAACGCGCATGCCGGGGTGGTGGTGGTGATCTTCGCCGGCTTCCAGGCCTTCGCCATGCTGACCACGCACTACGCGCGCAGCGCCGAGCTGGCCCGCGACCGCCTGGCGCTGGTCAACGCCGACCTGCTCGCCACCCGTGCGCTGCTGGCCGAAAGCTCGCGCGACGCCGAGCGCCTGCGGCTGTCGCGCGACCTGCACGATGTCGCCGGGCACACGCTCACCGCGCTGCGCCTGCAGCTGCGCGCGCTGGCCACGCAGCCGGGCGCACCGGCTGGGCTGGCATCGTGCGAACGGCTTTCCGCCGAACTGCTGGGCGACATCCGCGCCGTGGTGCAGTCACTGCGCGACGGCGGCGGGCTGGACATCGCCACCGCCCTGCACGCGCTGGCCGCGCCGCTGCCGCGGCCACGCCTGCACCTGCAGCTGGACGACAACGTGCGGGTGCGCGACACCGCGCTGGCCGAGGCGCTGCTGCGCTGTGTGCAGGAAGCGCTGACCAACAGCGCGCGCCACGGCGACGCGCAGGTGCTGCACGTCGCCCTGCGGCAGCACGACGGGCGCCTGCTGCTGGACATGCACGACGACGGCCGCCTGCGCGGCGAACTGCGCGAGGGCAACGGCCTGACCGGCATGCGCGAACGCGTCGCCGAGCACGGCGGCAGGCTGCAGCTGCGGCGCAAGCCGGACGGCGCGCTGCACATCCAGGCGGAGTTCGCGGCATGAGCCGCACCCCGCGCATCGCCCTGGTCGACGACCAGGCCCTGATCCGCGCCGGCCTGCGCGCGTTGCTGCAGCAACAGGGCATCGACATCGCTTTCGAGGCCGACAGCGGCGAGGCGCTGCTGGCACGCCTGGCGCAGCAGCCGGTGCAGCTGATCGTCTCCGACATCCGCATGCCGGGCATGGATGGCATCCAGGCGTTGCAGGCGCTGCGCGCGCGCGGCGACCTGACGCCCTGCCTGTTCCTGACCACCTTCGACGAGAGCGACCTGCTGCTGCGTGCCACCGCGGCCGGCGCGCAGGGTTTCCTGCTCAAGGACGCCGCGCCGGAAGACCTGCGCGACGCCATCGTGCGCATCGTCGCCGGGCGGACCCTGCTGCAACCGGTCAGCACCGACCCGGTACGCCAGCGCTATCGCTACCACGCCGACGATGCGCCGCGCGAGCTGTTCAGCCAGAAGGAAGTGGCGGTGCTGCGGCTGATGGCCGGCGGCTACAGCAACCGCGAGATCGCCGCCAGCCTGTTCCTGGCCGAGGGCACGGTGAAGAACTACGTCTCGGCCATCCTGGACAAGCTCGACACCCGCGACCGTACCCGCGCGGTGCTCAAGGCGATCACGCTGCGGGTCATCTGAGCGCCGCCGTGCTCAGGGCGCGGCGCTGCGCACTTCCACGGTGACATGCACGATCTCCTCGTGCACCGACAGCGCGCGGTGGAACAGCTCGGCGTCGACACCCGGCACGGTCGCCACTTCCATCGCGCAGGCGAAGCGGCCGCGGCCGACCTGCCAGACATGCAGGTCGCTGATATGGGCCGGCACCGGCCCCTGTTCCACCGCCTCGCGGATCTCGGCCACCACCGGCGCGTCCATCTCCGCGTCGAGCAGCACCCGGCCGGTCTGCCGGATCAGGCCCCAGGCCCACACCGATACCAGCACCGCGCCGACGATACCCATCAGCGGGTCCAGCCACCACGCATTGAAGTACAGCCCGCCGAGCAGCGCGATGATCGCCAGCACCGAGGTGGCGGCATCGGCCAGCACGTGCAGGTAGGCCGAACGCTGGTTGAGGTCGTGCTCATGGTGGCCGTGGGGTTCGTGGCCATGGTCGTGATGAGGGTGGTGGTGCCCATGGTCGTGGTGGTGGTGGTCGTGCTGGTCGCGCAGCCACCACGCGCACAACAGGTTCACCGCCAGCCCCACCACGGCGATGGCGATGGCCTGCTGGTAGTGGATCGGGCTGGGCTTGAACACCCGCGCGATCGACTCGAAGGCCATCAGCCCGGCCACGCCCAGCAGCAGGATCGCGCTGGTGTAGCCGGCCAGGATCTCGATCTTCCAGGTGCCGAAGGCGAAGCGCGGGTCGTCGCGGTAGCGCCGCGCGCAGGCGTAGGCGAACGCGGCCAGGCCCAATGCCAGCGCATGCGAGCTCATGTGCCAGCCGTCGGCCAGCACCGCCATGGAGTTGAACCACCAGCCGCCGGCGATCTCCACCACCATCATCACCAGGGTCAGCGCCATGGCACGGCGGGTGTTCTTTTCGGCCATCGGGTTGCCATGGCTGAACGCGTGGCTGTGCTGGCGGGAGCGGGCAAGGGTTTCGGGATTCATGGCGTGACACCTTCTCAGATACCCCCATAGGGTATACGATCCGGCCATGGCCCATATCCAGCGCGACAGGAAGAAGCTGCTCACCCGGGTGCGCCGCATCGCCGGCCAGGTGGCCGCGCTGCAGCAGGCGCTGGAAGCCGGCGACGACTGCGACGCGGTCCTGGTGCAGATCGCCGCCGCCAAGGGCGCCATGCACGGGCTGATGCTGGAGGTGATGGCCGGCCATCTCAGCGACCATGTCGTGGCCGAGGCCGATCCGGCGCGGCGCGCGGACGAGGCCGGGGTGCTGCTGGAACTGCTCAGGCGGCACGCGCGGTGACGCCGCCCGGGCCCGCCGGCCAGGCATGAATGCGGGCTGCCGGGGCACCCCCTGGCGGGCCATGTAAAATGCCCGATTTTTCGGTCAGGACCATGGCGAAAGCTTCCACACGGGCGCCCGTGCTGGGCCCGGCGTTCATTCGCCTGCTGGCCCGCTTCGGCGACGCCGACCTCCCGCGCACGCCGCCGGTACTGACCGAGCGGCTGGCGCAGTGGTTCGACTGGAACCGCGCCATCACCCTGTCGCGCGCGCTGGACAACCGGCTGCCGGCCCCCGCCGACGGTCCCGCCTTCGACACCGCCCAGGAAGCCGAATGCGCGCGCCTGCGCCGTTCGCTGCTGGACACCATCGACGCCGACGTCGACCTGTCCGCGCCGCGCCGCAAGGACGCCAGCGCCGCCAACATCGACCCCGGCTACCTGCCCTACCGGCAGCACTGCCTGGCCGCGCAGCGCGCGATGCAGGCGACCACCGGCCTGCTGCGCGGCCGCCTGCGCGACATGCTGGCACTGCAGTCGCCGGCCAAGGCACGCCTGGCCGAGGTCGACGCAGTGATGGAAGCCACGCTCAGCCCGCGCGAACAGGCGCTGCTGGCGATCGTCCCCGGCCTGCTCGGCCTGCACTTCCAGCGCCTGCGCGATGCCGGCGCCCCGGATACCCCCGATACCGCCGCCGCCGACGCGGCGGACGACACTCCCGCTGCTCCCGCCGCCGGCCCCTGGCTGGCACGGTTCCGCCAGGACATGCGCACCGCGCTGCTGGCCGAACTGGACGTCCGCTTCCACCCCATCGACGGCCTGCTCGCCGCGTTGCGCACCCGGTAACCGCCTCTCCATGTCCAGAAACCCCATCGTTCCCGTCGTGTTCCTTGCCGGCCTGCTGGCCGTGTGCTGGATCGGCATCGGCTACCTCGGCAGCCATCCGCTGGCCGCCGCGGTGGCCGCGCTGATCGCCGCGTGCTACCTGGCCGGCGGCTTCGAACTGCTGCGCTACCGGCAGGCCACCGCCACCCTGGTGCAGGCGCTGCCATCGCTGGGCGAGGCCGCCGGCGACCTCGACGGCTGGCTGTCGCGGCTGCAGCCGGGCCTGCGCCATGGCGTGCGGCTGCGCATCCAGGGCGACCGCGTCGGCCTGCCGGCACCGGCGTTGACCCCCTACCTGGTCGGCCTGCTGGTGTTGCTGGGCATGCTCGGCACCCTGCTGGGCATGATGGCGACCCTGCGCGGCACCGGGCTGGCGCTGGAAAGCGCCACCGACCTGGACGCCATCCGCAGTTCGCTGGCCGCGCCGGTCAAGGGCCTGGGTTTCGCGTTCGGCACCTCCATCGCCGGCGTCGCCAGCTCGGCCGCGCTGGGCCTGCTGTCGGCGCTGCTGCGGCGCGAACGCGCGCAGGCGGTACAGCAGCTCGATGCGGGCATCGCCACGCACCTGGGGCACCTGTCGCACGCGGTGCAGCGCCGCGAGACCTTCCGCCTGCTGCAGGAACAGAACGCGCTGATGCCGGCCCTGGTCGAGCGCCTGCAGGCCCTGGCCGACACCCTGGAGCGGCAGCAGCACGACGCCGGGCAACGCCTGCAGGCCAGCCAGCAGGCATTCCACCAGCACAGCGAGGCGGCATGGACGCAGCTGGCCGGTTCGCTGCAGCAGGCGCTGCGTGACGGCATCGCCCAGCAGGCCAACGCCGTCGGTGCCGCGCTGCAGCCGGTGGTGGACACCACCATGGCCGCGCTGGCGCAGAAGTCCGACCGCCTGCAGGCGGCCATTGAACAGGCCGTGCACCGCCAGCTCGACGGCCTGGACAGTGCCGTGCAGGGCACGGCCAGCGCCGCGCGCGAGAGCTGGAGCGCCGCCGTCGCCGAGCAGCAGCGCGGCAACGCAGCACTGGCCGATGGCCTGCAGCAGGCGCTGCAGCAGTTCGCCGCCACCTTCGAGCAGCGCTCGGCCGCGCTGGTCGACGGCGTGGCGACGCGGCTGGAAGACAGCAGCAGCCGGACCGCCGACGCCTGGAACAGCGCACTGGCGCGCCAGCACGACGCCCATGCGGCGCTGGCCGAGCGCAACGAGCAGGCACTGGTGGCCGCCGCCGAACACCTCGACCGGCATGCACGCGCGCTGGTCGACACGCTGGCACAGGCGCACGGCGAACTGCAGGCGGCACTGGCCGCGCGCGACGAACAGCAGCTGGCGCACTGGTCGCAGTCGCTGGCGGCGATGCTCGCCACGCTGGAGGAGAACTGGCAGCGCAACGGCGCGCAGGTCGCGCAGCAGCAGCAGCAGGTGTGCGACGCGCTGGCGCGCACCGCAGGCGAGGTCTCGGCCCAGCTGCAGGCCGCGGCCGGCGGCGCGCTGGAGGGCATCGCCGGCAACGCGCAGGCGCTGACCGACGCCGCCGCCGACTTCGCCCGGCGCAGCGACGCCATGATCGACGCCCTGCAGCGTTCGCATGGCGAACTGCAGGACGCCCTGCAGGCGCGCGACGCCGAGCGCTTGGCGCAATGGCGCGCTGCCTTCGCTACGCTGACCGGCGAGTTCGGCCAGCGCTGGGAACACAGCAGCGCCCAGGTCGCCGCGCAGCAGCAGCAGGTCTGCGACACCCTGGTACAGACCACCCAGGCGATCCACGCACAGGCGCAGGCACAGGCGCGCGATACCCTGGCCGAGATCGGGCGGCTGGTCGCCACCGCGTCCGAGGCGCCGCGCGCGGCCGCCGAAGTGGTCGCCGAGCTGCGCCAGAAGCTGTCCGACAGCATGGTCCGCGACACCGCCATGCTGGAAGAGCGCGGGCGCCTGTTGGAAACCCTGCAGACCCTGCTCGACGCGGTCAACCATGCATCGCACGAACAACGCGGCGCCATCGACGCGCTGGTCTCGACCTCGGCCGAGCTGCTGGAGCGCGTGGGCAGCCGCTTCAGCGCGCAGGTCGAAGGCGAGGCCGGGCGGCTCGACGCCGCCGCCGCGCACGTCACCGGCAGCGCGCTGGAAGTGGCGAGCCTGGGCGAAGCGTTCGGCGGCGCGGTGCAGGCGTTCGGCGACGCCACCGGCAGCCTCAATGAACGCCTGCAGGCCATCGAATCGGCGCTGGAGAAATCGCTGGCGCGCAGCGACGAGCAGCTCGCCTACTACGTGGCGCAGGCACGCGAAGTGATCGAGCTGAGCATGCTGTCGCAGAAGCAGATCATCGGCCAGCTGCAGCAACTGGCCGGGACCGGCGACGGGGCCGCCGGCGCATGAGCGACGAGATCGAGTTCGACGCCGAATCCAGCGCCACCACCTGGGCCGCGTTCGGCGACCTGATGTCGGTGCTGCTGGGCGCGTTCGTGCTGATCCTGGCCAGCGTCATCGGCATCCAGCTGCTGCTGCACAACCGCCTGGACGAGGAAGTGAAGCAGCGCCAGGCCGAGGCCGCGCGGCTGAAGACCCTGGAGCAGGCACTGGCCGCGCCGCTGGCGGCCGGCCGGGTGACCGTGATCGACGGCCGCATCGGCATCAGCGGCAGCGTGCTGTTCGCGCTCAACTCCGACCAACTGCAGCCCGAGGGCCGCGAGCTGCTGCAGAGCATCGCCGGACCGCTGCGCGACTACCTGTCCGCGCGCGACGAGATCCTGATGGTCAGCGGCTTCACCGACAACCAGCCGGTGCGCGCGGCCAACGCCCGCTTCGCCGACAACCTGGAACTGTCGGCGGCGCGCGCGCTCACCGTCACCCGCACCCTGATCACCGACGGCGTGCCGTCGTCGTCGGTGTTCGCCGCCGCGTTCGGCGCCGAGCAGCCGGTCAGCTCCAACGACGACGAGGCCGGGCGCGCGAAGAACCGGCGCGTGGAGATCGCGCCGATCCCGCGCCACGCGCCCGATGGCAAGGCCGATGGCCGCTGAGGCCGGCGATGTCCACGCGCGGCTGGAAGCCTGGCAGCAGCAGGGCGCCGACCGCATCGATCCGCTGCGCTTCGCGCTGATGCGCGCGCTGGCGCGGCACGCGGCGCGCCACGACGGCGCGCTGCGGCAGCACCTGGACGCGCGCCTGCGGG
This sequence comes from Stenotrophomonas acidaminiphila, assembly GCA_002951995.1. Taxonomy (NCBI): domain Bacteria; kingdom Pseudomonadati; phylum Pseudomonadota; class Gammaproteobacteria; order Lysobacterales; family Lysobacteraceae; genus Stenotrophomonas; species Stenotrophomonas acidaminiphila. Next base: position 3,619,828 of record CP019797.1, read on the forward strand.
AACTGGCCGATGCCTATGCCGCACTGCCACCGCCCACCGGGCTGCCGCGATCGACGCACGCCGCCGGCGCCAGCCCGCTGCGACAACTGCTGGACCGGTTCGGCCAGGCGCGGCCGGCGGCGGCACCGGCGCAGTCCGCCGCCCCGGCTGCACCCGGTGCAGCGGGCGACGCCGGCGACACCGTGCCGGTCGTCGATCTGGCCGCGCCGATGCCGGTACTGGACGAGTTCCAGCAGCTGTGGACCCGCATCCGCATCGACGGCCTGCTGCGACACTGCCTCGACGGCCTGCCCGAGGACGCCGGCCCGCTGCATTCCAGCGTGCTCACTTACCGCGCCATGGCGCTGATGCGCGAGGTCTGCCCCGATTACCTGCAGCATTTCGTCGCCTACACCGACGCGTTGTCGTGGCTGGAGCAGCTCGGCGGCGGTACCGCCGGTGGCAATGACGGCGATGGCGCCGCGGCCGCCCGCAGGCCCACGCGCAGCCAGCGGCGCAAAAAGCCGCAATGACCCGCGCACCCGCAGGAGCGCACTTCAATGCGCGACGGGGCCTGACAGGAAGAACTTCATCGCGCACCGCAGCACGCTCCTGCAAACGCGCTCCTGGGCGGACGCGGGCGGCCTGGCTTTCGCCTCAGGTATCGCGGAAGCCGTAATCGAAGGTGTAGTGGTGCCTGCCGTCGACGATGTCGATGGCGATGCGGCCGTGCAGGCCGGCCAGCTCGCCGGTGCCGCTGTCGGGCACCACGGTGAGGTCGAGCCGGGGCGCGCCGCGGTCCATGACACCGTTGTGCTGGGCATGGAAGCTGCCGCGGCGGCCGTCGAGAGTGCCTTCGATGCGCTCGAGGGCGACGTAGGCGCCGGAGCCGGATACCGGCGACATCATCGCCAGCATGTGCACCACGCTGCTGGCGTCCAACGGGCCATGGAAGCGCTTGTCGAAACGCACATGGCCGACGACCGCGCCGCCGCCGATGTCCAGTGATTCCTGCGGGACGCGCGTGATGTCGAACTCGCCCTTGGCCTGCATGACGGGATTCCCGGGTTGGCAAGGAAAGCAGTCTAGGCGGGGACCGCGCATGCCGCCATTGCCGGCGCCGGCGCTACCCGCAAAGCCCACGGTGGACCATCAGCGGAACCAGATCTTCAGCGTCACGTACATTCCATAACCCAGCGCCAGCACCAGCCACACCAGAAACAGAACGTTGGCCCAGTACGCGCCCGCATGCGCGACCAGCGTATACACCTGCCCGGCGCAGCCCTTGCCGAGGCAAGGTATCTGGCCCCGCACCAGCGCGCGCATGACGGCGAACAGCGCATAGCCCGCCACGCCAGCGGTCATCAGGAAGCCCACCGGCCCCACCAGCCCCTGGGTCGGTGCGCCGTTCTCGTCGAAGGGCGCTTTCTGGAGCTGCTTCTGCCCGAACCGGTACCAGGCCCATCCCAGCAGGAGCAGGGAGGAGTAGTAGAGGAAGTCACGCATGTCGTCGCGGTACCGTGGCCGGCCAATCCGCAGTATGGCGGCAAGCGCAACCGCTGCCTGTGGCGCCCTGCACGGATTGGCGGACAAGGTGCCTGCTTCCTGCGGCTCCCGGGCCCGGCGCTGTCCGCGCATGCGCAGGCCGGTCGCCTCCGACCCGCCGTCGCGAAGCGATGCGCTGACCCACCCGCGTTCGTACGCCATGCCGGGAGAACCCGCGCGGCGCCGGGAATGTCGCGGCGAATCCGCAGCGGCAGTGGCGCCCGGGTTCTAGCGGAAGGCACGGGTGTCTGCGTCGCTCCTGCATCCGGCTTGCCTTCGCCGACGACGGCAAGGGCGCGGTCGCCCGCGCCCTTGCGTCGATCACCAGGCGGTCCCGCCGCTCAGGCGGCGGTATCCACCAGCACCAGTTCGGCGTCTTCCAGCGCGCGGACGGTGATGCTGCCCTCACCGGCAATGGCGGCACCGTCGCGGGCTTCGAGCGGCACGCCGTTCACTTCCACCTTGCCGGTGTTGGGCACCAGGTAGCCGTGGCGGGTGGCGTCGCGGAAGTGGTACGTGGTGCTCTCGCCGGCCTTCAGCGACGCGCCCAGTACGCGGGCGTCGGCGCGGATCGGCAGGGCCTCCTCGTCACCCTGCATGCCACTGGCCAGGGCGATGAAGCGACCGGAGCGCCCGCCCTTGGGAAAGGGCTTGGTACCCCACGCCGGGGCGCCGCCGCGCGCATCCGGGATGATCCAGATCTGGAAGATGCGGGTCACCCCCGGCTCCAGGTTGTACTCGGCATGGCGGATACCGGTGCCGGCACTCATCACCTGCACGTCGCCGGCCTCGGTACGGCCCTTGTTGCCCTGGTCGTCCTGGTGGCTGATGGCGCCCTCGCGCACATAGGTGACGATCTCCATGTCCGCGTGCGGATGCGGCGGGAAGCCGGTGCCGGGCTGGATGGTGTCGTCGTTCCACACCCGCAGGGCGCCCCAGTGGACGCGCGCCGGGTCGTGGTAGCCGGCAAAGGAAAAGTGGTGCCTGGCATCCAGCCAACCGTGGTTGGCTCCGCCAAGGGTGGCAAACGGGCGACGCTCGATCATGGTCGTGTCCTGCGGGGTGGTTGCGATGGGGCCAGTCTAGGCACGCGCGTTTGCATCCGGAATGGAAGGAATGAAAATACATCCTTTCCGTTTGTGCCATGATCCAGTCTTCTCCCATCGCGGTGTGCACCATGAGCCAACTGCCCGACCTGGAAGCCTGGGCCATCTTTGCCAGGGTCGCCGAGGCCGGCTCCTTCGCCCGTGCGGCCGAAGCGCTGGGGCTGTCGCAGGCCACCGTGTCCAAGGCCATCACCCGGCTCGAAGCACGCATCGGCACCACCCTGTTCCACCGCACCTCGCGGCGCATGTCGCTGACCGACGCCGGCGCCGCGGCACTGGAGCGCGCCGCGCGCATCCTCGACGAGGGCGAGGCGGTGGAGGCCGAGGTCGCCGACCGTTCGGCGACGCTGCGCGGGATGGTGCGGGTGGCCGCGCCGATGTCCTTCGGCGTGGCGCAGCTGGCGCCGCTGCTGCCGGCGTTCATGCGCGCGCACCCGGACGTGGAGCTGGATATCCAGCTCAGCGACGCGCAGGTGGACCTGGTGGCCGAGCGCTTCGACCTGGCGCTGCGCATTTCCACCCTGGCCGACTCCAGTCTGCGCGCGCGCCGCCTGTGCCAGGTGCGGATCCTGCTGGTCGGCGCGCCGGGCTACTTCGCCGAACACGGCAGGCCGCAGCACCCGCGCGACCTCGCCGGCCACCGCGGCTTCCAGTACAGCTACACCCGCAGTGGCAACACCTGGCGCTTCCGCCACCGGCGCCACGGCGAATATGCGCAGACCGTGCCGCGCCAGTTGCAGGCCAACAACGCCGAAGTGTTCGCCGCGGCGCTGCGCGGCGGGCTGGGACTGGCCCTGCAACCGGAGTTCATGGTCTGGGACGACCTGCGCGCCGGCCGCCTGGAAACGGCGATGGACGACTGGCAGGTGGAGCCGATCGCGCTGCACATCGTCACCCCGCCCGGCCTGCGCCGCCCGGCGCGCGTACAGCGGCTGATCGACTACCTCGCCGCCGGGCTGGAACGCGCGCCGTGGGCGACGGGCGCGGGCGCAAGCCGCTGACCTCGCGGCTGGACGAGGCCCACGGGGAAGGCGATGACCCTGGCGATGCGCATGCTGCTGGCGGGGCTGCTGCTGGGGCTGGCCGCAACCGCCGGCGCGACCGCGCAGGTCCCGGACCGTATCTTCATTGAAGGCCGCGACGACGCGCTCGATACCAACCCGCTGGAAAGCCAGCTGCGCGATCGCCCCGATTTCCCGCCGGAGAACGTCTCGCGCGGCACCGCCAACTGGCGCGGTTGCGTGGCGCACCGGCGATCGACGGCGACCGGCTGCTGCTGCGCAGGGTCGAGGTACGCCTGTACGACAGCGGCAACGAAAGCTCCAGCAGCTCGACTTGCTGGCCCGGCTGTTTCGTGAAGGCGCCCCGGCGGCCGCCAGCTGGTACAGCGGCGCGCTGATCGTCCCCGACGGGCGCCTGGTCGATTACGTGCACATGGGCCATGGCTCCATCTACGCGCATTACCGCGTCTACCGCATCGCCCAGGGACGGATGGTCGAGGCGCCGTCGATCGATCCCGAACCGTTCCGCGCCTGGCGCGAGTGGAAGTTCCAGGCGTTCAGGCAGACCGCGCAGTACCACCAGGCGGTGGAGCATATCCGCGGAAAGCTGAGGACATGAGTGCGGACGATATCGACGGCTTCGTGCGTGGCTTTCATGCCGGGTAGTGCATGGGGCGGTAGGAGCCAGCAGGCTGAAGACCCTCTGGACTCGCCGCGGATCAGCGTACGTACCCGGCCTCGCGCTGCGCCCTGATGACAGGGACGAACACGGTGTCGATACCGGCAACATACCGGTACAACGCCATGTATCCGGCTGCGCCCCTGCCGATCACCAGCTCACGCATGTCCTCGCCACAGTGGCGGCCGATCAGGGGGCTGCTTTCCAGCACGTTGAAGGCGTCGATGATGCCGCCAAGCCGTGCCGTGCGTTGTCCGGCATCGTATGGCTCGAGATGCAGGAGGATGCGCTCGAAATCTCCCCGACCTCGGGCGCAAGTTCGATCCGCGTCACCGCTGTTCCGCCAGCTTGCGGGCGGCGGGGTGCCGGGCGGTCTGGCCCACCACCCGACGTTCCAGATAGCTGCGCATCTCGTTCCAGGGGAAGGTTTTTCCCGATGCGGCGATGCCGGCATGGCGTCGTTCCGCCTCGGCTTCGAAGTCGGCGCGGCGTTGGGCCAGCGCCGCTTTCTCGGCGATCGCTTCCAGGATGAATCCATGCGGCGTCATGCCGGTTTCCTTCGCCATCTCGGCGACGCGGGCCTTCAACTCGTCCGGAAGGCGGATGGTGGGGGTGCCCATGAGCTGCCCCGTGGGATCACTGATTCCGGACCGAAGTAGCACACATGTGCTACTTGTCGGCACGAGTACTGATCGCCGGTCATGCAGGGCACAGCGGGCACTATCCCTGCGCCTGGCCCAGCCGCTGCGCCAGGCCCGACCAGCGGCTGGCGTGGCGCGACAGCGCGGCTTCGATCACCGCCGCGTCGCCCGCCAGGTGCAGGGCGTGGCGGGCGCGGGTGATGCCGGTGTAGAGCAGTTCGCGGCTGAGCACGCGGTTGTCGCGGTGCGGCAGCTGCAGCCAGACCTCGTCGAACTCCGAACCCTGCGCCTTGTGCACGGTCATGGCAAAGGCACTTTCGTGCGCCGGCAATGCCGCCGGGTGGAACGGCCGCGGCGCGTCGGGATCGTCGCCGGCGAACCAGGCGGTGGTACCGCGGCCGGTGCCGTCCCGCAGGCAGATGCCGACATCGCCGTTGAACAGGCGGTGGCGATAGCTGTTCTCGGTGACCAGCAGCAGGCGCCCGTGGAAGTGGGCAGGTGCGCCGCCGCGCGGGGTCGTGCCGCCGAGCAGCTCTTCGATGCGCGCGTTGAGCCCGCGCGCGCCCTGCGGGCCTTCGCGCACGGCGGTGAGCAGGCGCAGGCGCCCGGCCAGGGCCAGCGCCTGTGCCGGCGTCTGCGCGGCGGCCAGTGCTTCCCAGTAGCGCTGCAGTGGTTCACGCCAGGCCTGCAGCGGATCGTCCTCGTTCTCGTGGAAGTGCACGCCGGGCAGCTGCGCGTCGCGCAGCAGCGACAGCGCGCGGGCGGCGTCGCCGCCGCGCATCGCCGCGGCCAGCGGTGCCAGCTGCAGCGCCTCGCTCTGCCGGTAGCCGCGCTGCAACTGCACGCGGGTGCCGGCGAAACCGGTCGCCGGCGGCGCGATGGATGCCGCCGGCAGCGCGCCCAGCAGGCCCTGCAACGCCTGCGCGTCGTCGGGCGCAATGCGCGTGCCGTCGCCGGCGGCGCGCAGGATGGCGCCGAGCACGTCGCCGGCTTCCACCGAGGGCAGCTGGTCCGGGTCGCCCAGCAGCACCAGCCGGGTGCCGTCGGCCACCGCCTCGACCAGCTTGGCCATCAGCGGCAGATCGATCATCGAGGCCTCGTCCACCACGATCGTGTCGTACGCCAGTGGGTTGTCGGCGTGGTGGCGGAAGCGCGGCGAATCCGGAATCACGCCCAGCAGGCGGTGCAGGGTGGTGCCGGTGGTCGGCAGCTGCGCGCACAGCGCCGCGTCCACGCCCAGCCGCGGCAGCTGCTGCACGGCGTTGCGCAGGCTTTCGGCCATGCGCTCGGCAGCGCGGCCGGTGGGCGCGGCCAGCGCCACCCGCGGCGGCGCGCGGCCGGCAGCTTGGGCCTGCGCGGCCAGCAGCACCAGCAGGCGCGCGATGGTGGTGGTCTTGCCGGTACCCGGCCCGCCGGTGACCAGCAGCAGCGCGTGGCGCAGGGCCAGCGCCGCGGCGCGGGCCTGCTGGTCGACGGCGGGGGAAGCGTCGGTGGATGCGGCGGCCGCAGCGGCGGGCACCTGGGCGAACAGGTCACCCTGCCGGGCCGCCGGGCCCGGCGCGGCGGCCGCGTTGCCGGGAAACAGCCGCGCGAACAGCGGCGCCAGCGCCGCCGGATCGGCGGCCTGCAGCGGGGCCTGGCCGATGCGCTGCAGGCCCAGCGCCAGCCGCCGCTCGTACTCGCGGTAGCGCCGCAGGTACAACAGGCCGTGTTCCCAGGCCAGCGGCGCCTGCGTGGCCTCGTCGGCATCGTCGTCGGGCCGCGCCACCCAGGGCGATGCCTGCAGCTGCGCGATCCAGCCCTGCGCGTCGGGCCAGGGCAGCGCGGCCTCGACCAGCCGCGCCGGCCGCGCCGGGTCGAACCCGGCGTGGCCGTGGGCGACGGCCAGCGAGGCCAGCGCGGCGGCGGCCAGTACCGCGTCGGGGGTATCGGGATCGAGCCGGCGCAGGCTTTGCGCCAACGCGTGGTCGAGCGCACGCAGCGCCCCGGCCTTGTTGAGTGCGGCCAGCAGGCTCATGGCTGGCCTCCCAGCCGCGCCAGCAGCGCGGCGTGGGCGTCGTCACCGCCGGCGAACAGCGCGTCCACCGCGTGCACCAGTTCCGGCGCGAAGGCATGCGCGTACACCCCCGGCGAAGGCGTGCGGGTCGCATCCAGGCCACGGCAGAACAGGTAGCGGATGCCGCCGAAATCACGCGCGTAGTCATAGCCGTCGCCCAACCGGAAGCGCAGCCAGCGGTGCAGCGCCACGGTGTAGATCAGCGCCTGCAGGTCGTACTCGCTGTGGCGCATGGCCGCCTCCAGCTGCGCCGGGGCGTAGCCGGGCAGGCGGTTGGACTTGTAGTCGAGCACGTACCAGCGACCGTCGCGCAGGTAGGTCAGGTCGATCTTGCCGGTCATCAGTCCTTCCAGGCGGCCACGCGCACCGAAGCCGTGGCGGCCGCGCACCACGCCATGCGCATGCAGCACGCGCAGCAGCGCCGGCACCGCGGTGGGCTGCATGGCGAAGTGGAACTCGATCTCGGCACGGCGCTCGCCCGCGGCCAGCGCATGCAGCGCGCCGCCTTCGGGCAGGTCCACGGTCAGGGTCTGCCCGACCAGCATGGTGAGCAGGGCCACGCCGTCGTCGATGTCGGGCCCGGCATAGCCTTCGGCGCGCAGTGCCGCGGCGATTACTCCGGCCTGTCCCGCAGGCGCCGCGTCGCCGGGCCGCCAGCCTCGCCAGGCGCCGAAGTCGGTGTTCTCCAGCGCGGCATGCAGCACGTTGCCGAAGCGGCTGCCGGCGAAGCGCGGATCGAAGGCCTCCTGCACCGTGACGGGATCCTGCCCGGCATCGTCTTCGCCCTGCGCCGGTTCGTCGGCGGCGCCGCCGCTGTCCTGCGTGGCGGCGGCCGACGTGTCGTGGCCGGCCTCGGCGTGGGCGAGCTGGGTGAAGCTATAGACCCACCAGTCCAGCGACAGCGCGCGGCGCACCCCACGCACCGGCGGTACTGCCGGCTCGTGCGCGGGCGGCAGCCGCGCGGGCAGCGCATCCACGCTGCCCGCGACGATCTGGATGTCGGCGTGCGCGGCCAGCCGCTGCATGTCATCCAGCAGCGGCCCCAGCCGCGAACCGGGCAGCCCGGCCAGCGCGCCGCCGGCGATCCACAGCGCGTGCTCGGCGCGGGTGAGGCCGACGTACAGCAGGCGCGCGGCTTCGGCCGCCTCCTCGGCGGCGGCCTGCTGGCCGACCGCCTTCCACTCTGCCGCGTCCTTGTCGATCTTCCAGTGCAGTACGCGGCGCTCACCATCGTGCACGATGCGGTGGCCGTCGGTGGCCGGCGCGCCGCCGTCGATGCCGACGAACGGCAGGTACACCAGCGGGTACTCCAGGCCCTTGCTCTTGTGCAGGGTGATGACCTGCACCCGGTGCGCGTCCGATTCCAGGCGCAGCAGCTGGGTCTCGTCGCCGTCGTCGGCATGGGCGATGCGCGCCTGCAGCCAGTCGAGCAGGCCATGCAGGCCGATGCTGCGGGTGCCGGCTTCCTGCAGCAGTTCGCCCAGCTGCAGGTAGTTGGTCAGGCGGCGTTCGCCGTCGACCAGCGCCAGCAGGCGCTCGGCCTGTTCGGCGCACAGGTCCGACAGCATCGCCAGCACGCCGCCGCGCTGCCAGCGCTCGCGCCATTGCAGCAGGCGTTCCTGGTGCCGGCGCTGGCGGTCGCCCTCGTGCTCCATCGTGGCGATGGCCGCGGCGCTTTCGCCCAGCAGCACGGTGGCCAGCGCGGCGCGCAGGCGGCCTTCGTCGGCCGGTTGCAGCAGCGCCAGCAGCAACAGGCGCAGCTCGTGCGCCTCGGCGGTCGCGAACAGGCTGTGTTTGCCGGCGGCCACCGCGGGAATGGCGGCAGCGGCCAGCGCCTGCTGGATGCGCGTGGCCTCGCGGTGCGAGCGCACCAGCACGGCGATGTCGCCGGGGCGCACCGGGCGGCCATCGACCAGCGCCCTGCCCTGGCGCGCCGCGGACAGCACGCGGTGGATGTCGGCCACGCAGGCCACGGTGGCGGCGTGGCGCGAGTCATCGGCCTTGAGCGGCTTGCCATCGGCGTCGGCGTCGAGCAGGTGCAGGGTCAGCGCCGGCGCGGGGACGCCGTCGAGCAGGTAGTCGGCATCGCTGCGCTTGGAGCCGGGCTCGACCGGCTCGAAGCGGATGCGCGGGTCGAGGAAAGCCTGTTCGCCGGCGTTGGCGTACAGCGCGTCGATCGCGCGCAGCAGCCCGGGGCGCGAACGGAAGTTGTGCGCCAGCCGCGGCGCCTCGGCGGCGCGCTCGCGGGCCTGCAGGTAGGTGTGCACGTCGCCGCCACGGAAGCCGTAGATGGCCTGCTTGGGGTCGCCGATCAGGAACAGCGCGGCGGCGGCGGGCGGTTCGGCGAACACCCGGCGGAAGATGTCCCACTGGCGCGGGTCGGTGTCCTGGAATTCGTCGACCAGGGCAAAGCAGTACTGCGCGCGCAGGCGTTCGGCCAGCACCATGCCGGCTTCGCCGTCCAGCGCCGCATGCACGCCGTCGATCAGGTCGTCGTAGGTCTGCACCCGGTACTGCTGCTTGTGCCGCGCCAGGCGCTGGCGGGCGTCGTCGCGCAGTGCATGCAGCAGGACGATGGACTGCTGCCGGCGCCATTCGGCGAAGCGCGCCTGCGCCTGCACGTAGTCGGCGATCAATGGCTGCAGCGGCGACACCGGGGTGCTGCCGGCCTTGGCCTTCACGGTGCGGGCGGTCAGCGCGTCGAGGGTGAGCCGCTGCAGCCGCTCGTCCAGCGCGGCGGCCGGATCGGGATGGCGCGCCCAGTGCAGCACCTGCCGGAACAGCGGTTCGATCCATTCGGCCTTGTAGCTGCTCCTGTTGAGCACACCGCCCTCCAGCGCGGCGCGCAGCTGCTGCAGGTAGGCGTCGCCATGCGCGGCCAGCCCGCCGGCAAGGCGCAGCGCGGCGGCGTCGCGCAGCGGGCCGGCATCGTCCAGCGGCGCTGGCGGCAGCGCCGGCAGCAGCGGCAGGTCGGCGACCAGCACCGGCAGGTCGGCCGCCAGGGCGTCGGGGCCCTTCCACAGCGCGGTCAGGGCCGCCAGCGCATCGCCGCGGGCGGCATGCTGCCGCCACAGGTCGGCCGCGAGCCCGGCGTGGAGCGCGCGGGTATTGGTCAGCAGTTCCGGCGCGGCGAAGCTGTGGCCGCTCTCCAGCGCGTGTTCGGCCAGTACCCGGGCGCAGAAGCCATGGATGGTGAAGATCGCCGCCAGGTCGGTTTCCTCGGCGGCGATGCGCAGGCGCCGCGCCAGCTGCGCGGCACTTTCGGTGCCCAGCTGCAGGTAACGCCGCAGGATGGCGCCGGTCAGCGCGGCCTCATGGCCCACGTCCGCCGCTGGCGCGGCCTCGGCCAGCCGCGCCGCCAGGTCCAGGCGCTCGCGGATACGCCGGCGCAGTTCCTGGGTCGCCGCTTCGGTGAAGGTGACGGCCAGGATCTGGCCCATGCGCAGGTGCCGTTCCACCACCAGGCGGGTGAACAGGGTGGCCAGGGTGAAGGTCTTGCCGGTACCGGCGCTGGCCTCGATCAGGCGCAGGCCGTCCAGCGGCAGCTCCAGGTACGGGTCGTTCGCAGGTGCTGCGGTGCTCATGCGCGGTCCCCGCCGCCGGTCGCCACCCGGCCCTCGCGCAGCGCGGTGAACACCACCAGGCTGTTGTGGATAAATCTGTTGGTAGTGGCCGCGTCGGCGAACGGATCGGCGCCGCGCAACGCCAGTTGCACGGCTTCGCCGTCACGCTCGCCCCAGCTGCGGTCGCTGCCATGCCACTTCTCGCGCGCGACCTTTTCGCGGGCGTCCGGATCGGCGTTGTAGATCGCCCAGCCGGTGTAGGGGGCGAACGGCAGCGGCGCCTGCAATCCCCGCGCACGCAGCTGCAGCAGGGCCTGCAGGGCGGCGCGGGCCTGTTCAGCCGGTGGCGGCGGCAGGATGTGCGGGCCAAAGCCGCCATCGCCGGCATCAATGAACTGCAGCAGCGGCAGCGGCACGCCGGCGGCATTGGCCAGCAACCATTCCAACCCGCTGCGCAGCACCCAGGCCACGCCCGGCGCACCGGCCTGCAGGCGGGGCAGCCCCTGTGGATGGATCTGTGCGACACGGCCGTGGACGGTGGTGCCGTCGATCGCCACTTCCAGCCGCTGCGACTGCAATGGCGCGCCGTCGTACCACTGCGCGAAGCTGTCCGCGCACGGGCGGATGCGACCCAGCAGCTGCTCGAACTGCTGCCGGCCCAGCGCCCCGGAGGGCAGCAGCGCGCGCGCCCGCAGGCGCTCGTACAGGCCCTGTTCGCTGCCTTCCAGCAATGCGCCGAGTACCTGCTGCTGCAACGCGCTGTGCTCGCGCCCGCGTTCGGGCAGCACCAGCGGTTCGAGGTCGTCGCCGGGCAGGATCTCGCCGCCCAGGCGCAGCCCCAGCCGCTGTTCCAGGAACTGCCCGGCCGGGTCGGCCAGGAAGCGGCGCAGCGCATCCAGCGACAGCGCGGGTTCGCGCAGGGCGTCGGGCAGCGGCGCGTCCAGTGCACCGGCGGACCAGGGCGCCAGCGGCTGGCGCTGGCCACCGACCGCACCGGCGGCCGGGTGCCACTGGCGGCGGTAGCTGAAACGCCGCGGCTCGCCATCGCCGCCGAACGCGGCCGGGGCGAAGGGCTGCAGCGGATGGCGCACGACCATCGCCTGGCGCGCGCTGGCCGCATCGGCATGGCAGGCGGCCACCGCGTCGATCAGCTCGCTGACCAGCACCGAAGGCTCGCGCTCGCTGCCGTCGCGCGCGTCGGCGCCGAGGTAGCTCAGGTAGAACACGTCCTGCGCCGACGCCAGCAACTGCAGGAACAGGAAGCGGTCGTCCTCGCGCAGCGAACGGTCGCCGTGGCGGCGCCGCCCGGTGCCGAGTTCGGCGGTGAGCCGGCTCAGGCCGGCGGCCGGGTCGCGGCGCGGGAAGTCGCCATCGTTCAGGCCCAGCACGCAGATCGCGCGGAACGGCAGCAGCCGCATCGGCACCATGCGCCCGAAACTGACGCCGCCGGTGAGCAGCGGCGCGCGGGTGTCGGCCTCGGACAACACCGTGGAAAAGTGCGCACGCACCACCTCGGCGGGCACCGCCGCATCGAAGCCGGCCTTTTCCGCGTCCTCGGCGAAGGCGTTGATCAGCTTGCGCAGCCGGTCCAGCGCGCGCTGGGTGGACGGCTCGGCGGGCGTTTCCGGCAGCAGCGCGTCCAGCAGGCCAAGCAGGCGTTCGCGCCACTGCGCCGGCGCCAGCGCCTCGGCCAGCGCCTTCTGGTGGCGGGCGAGCACGCGCAGCAGGCGGATCAGCGCATCCAGCGCGGCCAGTGCGCTGCCTTCCAGCTCCGGCCACGGCGCGACGCCGGCCAGGTCGTCGTCGCTGCCGCTGGCGTGGCCGAGCAGCAGCCGGTCCAGGGCGAACTGCCAGGTGCAGGCGTCGTCGAGCGGCGCCTGGTGCTGGCCGCGGTGCGCCGCATCCAGCCCCCAGCGCGCGCCGGCGGCCTGCAGCCAGCCGTGCAGGCGCTCGAACGCGGCCGCGTCCAGTCCGGCGGCGGCGGCCAGCGGCGGGCTGGCGAGCAGGTCGAGGATCTCGTTGAGGCCAAAGCGCGACACCGGCAGCCCCAGCAGCTGCATGAACACGTCGGCCAGTGGCTCGCCCTGCAGCGGACTGGCGTCGGCCAGTGCCCACGGAATGTGGCCCTCGCCGCCGCCGCGGCCGCCGAACACCGATTCCAGGTACGGCACGTAGGGGTCGATGTCCGGCGCCAGCACCGCGATCTCGCGCGGCTGCAGCGGCGGGTCGAAGCGCGGATCGTCCAGCAGCGCGCGCAACTGGTCGTGCAGCACCTGCATTTCCCGCAGGCGGGTATGGCAGGCGTGGACCTGCACGCTGGGGTCGTCCAGCCGCAGCGCCGGGCGCAGCGGCGCCGGCGGCCGCGCGCGGCGGTGGAACAGGTCGGCCTGCAGGCGGTGCAGCAGGCTGTCGCGCAGGCCGCCCTGGTCCAGCGTCGGCCCGTCGCGCCGCTCGGGATCGGCATAGGCGGCGATCTCGCCGGACGGGTGCACCACTTCGTAGCTGCCCAGCACCGCCATGAAGTCGCGCCCGGCCGCGCCCCAGGCCTGCAGCAGCGGGTTCTCGCCGGCGTCGCTGCCGAACGGATCGTCGACGCCGCCGCGCAGCCGTTCGGCCAGGGTCTGCAGGTCGCCCCAATAGGCGCGCGTGGGCGTGGGCAGGTAGAAATGCAGCGTACCGACCCGCGCCTGGGTGGCGATCACCCGCAGCACGTCGGGCGAAACGTTGAGCGTGGCGAAGGCGAACAGGCGCGACGGCAGGCCGCGCGGCAGCGGCTGGCCGGCGCCCTCGAACCGCGCCAGGTAGTCGTTGATGCGGCGCGCGCGATGCTGCTGGCCGCCGGCGATGCGGCGCCAGAGGATGGCCTGCGGATCGGCGGGATCGGCGCCGGCCTCCCAGCGCAGCAGCCAGTCGCGGCGCCAGGCCTGGTACTTCTCGAATACCCCGCCCAGTTCGGCGGCCAGCGACCAGGCCCGCAGCGGGTCGCCGGCGCCGGGCGCGTCGCCCCCAGATAGGTGCGCAGCGCGGCCATCGCCGGCTGCCGCATCAGCGCCGGGTCGGTCAGGGCCGCGTACAGCCGCCACTGCAGCCCCGGCGCGCCGAGGTCGTCCTGCTCGCCGGGCACGTTTTCCTGCAACGCGCGGGCAACGAACTCACCCGGCGTGAGGAATTCGAGATTGGCGGCGATGCCGTATTCGGCGGCCAGCGTGGACTGCAGCCAGCGGCGCATCGCCACCTGCGGGATCAGGACCGTGTCGGCCGCCAGCAGCGGCTGCCCGGGCGCGGGCGCGCGCAGCGCGTGGGCCAGCAACGAGGCGAGCACGTCCAGCGCATTGGAGTGGTAGAGGCGGAAATCCGCGGCGGCATCAGGCATGGCCGCGCCATTGTGCCGGAGCGGCGTCGCGTTGACTGCGACGAAAGCTACCGCGATGCCCGCTTCCGGGCCGAAACCAGCTGCTTGGCTTCGACCTGCAGTTGTCTCAGTTCGTCGACCGCCTCCTGCTCGGCGGCCAAAGCTTCCGCGGTGCGCCGGCGCATGTCGAAAGCGGCATAGCGGTCAGCCACAATGGCCTCCATCTGCTCGCGCGATATCCGGCCAGAGCCCATTAGTACGGAACGTTCGTTGAAATCGAGGAAGCGGTCGGTCTGGGCGATCCAGTCGGCCATCCGCGTTTCGATCCGGCGCATGGCTCGGTCTTCGGCGAAATCCAGGAACATGGTGACCAGCCGGTTGAGCTGGTCCAGCTCCTGCGCATCCAGATAGTTCTTCGACACGACCGCATCGGCTTTGCGCACACGCTCCCCGACCCAGTTTGTCAGCGCCATGTTGTCGGCTGCTGGATCGGCCCGTTCCACGATCAGTTCGGCAGCGGTGCGGCCGGTGATCGCATACACCAACTTGTTCTGGATGGTGGCGAAGAAGGTCTTTGCGGTATGCGCGCTTCCGTCATAGTCGCTGCTGCTCGCTTTGAACAGATCCCGCAGCTTCTGGTAGAAGCGTTTCTCCGAACTGCGGATATCGCGGATGCGGCGCAGCAGTTCGTCGAAGTAGTCCGCCCGTTCGGCGTCCTTGAGGCGCTGGTCATTGAGCAGGAAGCCCTTGACCAGGTACTCGGCCAAGGTGGTTCCCGCCCAGCGCCGGAACTGGTTCCCACGTGGGGAGCGCACCCGGAAACCGATCGCCAGGATCAGGTCTAGCCGGTAAAGCATTGTTTTATAACGCTTTTCATCTGCGGCAGTTGTCAAGTAAAACTTGACAACTGCCTCCTCGGATAGCTCTCCCTCCGCAAAGATCTTGCGGATATGCAGGCTGATGTTCTGCTTGGTGGTTTCAAACAGATCCGCCATCTCACCCTGGGTCAGCCAGACCGTACCGTCGGTAGCACGCAGGTGGATATCGGTACGACCGTCCTCGGTCCGGTAGAGAATCAATTCGCCATTGTTTTCGCTCATGCGATCTCCTTGGTCATGCAACCTCGCATGCGTGCGGCTGCGCCGGGGCAATGTACTGACTGGCATCCGACGACTCCATACCTGTGTCGTCCACATAGGCCGAACCGCCGCAACGACACCCGGAAGACTGGGCGTTCCACGCATGGCCACTGACGCCCGGCGCCGGTCCGGCGACAATACTGCACGGTCCAGTTCTCTTTTGTTCAGGCGGACCCGATAATCCTGCCACGTTGGTTTTCCGTTAAAGGCCGCCATGTCCCTTCCCCGGACACCCCTGGTGCAGTTGTCCGACGTCCGCATCGACCGCGGCGGGCGCACGATCCTGCGCGACGTTTCGCTGGACGTGCCGCGCGGCAGCATCACCGCCGTGCTCGGCCCCTCGGGCACCGGCAAATCGACGCTGCTGGCGGCGTTGACCGGCGAGCTGCGCCCGGTCAGCGGCCAGGTGCGCCTGTTCGGGCAGGACATCCCGCAGGGCAACCGCGCGCTGCTGGAAATGCGCAAGAACATCGGCGTGCTGCTGCAGGGCAACGGCCTGCTGACCGACCTGACGGTCGCCGAGAACGTCGCCCTGCCGCTGCGGACCCACACCCGCCTGCCCGAGCCGGTGCTGCAGCGCCTGGTGCGGATGAAGCTGCACGCGGTGGGCCTGCTGGCCGCGGCCGATGCATGGCCGCGCGAACTGTCCGGTGGCATGGCGCGGCGCGTGGCGCTGGCCCGCGCGCTGGCGCTGGACCCGCCGCTGATGATCTACGACGAGCCGCTGACCGGGCTGGATCCGATCGCCTCGGGGGTGATCATGAGCCTGATCCAGCGCCTGAACCACAGCTTGGGGCTGACCAGCGTCATCGTCAGCCACCACGTGCACGAGACCCTGCCGATCTGCGACCACGCCGTGGTCATCGCCAACGCCGGCATCGTGTTCTCGGGCACGCCTGACCAGCTGCAGGCCAGCAGCGACCCGCTGGTGCGGCAGTTCCTGCACGGCCAGCCCGACGGCCCGATCCCGTTCGACGCCGCGCCGCGGCCGAGGGCTGCCTGATGCCGTTCGTGTCCTCGATCCGCTCGCTGGGCCGCGCCGGCCTGTTCTCGCTGACGGTGCTGCGCGGCTCGCTGCCGACGCCCGATTTCCTCGCCGAGCTGACCCGCGAGATCTACAAGATCGGCGCGCGCTCGCTGCCGATCATCGCCGTGGGCGGCGCCTTCGTCGGCCTGGTGCTGACCCTGCAGGGCTACCGCACGCTGACCACCTTCGGCGCCGCCGATGCGCTGTCCACCCTGCTCGGGCTGTCGCTGTACCGCGAACTGGCGCCGGTGCTGACCGCGCTGCTGTTCATCGGCCGCGCCGGCAGTTCCATTGCCGCCGAGCTGGGGCTGATGCGTGCCACCGACCAGATCAAGGCACTGGAACTGATGGCCATCGACCCAGTGGCCAAGGCGGTGGCCCCCCGCTTCTGGGCAGCGGTGCTGACCGTGCCGCTGCTGACCGGCGTGTTCTGTTCGCTGGCCATCACCGGCGGCTGGTTCGAGGCGGTGAAGGTGCTGGGCCAGGACAACGGCACGTTCTGGTCGGGGCTGCGCAGCAGCGTCGATTTCTGGGACGACTTCGCCGTGGCGCTGCTCAAGTCGGCGATCTTCGGCGGCACCGCCGCATTGGTCGCCGCCTATGTCGGCTTCCACGCCGAACCCACCATCGAAGGCACCTCGGTGGCCACCACCCGCGCGGTGGTGAATGCCTCGCTGCTGGTGCTGATGTTCAACTTCGTGCTTTCCGCACTGATGTTCCATTGATGCCAATCCCTGCCGGGTACCCGCGCGTGGCGGTGCGCGGATCCGACGAACAACCCGCTTCGCCCGCACCGGCGAGGCACCTGCTGGATCAGGAGTGAGACAACAACATGGCCATTCGTGGACCTCGACTCGAATTCTCCGTCGGCGCCTTCCTGCTGCTGGCGCTGGCGTCGCTGCTGGTACTGGCGGTGGCATCCACCAACCAGCGCTTCGGCATCGGCGGCGGCGACTACGTGCTCAAGGCGCGTTTCAGCCAGATCGGCCAGCTGCGGCCGCAGGCGCCAGTGAAGGTAGGGGGGGTGACCATCGGCCAAGTGGCCGATATTCAGCTGGACCCCGTTAAATACGACTCCATCGTCACCCTGTCGCTGGACGGCAAGTTCAAGGACCTGCCCGCCGACACCTCGGCCGGCATCTTCACCAGCGGCCTGCTGGGCGAAAGCTACATCGGCCTGCAGCCGGGCGGCGACCCGGACGTGCTCAAGTCCGGCGACGAGATCGTGTTCACGCAGCCGGCGGTGGACCTGATCCAACTGGTCGGCAAGTACATGTTCAGCGGCGGCGGCAACAACGCCGCGTCCCCCCGGGCCCCCACGAGACGCCCACCAAGGAAGAACCCTAATCATGAAAACCCGACTGCTCACCACCGCGCTCGCCGCGGCCCTGCTCGCCGCCGCCCCGTCGCTGGCGATGGCGCAGGCGCGCCCGGCGGCCAGCGCCGCGCAGCCTTCGGCCGCCGCGCGTACCGTGCTCGACGCCAGCTCGCGCATCCTGTCCACGCTGGAAACCCGCCGCGGCGAGTTCCGCGCCAACCCGACCGCGCTGCGCGGCTTCATCGACAGCGAACTGAGCCGCGGCTTCGACCGCGACTACGCCGCCCGCCTGGTGCTGGGCGTGCATGGCCGCGGCGCGGCCGATGCCGACGTCAAGCTGTTCGCCGACGCGATGGCCGACAACCTGATGGCCCGCTACGGCTCGGCCCTGCTCGACATCCAGGGCAAGCCCAGCTTCCGCTACAAGGGCGAGGCCGCGCTGCCGGGCAACCGTGGCGTGAAGGTGTCGACCGAACTGGTGCGCGCCGGCGCCGAGCCGACCCCGGTCGAATACCTGATGCGCAACGTCGGCGGCCAGTGGAAGATCTTCGACGTGATGATCGAAGGCATCTCCTACGTGCAGACCTTCAAGAACCAGTTCGACGCCCCGCTGCGGCAGAAGTCGATCAAGGAAGTGGCGGCCGAACTGCGCAACGGCAGCATGCAGGCCACCGCGGGCCCGGCACCCCGTGGCAAGTGACGCCACCGCACGCGTCGAGGGCGACGCCCTGCACCTGGCCGGCACGCTGGACCGCGCCGCGGCGGTGGCGCTGTGGCCGCAGTTGCTGCGCCAGGTGGGCGGGCTGCGCCGGCTCGACCTGAACGCCGTCGAGCGCGTGGACAGCGCCGGGGTGGCGCTGCTGGCCGAGCTGTCTGCACGCATGCGTAGCAATGGCGGCGCTACCATCGTCGGCGCACCGGTGGGCCTGGACGAGCTGCGCGCGGCGTACCGGCTGTCACCGGACCTGGATTTCAACGCCTCTTCGGCGGAACACTGACATGAACCTCTTCCGCACCCTCCCGCTCCTGGCCGCCGTGCTCGTGCTGGGCGCCTGCGCCGGCAAGCCCGTGCGCGCGACCGCACCGCCCGCCAGCGCAAGCGTCGGCGCGGAGCCCTCCGGCTGCGCGGACGCCGCGTCCTGCGCGGGCGCACCGGCGCCGGCCACTGCACCGGCGCCGGTCCCGGTCGCCGACGTGGCGGCGCAGCCCACCCGGGCATCCGACGACACGCTCGCGGGTACCCCGGCGGAGGCGCAGGCGACCCCGCCCAGCCCGGCCGCGGCGACCGATGCCGAGGACGATTTCGCCGCGCTGTACGGCCCCCCGGTACGGAGCCCGGCAGCGGCGGCGATGGCGCCACGCCGACCTACGATCCGTGGGAGAAGTACAACCGCCGTATGCACCGCTTCAACCTGGCGGTGGACCGCGGCATCGCCCGTCCGCTGGCCACCGCCTACGTGCAGGTGGTGCCGCGCGTGGCGCGCACCGGGGTCAGCAACTTCTTCAGCAACCTGCGCTTGCCGGTGACCATGGTCAACCAGCTGCTGCAGGGCCATGCCGACGACGCCTGGGACTCGCTGGGCCGGTTCCTGATGAACTCCACGCTCGGCATCGGCGGCCTGTTCGACCCCGCCAGCAAGGCCATGGTGCCGCGCCGCAGCGAGGACTTCGGACAGACCCTGGGTACCTGGGGCTGGCGCCAGTCGCGCTACGTGGAGCTGCCGTTCTTCGGCCCGCGTACCGTGCGCGACGTGTTCGGCCTGGCCGGCGACGTACCGTTGTCGCCGCTACGCCGGGTGGACACGGACACACTGCGCATCGGCCTGCAGGGCCTGCAGCTGGTCGACACCCGGGTGCAGTTGCTGTCGCTGGACGACATCCGCGACAACGCGGTGGACGAGTACGCGCTCACCCGCGATGCCTGGCTGCAGCGGCGCAATTACCAGATCGAGAAGGACCTGCGCCACGACCGCCGCCGCCATGGCGACGACGAGCAGACCACCATCCCGGTCGATGCGATGCCGATGCCCGAATGGGGGCGCTGAGCGCGCGGTGTGCAATGCAGGTACGAAAAAAGCCCGGGGTAATCCCGGGCTTTCTTTTTCCGGGCCGGCGTCGGCGCCCTGGACCGGGACTCAACTGCCGTCCGGGTGCCGGGATGCCTGGAGCACCAGCAACAGCGTGGCGAGCGGGCCAAGCAGCAGCGACAGCAGCCCCCAGTTCATGCCACTGCGTCCCTTGCCCTGGGCGAGCCCGGCGTTGATGAGCGCCAGGGTGAACCAGCCGACCGCGAACCCACCGGAATTGCCTGCCGTCATCCTGCGATCGCCTCTTCAGTCTGTTGCCCGATGCGGCGCGCGAAAACCGACCGCTGCCGCCGGGGCCGCGATCGGTGGCGGGGCTCAGGCCGCGAGCGCGGCATCGATCGCCGCGCGCAGGCCGGCGTCATCGGCGGTGGTATCCGGCGAGAAGCGGCCGATGACCTGCCCGTCCTTGCCGACCAGGAACTTCTCGAAATTCCACAGGATGCCCGGCGCCGGGTTGGGTTCGATGCCGAAGCCGACCAGCTTCTCGCGCATCGGGCCTTCGCCGGTCGCCACCGGCTGCGCCGCGATCAGCTGCTGGTACAGCGGGTGCACGTCGGCGCCGGCGACGCTGATCTTGGCGAACATGGGGAAGGTCACGTCGTAGGTGAGCGAGCAGAACTGCCGGATCTCGTCCTCGCTGCCCGGCTCCTGGCCGTTGAAGTTGTTGGCCGGGAAACCCAGCACCTCCAGCCCGGCGTCCTTCTTCTCGCGGTAGAGCTTCTCCAGCCCTTCGTACTGCGGCGTCAGCCCGCACTTGGAGGCGACGTTGACCAGCAGCAGCACCTTTCCGCGGTAGTCGCCCAGCGAGGCCGGGGCGCCGTCGAGGGTGGTCAGGGGGATGTCCTGGATGGCGGTAGCCATGGGGGGTTCCTGTGGTTGATTAGGCAGCCCAAGCATATCCGGTCAGGCGTCGATCCCTGCCGCAAATTCGCCGACGACCCTGGCGCAGGCCTCCGGCTCGGCCTGCAGCAACAGATGCGGACCTGCCACTTCCACCGTCCGACAACGTGGTATCGCAGCGCTCATCTGCCTGCCCGGATCGCGCTGGAGCAGCTTGTCGTCGCTGGCACGCAGATCGAGCACGGGCACGGCGATGGCGGCGCATCGCGCCAGCACGTCGACCCGCAGCGCGCTGGCGGCGCGGAAACGCAGCACATGGGGGGAAACCTTGCGCAATGCATCCCGCAGCGCGGCCTCAAGCGCTGGCGTCGCCCAACGCCCGAACAGCCACCAGGACAACAGCATCGATGGCGGGAGCGGGAAGGGAACGGCGTGCAGCAATGGGGCGAACGTACGCAAGAAGGGAACCGGTGCGGTTGCGAACGTAGTGGAGAGAACCAGACCGCGCAGG
Source organism: Stenotrophomonas acidaminiphila (assembly GCA_002951995.1). Taxonomy (NCBI): domain Bacteria; kingdom Pseudomonadati; phylum Pseudomonadota; class Gammaproteobacteria; order Lysobacterales; family Lysobacteraceae; genus Stenotrophomonas; species Stenotrophomonas acidaminiphila. Next base: position 3,640,672 of record CP019797.1, read on the forward strand.
TTGGCAGGCGGGTCTGCGGCGATGGAAAGCGCGACAGGTCCGGAGAAGGATTCGCCCAGCAGCACAAACGGTTTGTCTGGGAATGCAGCCCTAGAAATAACCTCCAGCTCGGCATAACCCAGCGGCCGGTCCGGGGGATACGCCACCACCTCAACGGAGTCGAACAGCGGCGCAGCGGCCTCAATGAATGCCGTGTGCAGTGTTGCCGTTCCATCCAGACCGGGAAGGATGAGCAATGCGGTCATCTACATCCCCCCATTGATGATGCTGCCGGGTGCCGGGCATCCGCGATGCGGTGCGACGCTGCGGATCTTCAGTCCGTTGCGGTGGCATCGTCGCCCGTCATTCCGTCGGTCAAGGCGCGCACGCTCTCCGGCTGCAGTTCCGGCGGCAGCGCCTTGCGCGCCTTGCTGCCGAGTTCGGCCAGGCGGCGGGCGCGGTTGGACACCGACTGCGGCGACTCGGTGAGGCGGTTGCGCGCCTGGGCAAAGGCCTTGCCCGCCTCCTCCAGCTTCCTGCCAACCATGTCGAACTCGGCCAGGAAGGCGACCAGCGCGTCGAGCACCTTGCCGCCGGTGTCGCTGATCTCCAGCGCCTGGCGCTGCACCTTGTCGCGCGTCCACAGCCGCTCGGTAACGCGCAGCAGCGCCATCAGCGTGTTCGGCGAAGCGAACACCACGCGGCGATCGAACGCATAGGACTGCAGGTCCATGTCCACGCCGAGCGCGGCCGAGAGCGCGCCTTCGATCGGGACGAAGGCGATGGTCACGTCCAGTGCGTCACCGCCGATGGCCTTGGGGTAGTTCTTGTCGCCCAGGTCCTTGACGTGCTGGCGCAGGCCGATGGCATGGCGGCGCAGGGCTTCGTCCTGCTGCTCGGGCGTGGCCGCGTTCATCGCTTCCTGCCAGGCGATGAGGTTGACCTTGCTGTCGATCACCACCGCGCGCTGGTCGGGGAAACGCACCACCACGTCCGGGCGCAGGCTGTCGCCTTCGTCGGTGGTGGCATGCGCCTGGCGCTCGTAGTGGATGCCCTCTTCCAGGCCGGAACCGCGCAGCACGTTGTCGAGCATCAGTTCGCCCCAGTCGCCACGCACCTTGGCGCTGCCCTTCAGCGCGCTGGTCAGCGCGGCGGCCTGCGCCGCCATGTCCTGGTTGAGGGTCTTGAGCTCACCCACCGCGCCGAGCAGGCTGGCGCGCTCGCGCGCCTCTTCACCGTACAGGGTGTCCACCCGCTGCCGGAACTCGCCCAGCTTGTCGGCGAACGGCTTGAGCAGGGTCTCGATGTCGGCGCGCGACTGGCCGGTGGCCAGGCGCACGTTCTTCTCGAACTGCTGGCCCTTCTCGTCGAACACCTTGGCGGCCAGTTCGGTGAAGGCGCCGGACAGGTTCTCGCGCGCCGCGGCGATCCAGTCGCGCAGCTGTTCCTGCGCCTGTCGCGCATGCTGCAGCTCGGCCTGCAGGCGCGCGCTGTCGGCCCGCGCGGCGTGCAGGGCCTGGCGCTCGCGTTCCAGCGACGCGCTCAGTTCGGCGAGCTGCGCGCGGGCGTCGGCCAGCGCCGCCTCGCGCTCGGCCAGGCGCACCGCGGCCTCGGCCGATTGCGTGGCTTCGCGTTCGATGCGCTGGTTCAGGGCGGCCAGCTGGCGGGCCTGCTCGGCCTGTTCGCGACGCTCGTGTTCCATTTCCGCGGCCAGCGATTCCAGGCGCCCGCGCAGCTGGCCGGCGTCGATGGCGGCGGCGTTGGCGCGCTGGCGTTCGGCGTCCAGGTCGCGGGCGAGCGCTTCGGCGTGCCCGTTGCCGCCAATGCGACGGAACAGGAACACCAGCAGCACGATGACGGCCAGCAGCAGGCCGGCCAGGATCAGGGTTTCGGTTTGCATGGGGCAAAGTGTAGCCCCGCGCGTCTCACCGGCTGCGCCGCTTCTGCGATCATGTGCACCCCACGCGCATTCCCGCCCGCCATGAAGCCGTTGCTGCTGTCCTGCCTGTTGCTGCTGTCGCCGGTCGCCGCGGCGGGTTCGCAGACGATCACCTCGCCCGCCCCCATTCCCGCGGGCGATGCACGGCCCAGGGTGTTCCTGGCCGGCAGCATCGAGATGGGCAGGGCCGGCGACTGGCAGCAGCAGGTGCAGCAGGCGCTGGCCGACGAGGACGTGGTGCTGCTCAACCCACGCCGCGCCGACTGGAACCCGGCCTGGCGCGCCGAGGCCGACGAGCCGGAGTTCCGTCGCCAGGTGGAATGGGAGCTGGCAGCACTGGAACAGGCCGACATCGTGCTGATGTACTTCGCGCCGGGCACGCAGAGCCCGGTCACCCTGCTCGAGTTCGGCCTGTATGCGCGCTCGGGCAAGCTGCTGGTGGCCGCGCCGGCGGGCTTCTGGCGCAAGGGCAATCTGGACATCACCGGCGACCGCTACCGGGTACCGCGGCATGACGACCTGCAGGCGCTGATCGCCGCGGTGAAACAGCGGCTTGCCATGCAGCGCGCGCGCTGAGCCGGCCGGGACCAGCGCCATGCCGTGGATGGGCATCAACGACCTGGGCACCTTCGTGGTGGCCGTCATCCTTTTCCTGATGCTGCCCGGGCCGGGCACCTTCACCCTGCTCACCGCCACCGCGCGCGGCGGCGTGCGCGCCGGCTACGCGACGCTGGCCGGGTTGATGCTGGGCGACCAGATCCTGATCGCCATCGCCGCCACCGGCGTGGCCGCGCTGCTGAAGGCACATCCGCTGCTGTTCGCCGGGCTGCGCTACGTCGGCGCGGCCTACCTGGTCTGGGTCGGCCTGCAACTGCTGCGCGAACCGGCCGCCGCGGCCGGCGCCACGGCGCAGCAATGGGGCCGGCGCTGGTTCCGGCAGGCGTTGCTGGTGGGCGTGCTCAACCCCAAGGCGATCCTGTTCTACATGGCGTTCTTCCCGCTGTTCATCGACCCGGCCACGCAGCGTGGCGCGTTGACCCTGGGGCTGATGGCCGGGTTGATCGCGGTACTGAGCGTGGGCTGGTGCTCGGTGCTGATCTTCGGCGGCCAGTTCATCGCCCGGCGCCTGGCCGGGTACCCGCGCGTTGGCGTGTGGCTGCGGCGCGCGGTCGGCGTATGCTTGATCGCATTCGGCGTACGGCTCGGGCTGGAAGGCTGAGCCCCGGCGCCGGGAGGTCGGCATGCCCATCCATTGCAAGCGCGCCTACGAACCGGCCACCGCCACCGATGGCCAGCGCTTCCTGGTCGACCGCCTGTGGCCGCGCGGGGTCAGCCGCGCCCGGCTGCAGGCGCAGTGGCTCAAGGACGTGGCGCCCAGCAACGAACTGCGGCTGTGGTTCGACCACCGCGCCGAGCGCTGGGACGCATTCCGCCAGCGCTACTGGCGCGAGCTGGCCGCGCAGCCACGGCTGCTGGCGCCGCTGCGCGATGCGCTGGACGCAGGGCCGGTGACCCTGGTGTACGCCGCCAGCGACACCGAACACAACCAGGCCGTGGCCCTGCGCGAGTACCTGCTGGCGCATCCGCGCCGCGCGTAGGTACGCGGCTTGCCGCGTACGGGGTTCGCCGCGGCGCGCCATCGGCGAAGCCCGGCGCAGTGAGCCTCCATGGCCACGACGTGGATGCGCCGCATCTTGCCGGCAGCTCCTGTCCCCGCCATCGCCCGCAGGCGCTGCGTCGGGCGCCCTGCCCCGCTTCGTCCACGCCGCCCCCCGGGCGCATCGGCGGACGACGCCATCAACACCTGGCTGGCGGCTTTTGTGCCGGATCCGTCGCCCCGGCTACCGCCCATCGCCAAAGCCCATGAAAGCAGCGGGAAATTCTGGCTTTGCTGCGCTGCGTTCGGCGAAACTCGGCCCCTTTCCCGAATACCACGAACCGCGAGGTCCGCATGCAGTCCTGGCTCCGGCGCAAATCCATCGACCAGCTCACCCAGCACGAGGAAGGCCGCCGCCTGATCCCGTCGCTGAGCTGGCCCCACCTGGTCGCGCTGGGCATCGGCGCCATCGTCGGCACCGGCATCTACACCCTGATCGGCGTGGGTGCGGACAAGGCCGGCCCGGCAGTGCTGATCTCGTTCATCGTCGCCGGCATCGTCTGCGCCTGCGCGGCGCTGGCCTATGCCGAACTGTCGACGATGATGCCGGCCGCCGGCAGCGCCTATACCTACAGCTACAGCGCGCTGGGCGAGACCATCGCCTGGGTGGTGGGCTGGAGCCTGATCCTGGAATACTCGCTGGTGGTCAGCACGGTGGCGGTGGGCTGGTCCGGCTATTTCGTCGGCTTCCTGGAATGGCTGCACACCTCCTTCGGCTGGAACGTGGTGCTGCCGCCATCGCTGGCCGCGGGCCCGCACGTGGAAGGCGGCTTGCTCAACGTGCCGGCCATCGTCATCACCTTCCTGGTCGCCGGCATGCTGATCGCCGGCACCCGCGAGAGCGCCACGGTCAACGCGGTGCTGGTGGTGCTCAAGCTGATCGCGCTGGCGGTGTTCGTGTGGGTGGCATTGCCGGCGTTCGACCCGGCCAACCTGCAGCCGTTCATGCCCTATGGCTTCCCCAAGTCGCTCGGTCCGGACGGGGTCGAGCGCGGGGTGATGGCCGCGGCGGCGATCATCTTCTTCGCCTTCTACGGCTTCGATGCGATCTCCACCGCCGCCGAGGAAACCAAGAACCCCAGGCGCGACCTGTCGATCGGCATCATCGGCTCGATGGTCGGCTGCACCCTGATCTACCTGCTGGTGGCGCTGGCCGCGGTCGGCGCCATGAGCTACACGGTGTTCGGCAAGAGCGCCGAGCCGCTGGCGCTGATCATGCGCGAACTGGGCCACGGCACCGCCGCGCTGGTGATCGGCGTGGTCGCGATCATCGCCCTGCCCACCGTGCTGCTGGCGTTCTTCTACGGCCAGAGCCGCATCTTCTTCGTGATGTCGCGCGATGGCCTGCTGCCGCGCGGGCTGTCGCTGGTGAACCCGCGCACCGGCACCCCGGTGACCATCACCGTGTTCACCGCGGTGCTGGTGGCCGCGCTGGCCGGGGTGGCGCGGCTGGACGAGATCGCCGCGCTGGCCAATGCCGGCACCCTGGCCGCGTTCACCGCGGTCGGCCTGTGCCTGCTGGTGCTGCGCCGGCGCGAACCCGGCCGCGCGCGTACCTTCCGCACGCCGCTGGCGTGGGTGGTCGGCCCGATCGCGATCCTGGGCTGCATCTACCTGTTCTTCAGCCTGCCCACCCGCACCCAGCTGTGGTTCGCGCTGTGGAACGTGTTCGGTCTGGTGGTCTACGTGCTCTACAGCCGCCGCAATGCGGTGCTCGGCAAGCAGCCGGGCTGACCCCGGCGGCGACCCCGCCACGCGGCGGGGCAACGTGCGTTGACCCACGCGGGCAACGCGCGCACGCGGCGACCGCCGCGGCTTCGTGCCCGGGTACGCAGCGCAGCGCGGCCCCATCCCAGGGAAACGGCGGCGGCCAATCACGGCCGCGGACAGAGCGGCCGACCCGGGAACCGGCGCCTTCGCTGCCGTGGCAGCGAAGGCGCCGGGCATGCGGCGCTCGTTGTCGCCGTCGCGCGGCCAGCGCGGCCACGCGACGCAGCGGTGGCAATGGCGCCCGGTTACTTCGCGGCGTTCTTCGCCGCGTAGTCCTGCGCCTGGCGCATCACCCGCAGCACGTTGCCGCTCCAGATATTGGCGATCTGCGCATCGCTCAGGCCGCGGCGCTGCAGCCAGGCGGTGATCTTGGGCAGGTCGGTGACGTCGCGCATGCCCGGCAGGCCGCCACCGCCGTCCCAATCCATGCCGATGCCGACGTGGTCGGGGCCGACGACATCGAGCAGGTGGGCGAAATGGACGAAGAAGTCGTCCAGCGTCGCCCGCCGCCGCGGCAGGCGCTGGTCCAGCTCGGCCATCCCCCGCGCCAGCGCCACGCCCTGCTCGATCGGCATGCCATCCCAGCCGCCGAGCCGCTTTTCGAGGTCTTCCTCGGCCTGCTTGCGCTCCGGGCTGGGGGTCTCGTCGAGCAGGTAGCCGCCGTAGGCGTTGACCTGGATCACCCCGCCCTTGGCGGCGAGCTGGCGCAGGCGCGCGTCGTCCAGGTTGCGCGGATGGTCGAACACCGCCTTGGCGGCGCTGTGCGAGAGGATGAACGGCACCGGCAGCATCGCCGCCAGGTCATCGAACACCGCGTCGGACGCATGCGACTGGTCGATCACGATGCCCAGCCGCACCGCCTCGTGCACCAGCGCCTTGCCGGCCGGGCTCAGGCCCTTCCACTCCGCGCCCTTGGGGTCGGTGGCCGAATCGGCGAACTCGTTGTTGGCGAAGTGCACGGTGGACAGCAGGCGCAACCCGGCCTTGTGGTAGAAGCCCAGCAGCGACGGGTCGGCCACCAGCGGGCTGCCGTTCTCCATGCTGATGTAGACCACGCGCTTGCCGGCGGCCTTGATCCGCGCGGCATCGTCGGCGGTGAGCGCCAGCTGGAAGCGGTCCGGGTGCGCGGCCAGCATTTCGCGGATCTCGATCAGCCGCATCAGGCCGTGGTCGCGCTCGGCCAGGTGCGCGGCGGGGCTGCGGTCGCCCTGGTCGGTGTAGATCGCCCAGAAGCCGCCGTCGAGCGCGCCGTCGAGCATGCGCGGGTAATCCACCTGCGACAGCGCGTTGTGGTCGTGGCGGTGCAGGATGTCGAAGCCGGGCCGGGCCAGGTTGGCCGGGGTATCCAGGTGGCTGTCCAGGGTCAGCAGGCGCTGCTGCAGGGCCTTGGCACGGGCCAGTTCGGCCTGGGTGAATTCGACCGCCTGGGCGGACAACGGGGCGCCCAGCGCCAGGGCGAGCAGCAGGGACAGACGACGCAGCGACATGCGGGCCTCGGCTTCGGGGAAAGGCCACGACCATACCGCAGGAGTGGCTGCAGGAGCGACGCCGGGTGGCTTCGAACCATCTGTCGCGACCGCGGCCTCAGCAAAGCAGCCGGGCAGCATCTGGAGGAAAGCCCCCTGAGTCAGGGGGCGGCCGCGAAGCGGCGGGGGTATGGGAGAAAACGGCACGGGCCCCGCGGTTTGCTACGCAGACTGCGGGGCGCCAGCGCCAAGGCGCTGGCGTGTGCCGGCCAACGGCCGGCACTACCCCGCTCAGTCCACCACGCGGCAGAACACCGCCTTGAGGTAGCGCGATTCCTGCACGTGCGCCATGAACGGGTGGTCCGGGCCGGCGCCGGCCACCTTCAGGATCTGCAGGGTGCGGCCGGCGTAGAACGCGGCGCGGCGCAGCATGTCCAGGAACTGCTCCTCGGACACCAGGCCGGTGCAGGAGAAGGTGGCGAACAGGCCGCCGGGCTTAACCACGCCCAGCGCCAGCTTGTTCATGTCCAGGTACTTCTTCAGCGCGTTGATCACCTGGTCGCGGTCGCGGGTCATCTTGGCCGGATCCAGGATCACCACGTCGTACTGTTCGCCGCGGTTGGCGGCATCGCGCAGCCACGGGAAGATGTCGGCCTGCACGAACTTCGGCTTGGCGTTGTTGAGCCGGGCGTTGCCCTTGGCGATCTGGATCACGTCCTGGTCGATGTCCACGCCCAGCACCTCGCTGGCGCCGCGCGCGGCCGCGTACACGGCGAAGCCGCCGGTGTTGCAGCACAGGTCCAGCACGCTCCTGCCTTCGACCTGCTGGCTCAGCCACTGCCGGTTCTCGCGCTGGTCGGCGAAAAAGCCGGTCTTGTGCGCGCCGGCCGGGTCAGCACGGAACTTGATGCCGTACTCGGTGATGACCGCCGGTTCGGTGGTGGTGTTGCCGTGGAAGTCGAAGCTCTCCTGCTTCTGCACGTGTTCATCGGCGAAGCTGTGGAAGCGGCAGCCCGGGAACTGCACGCGCAGCGCCTCGTAGATCCATTCGCGGTGGCGGAACATGCCGGCGGCGAAGAACTCGACCACGATCAGGTCGTCGTAGCGGTCCACCACCAGCCCGGACAGGCCGTCGCCCTCGCTGTGCACCACGCGCCACGCGTTGGACACCTGGTCCAGCTTGAGCACGTCACGACGCAGCGACACCGCGTCGGCGATCCTGGCGGCGAACCAGGCCTGGTCCACGTCCACGTCGCGGCGGGTTTCCAGGATGCGCACGGCAATGCGCGAGTGGCCGTTGTAGAAGCCGCGGCCGATCCACTCCCCATCCACCCCGACCACGTCGACGATGGTGCCGGGCTTGGGCTTGGCGACGGGCTTTTCGACCAGCTTCTGGAAAATCCACGGGTGGCTGGAGCGCCACGCGTTCTTCAGGCGTACGACGGGAAGGGGGGTATTCATGGGCGCCATTGTAACGGGCGCCGGGCCGCCGCCGCGGCGCATTCATTGACGGCAAAGCGTCAAGCCGGCACTATCGGCGGCTGAAGGGGAGTAGCTCCCAGACGTTGTCGCCGTCAGTTCGAGCCGCAAGGCTCCGGTGCAACGGCAGTCCCGGCCCCGGGGCTGTGAGCAAGACCTTCGCCGCATAGGCGAAGCTCTGTCCCCGGTCTCCCCGATTCCGTGTCCAGTTCTTGGCCCCTGCGGTTCCCAGAACCTCCACATGACCGGAACTCCCATGATCCAGACAATCGGTAATCCCTGGCTTTGGGGCGGCTTCGTCGCCGTCGTCATCGCCGCCCTGTTGATCGACCTGGTGCTGATGCGCCACGGCGGCCCGCACAAGGTGACCTTCAAGGAAGCCCTGCTGTGGTCGATCGGCTGGGTCGCCCTGGCCCTGGCCTTCAACGCCGGCCTCTGGTACTACCTGAACGAGACCGCCGGTACCGCGGTGGCCAATGAAATCGGCCTGCAGTTCCTGACCGGCTACCTGATCGAAAAGGCGCTGGCGGTCGACAACATCTTCGTCTTCCTGCTGATCATGGGCTACTTCGCGGTGCCCGAGACGGCGCGGCAGCGCGTGCTGATCATCGGCATCCTGGGTGCCATTGCGCTGCGTACGGTGATGATCTTCGCCGGCACCGTGCTGGTCAGCCAGTTCCATTGGCTGCTCTACGTGTTCGGCGCGTTCCTGCTGTTCACCGGCTGGAAGATGTGGTTCGCCGCCGGCCAGGAACCGAGCCTGGACGACAACCCCGCGCTGAAGTTCATGCGCCGGCACCTGCGCATCACCCATGAGTACAACGGCAACCGCCTGATGGCCGAGAAGAACGGCGTGCGCTGGTTCACCCCGATGTTCGTGGTGCTGGTGCTGATCGCGGTCACCGACGTGATCTTCGCGGTGGATTCGATCCCTGCGATCTTCGCCATCACCACCGACCCGTTCATCGTGCTGACCTCCAACGTGTTCGCGGTGCTGGGCCTGCGCGCGATGTTCTTCCTGCTGGCCGGCATGGCCGACCGCTTCCACCTGCTGCCGTACGGCCTGGCGGTGATCCTGGGCTTCATCGGCGCCAAGATGCTGCTGATCGACCTGTACAAGATCCCGGTGCCGGTGTCGCTGGGCGTGGTCGCCGCGATCCTGGTGGTGACGATGGTGCTGAGCCTGAAGCTGCCGCCCAAGGGCGGGCACAAGGCCTGACCCGGAACCGGCATACGCCACGATTGTCCCGCCGGTGGTACGCCGGCGTCCCGATGCGGCGCCCTTGCATTCACTGCAGGGCGCCGCAATCCCGAAAGCCATGGACACTTCCAACACGCCAGACACCGGCCAGACCTCGGCCACCGACCGCAGCAGCGACCGCCGTCGCGTGCTGCGCGCCTTCAACCTGAGCCTGGGTTTCGTGCTGCTGCTGGTGGCGATGTTCGCGCTGCAGCAGACCGGCTGGGACTGGCGGCCCTGGGCGGTGGGCCCGCACGACACCGCTGGCCTGTTGGGGCTGCTCGGCGCGCCGCTGCTGCACGGTTCCATCGAACACCTGGCCGCCAACGCGGCCGCGCTGCTGATCCTGGGAACCCTGGCCGGCGCCGTCTACCCGAAGGCGACGCTGCGCGCGCTGCCACTGCTGTGGCTGGGCTCGGGCGTCGGCGCGTGGATGCTGGGCGAGCCCGGCAGCCACCACCTGGGCGCCAGCGGCATCACCCATGGCCTGATGTTCCTGGTGCTGGGCTTGGGCCTGCTGCGCCGCGACCGCGCCGCGATCGCCGCCGGCATGATCGGCGTGCTGTTCTACGGGGGCATGGTGATGACCGTGCTGCCGCACGAGCCCGGCGTGTCGTGGCAGTCGCACATGGGTGGCGCGGCCGCAGGCGTGATCGCCGCCCTGCTGTTCCGCCATGCCGACCCGCTGGCACCGCGCAAGCGCTACAGCTGGGAGGACGAGGACGAACAGGACGACGCCGATGCGCCGCTGGCCGATGCCGAGCTGGAGCCGCCGTCGCCCGGCCAGGTGCCGGTGCTGTGGCAGCCGCGCGAGGGCCGCGACTACGAGGTAGTGGTGCAGCTGCGCCCGCGCCCGCGCCGCGACCCGTCGTGACCGGGCATCAGCCGGCGCCGCCGGCAACGGGGCCATCGCCGTCCACCGCGCGGCGGCCCAGCGCCGGGTCGTCGGTGAAGAAGGCATCGATCCCGGCCCGCAGATAGGCACGGATCTCGGCGATGGACCCCTGTGGGTTGCGCGCATCGGCTGCGCCCTGGCGCAGGTCCGGCGGCAGGAACGGGTTTTCCGGGCGGAAGGTATAGGCCACCACCTGCAGGCCGGCGGCATGCGCGTCGGCGATCAGTGGCGTGGGCGCGGCCAACCGCCCCTGCGCATCCAGCGGCAGCAGCGCGCGGCGCTCGACGCCGATCGCATCGGCATAGCCGGCCACCTCGCGCAGGCCGGCCGGCGTGGCCATGCGCGCGTAGGTCAGCTCGCCACCGGCCAGTGCCACGTCGGCAGGCTGCGCCTGGGCGTCGCCCAGCAGCTGCAGCAGGCGGATGTTGGACTGGCGGCCGATGCGCGCGCGCAGCTGGCGCAGGTTGGCGGTCTCGAACGACTGCACCAGTACCGGTGCGACACGGGTGTAGGGATTGCCGCGCAGGGCGTCGAGCAGGCGCTCCTCCATCGCCAGGCCGATGCCGCGGAAGTAACTGCCGTGCTTGATCTCCGGCGCCAGGCCGATGCCGCGCCCGCTGCGCCGCGCCTGCTGCACCAGGAACTCGAGGATCTCGTCCAGGGTGGCAATGCGGAACTCGCCGTCGAACGCGGTGCCGCGCAGCTCCGGCAGGCGCTCGCGGGCATGCAGGGTCTTCAGTTCGGCCAGGGTGAAGTCTTCGGTGAACCAGCCCTCGACGCGCCTGCCGTCGATAACCTTGCTGGTGCGCCGGGCGGCGAACTCCGGGTGCGCGGCGACATCGGTGGTGGCGCCGATCTCGTTCTCGTGGCGCGCGACCATCACCCCGTCGCGGGTCATCACCAGGTCCGGCTCGATGTAGTCGGCGCCATCGACGATGGCCTGCGCGTAGGACGCCAGGGTGTGCTCGGGCAGCAGCGCACTGGCGCCACGGTGCGCGTACACCGATACCTGCGGCGATGGGGAACGGGAGCGGCGGCCATTGCCGTCGAGGATGCCATCATGCACAGCCCTGCCACCACCGCCATCACCGCTTTGCCGGACACCGCCCGCTCCTGTTGCCGTCATTGAAGGAAGCGGGAGTGTGCGGGGTGGATGTGACCGGCATGGGACATGGCCGCGGCCTGCGCCGCCACTGCCCGCATCGCGTGCGGCTGGCGTGATTCACGGCGGCAACCGGCACCAGCCGCCGGCGCCGGCATGCAGGCGGCCGCTGATGCCGATGCCACGCAGGAACGCTTCGTCATGTGCCGCCACCAGCAGCGTGCCCGGCCATTGCCGCAACAGCGCTTCCAGGGCCTGCGTCGCCTCCAGGTCGAGATGGTTGGCCGGTTCGTCGAGCAGCAACAACTGCGCCGGTGGCTGCGCGTACACGGCGCAGGCGAGCGCCAGCTTCATGCGCTCGCCGCCACTGAGCGCGGCGACCGGCGCGTCGGCGTGCCCGGCAGCCAGGCCCAGCAGCGCCAGCCGGGTGCGCAGCTCGGGTTCGGCCATGCCCGGGTTGGCATGGCGCAGCTGCTCCACCGCCGTACCCCGCGGCACCGGCAGGGACAGATGCTGGTCGAGCCAGGCATGCGCCACGTTGACCTGCACCGTGCCGTGTCGCGGCGCCATCCGTCCGGCCAGCAGCTGCAGCAGCACCGACTTGCCGCTGCCATTGCGGCCGGTGAGGGCCAGCCGCTCGCCCCGCCCCAGCAGCAGGTCGATCCGCGCCAGCGCACCTTCGACGAACGGCAGCACCACGTCCTGCAGTGCGGCCACCTTGGCGGGCGCAGCGCCGGCGGCGGCCGCCGGCAGCAACACCACCGGGGCCGCGGCCTCCACCTGCGCCGCCGCCTGCCGTACCTGTTCCTGCAGCTGCTCGCGTTGCTGTTGCCGTTGCAGCAGCGCCTTGCCGGCGCTGGCCTGCGCGCGCTGCTTCTGCCGGCCCAGCAGGATCGGTGCCTGGTTGGCATGCGCCGCTTCACGGTTGCCACGGGCGGCGCGACGCTCGCGTTGTTCCTGCTGCTCGCGCAGCATCCGTTCGCCCTGGCGGCGTTCGTGGCGCCGCTGTTGCAGCGTGTCCGCGGCCAGGCGCCGCTCTTCGCTGCTGCGCGCCGCGTAGAAGTCGTAGTCGCCACCATGGCTGCGCAGACCCAGCGAGGACAGCTCGACGATGCGCTGCATGTCGCCCAGCAGCTCGCGGTCGTGGCTGACCACCAGCAGACCGCGTGGCCAGCCCCGCAACTGGTCGCGCAGCAGCTGCCGGCCCGGCGCGTCGAGATGGTTCGTGGGCTCGTCGAGGATGAGGAAATCGGCATCCGACAGGAACGCGCCCGCCAGGGCCACGCGCATGCGCTGGCCGCCACTGAGCCGGCGCACCGGCGTATCGGCGGCGACGCCCTGCAGCTGCATCCGCTCCAGTGCGGCCTGCAGCTGTTCGCGCAGCTGCCAGCGCTCGTCCAGTGCTTCGAAATCGGCGGGGTCGCTGCTGCCCTGTTCGATACGATCCAGCGCCGCCAGCGCATCGCCCAGGCCGGCGAGTTCGGCGACGCTCGCGGTGGGCGACGCGTCGATCTGCTGCGGCAGCCACGCCACCGGCCCGGAGCGCAGGCAGCGCCCGCGGGTGGGCGCCAGGCGGCCGGCCAGCACCTGCGCCAGCACGCTCTTGCCCACGCCGTTGCGCCCGACCAGCCCGGTCGGGCGCGCGTCGAAGGTTTCGTCCAGATCGGAAAACAGCAGCCGGCCGTCGGGCAGCTGCCAGGAGACGCGTTCAAGCGTCAGGAAGGGAGTCGTGGTCATTGCATTCCATCCATGCCCGGATCACCCGGCTGCCAGCGGCAGCGGGACTTCGCGAGGCCTCGCCAGCGCGGGCTGGCAGGGCGGGCATCAATGGCGCATTGGACCGGACTCCTTCAGGGCCGCCATCACGGCGGCCCGCGCAGACTAACCGGCCGCCGATGAACGTTTCAATGCCGGTGGCCGGCTACTTGCCGATGCAGAAGCTGGAGAAGATCCGGCCCAGCAGGTCGTCGGCGGTCATGCGGCCGGTGATCTCGCCCAGCGCCTGGTGCGCCAGGCGCAGTTCCTCGGCAGCCAGTTCCAGGTGGTCGTGGCGCAGTTGCGCCTCGGCATCGTCCAGGTGCGCGGCGGCCAGGACGATGGCCTGCACATGCCGCAGGCGCGCGGAAAACTCGCCCTGCTGGCCTTCACCGGCGCCTTCGCTGGCAAGTTCGCGCAGGCGCGCGTGCAGCTGATCCAGCCCCTGCCCACTGGCGGCGGAGATCGCGATCACGTCGCCGCCCGCTGGTTGCGGCCATTGCGGCAGCAGGTCGCATTTGTTCAGTACCCACAGCTGGCGCGCGGCCTGGGCGGCGGCGTCGCCGACCGCCTGCCGGCCCGCTTCCGGGTCGCGTGCGTCCAGCACCACGATGGCCAGGTCGGCGCGCTGCATTTCGGCGCGGGCGCGGCGCATGCCCTCGCGCTCGATGGCATCGCCGCCTTCGCGCAGGCCGGCGGTGTCCACCAGCTCCAGCTCCAGGCCGTCGATGCGGATGGTCTCGCGCAGGGTGTCGCGGGTGGTGCCGGCGATGTCGGTGACGATGGCGCGCTCGCTGCCGGCCAGGGCGTTGAGCAGCGAGCTCTTGCCGGCGTTGGGCGGGCCGATCAGCACCGCGTGCAGGCCGTCGCGCAGCTTGCGGCCACGTTCGGCGTCGGCGCGCAGCCGCGCCAGCGCCGCGCGCGCCTGGGCCACGCCGGCGCGTACCTGCGCGCCGCCCAGCGTATCCAGTGGCTCGTCGGCGAAATCGATGGCGGCCTCGACGTGGATGCGCAGCCGCACCAGCTGTTCGGCCACGTCCTCCACGCGCCGCGAGAACACGCCGTCGAGCGAGCGGCGGGCAGCGCGGGCGGCACGTACGTCGCCGGCGGCGATCAGGTCGGCGATGGCCTCGGCCTGGGCCAGGTCGAGCTTGCCGTTGAGGAAGGCGCGTTCGCTGAACTCGCCGGCCCGCGCCTGGCGCGCACCGAGCGCGACGCAGCGCTCCAGCAGCTGGCGCAGGACCACCGGGCTGCCATGGCCCTGCAGTTCCACCACGTCCTCGCCGGTGAAACTGCGCGGACCGGGGAAGTACAACGCGATGCCGTCGTCGATCACCTCGCCGTCCGCATCGCGGAAGCGCGCGTAGTGCGCATGCCGCGGTTGCAGCGCGGGGCAGCCGAGCGCGCGTGCGATCGCCGCCGATGCGGGACCGGAAAGCCGCAGGATGCCGACGCCGCCGGCCGCGGCGCCGCTGGCGATGGCAATGATGGTGTCGCGCCCGGCGCTGTCGTTCATGGCTTACAGCTTCTGCAGTTGCGCGCGGGCCTGCGCGGCGCCGCTGCCCAGCGGCTGCAGTTCCAGGTAGGTGGCGTAGGCCTGCTTCGCCCGGGGCTTGTCGCCGGCGTGGAAATAGGCGTCGCCCAGGTTGAGATGGGCCACCGCGCGCGACGGGTCGATCTTCAGTGTGTTCTCCAACCAGCGCGCCGCTTCGGCGTAGCGTTGCTGGCGGTAGTAGACGAAGCCCAGGTTGTTGGCGGCCTGGGCGAAATCCGGGCGCAGCTTGAGCGCTTCGGTGAACTGCGCCACCGCCTCGTCGTAGCGCTTTTCACGGTACAGCTGCAGGCCACGGTCGTTGGCCTGCTGGGCGCGCTGGCGGTCGGACGCCGGCACCGCCGCCGGCACTACCAGCGTGCTGCTGCCGCCCTGCAGGCTGGCCACCTTCACCGCGGCCTCGGCGCCACCCTGGGCCGCATCGACGCGGCTGTTGAGCGCGATGGCGTCGGCCGAGAGCTGGGTGGTGCCGGCGTTGAGGAATTCCTGGCTGTCCGGTACCTGGAACACGAACTCACCGCCCTGCGAGCCCGGCAGGCTGCCGAACGCCGGGGTCTGCCGCGATACCGCCGACACCGCCGGCGCGACGTAGGCGGCCAGTTCGGTGCCGGTGATCAGGCCGTCGCCGTTGAGGTCGCCCTTGCCGGACAGTGCCTGCAGCAGCACCCAGGTGAACACCGAGTGGCCATTGGGCCCGCTGTCGGCCACCTGCTGGTCGGCGCCACCGGCGGTGAGCATCTGCCGCGCGGCACGCCGCGCGTTCTCGCGCAGGAACGCGGAAGACGACGCGCCGCCGCGGGTCAGCCCCAGGCCGCTGTAGCAGGCGTCCATCACGAACAGTACGTGCTTGGCCTGCAGGCTCTCGGCGATGTTCTGCACGTCGGTCATCGCGATCGCGTCGGTGGCGAACTCGCGCGGGTCCGAGTCCACCGGGATGATGTAGCCCAGGTCGCGCCCGGAGGCGAGCTGGCGGGTGGCGCCATGGCCAGCGAAGAACACGAACACGCGGTCGTTCTTCTGCGTGCGGCCATCGGCGAGGCGGTCGTGGAACGCCGCCAGGATGTTGTTGCGGGTGGCCTCGTGGTTCTTCAGCACGATCACCTGCGAGGAAGGGAAGCCGAACTGACCGGTCAGGGTGTCGGCCACGGCCTGCGCGTCGCGGCTGGCGTACTCCAGCTTCGGCCACTTCGCGTAGTCGTCGATGCCGATCACGATCGCCCAGGACTTCTCGTAACCGGTGGTCACGGTGGCTGGGTTACCGGCATCGCGGCGCGCGCGGCTGACGGAGAAATCGCGGCCGTTCCAGCCGGCGAACTGGTAGCCGTCGGCGATCAGCCGGTCCAGGATCTGCGGCAGCGCCTTCACCGCGCGGTCGTGGATGTCATGGAACAGGATGATGCCCTTCTGCTCCTTCTGCACCTGCTCGAGCACGCGCTGCACGATGGACTCCGGCACCGGGTCGGCCCAGTCCATCGAATCGATGTTCCACATGATCGACTTGAGCCCGGCCTCGCCGAGCAGCTGCAGGCCTTCGGCGTTGCGCGCGCCGTAAGGGAAGCGGAACAGCGGCGCGCGCTCGCCACCGACCCGGCGCAGCAGCGTGTCGGTGCCGAGCACCTGCTCGCGCAGCGCGTCGCCGCTGGTGCGCGACAGCTGCGCGTGGGTCAGGCTGTGGTTGCCCACCGCATAGCCGTCGGCCATCAACTGGCGGCTGATGCCCGCCATCGCACCGAGCGTCACCGTGCCGTCGGCAGCGACGGTGCCGATGTTGCGGCCCACCTCGAAGAACACGCCGGGGACGTCGTAACGCTTGAGGATGGCGCTGATCTCTTCGGTATGCGCCTTGTGCGGACCATCGTCGAAGGTCAGCACCACGGTTTTGGCCGGAAGGTCGCGGCCGAAGATCTCGCGCTCGCTGTCCTTCATCGACATCGGGTAGGGCTCGATCACCCCATGGTCGCGCAAGATCGCCTCGCGCTCGTAACGGGTACGCAGGTGGGCCACGTAGTCCTCCCACTTCTCGCGCTTGAGCGCGATGGCGCGGGTGCGATCGAAGCGGCTGAAGATGCGGGTCACTTCCTGGTTGTAGTTGCGCTCGATCTCGTCCAGCGCCTCCAGATCCTCGCCGATGCGCTGGTGCAGCTTGACCGCCGGCAGCGAGGAATCGGCGCCGATGTGCGCGTGCAGGTCGCGCAGCACCTCACGGAACGCCAGGCGGTCGGCATCGAACAGATCCGGCGCCGACTCGACGTAGTCCAGCACCACGCCGAGCGTGGCGAAGCGCTGCGGGCTGGCGGTGCGCAGCAGCGCATCGAACTGCGCGGCGATCGCCTCGCGCTGCTCAAGCCCCTGGTGGAACAACTGCTGGCCGATGCGGGTGGACGTGGCGCGGTCGCGCTCGCCCTGCGCGCCCTCGTCGGCCAGCAGCACGATGATGCGGCGGTGGCCGTCGAGTTGCTTCTGCAATGCCGCCAGCAGGGGCGCGGCGGCAGGGTCGGCGGCCGCGGCCTGTTCCACTGCCGGGGCCGGCGGTACGTCCTGCTGCCCGCCACCGCACGCGCCCAGCAACGCGGCGATCGCCACGGGCAACAGGAAACGGCGCAGTGCTGGAAAACGGGACATGGCAGACGAAGACGGGCGGAGGCCGGACGATTCTAGTGGAGCGGCGCCTGCGCCGCTGGCCCCGTGGGCAGCACGACGGCGCGCACCCGCGCCGCGCATGCGAAAAGCCCGCCTTGCGGCGGGCTTTCGCGTTTACTTGGCTTCGGCCTTGGCCGGCGGCGTCGGTGCGTCCTCGCCGTGCTTCTTGGTCATCCACCACTGCTGGGCCAGGCTCAGCCCGCCGTTGACCACCCAGTACAGCACCAGGCCGGACGGCATGAAGGCCATCATGACGCCGAACACCAGCGGCATGAACTGCATCATCTTCTGCTGCATCGGGTCCATGCCCGGTGCCGGGGTCAGCTTCTGGGTGAACCACATCACCGCCACGTTGATCACCGGCAGGATGAAGTAGGGGTCACGCGCGGTCAGGTCCTGGATCCACGCGAACCACGGTGCCTGGCGCAGTTCCACCGATTCCACCAGCACCCAGTACAGGGCGAAGAAGATCGGCATCTGGATCAGCAGCGGCAGGCAGCCGCCCATCGGGTTGATCTTTTCCTTCTTGTACAGCTCCATCATCGCGGTCTGGAACTTCTGGCGGTCGTCGCCATAGCGTTCCTTGAGCTGGGCGATGCGCGGCTGGAACTTGCGCATCTTGGCCTGCGACTTGTACTGCGCATTGGCCAGCGGGAACAACGCCAGCTTGAGCAGGATCACCAGGCCGATGATCGACCAGCCCCAGTTGCCGACCAGCTTGTGGACCTGGTTCATCACCCAGAACAGGCCCTGGCCGATGATCGCCATCAGCGAGAAGCGGCTGTAGTCGACCACGCGCTCCAGGCCGGGGACGTCTTCCTTGGCGATCTGGTTGACCAGCTTCGGGCCGACCCACAGGCGTGCCTGGGTGCTCACCTTCTGGCCCGGGGCCACGGTGAAGCCGGGGCCGCGCGCCTCGATGACATGGCGCGGGCCGTTCTGCGAAAGCAGGTACAGCGAGGCCTGGTCGGCCTGCGGGATCCACGCGGTGAAGAAGTGGTGCTGCAGCATCGCCACCCAGCCACCGGTGATGGTCTGGTTGAGGTTGCCGTCCTCCAGGTAATCGGCGAAGGGCCGGCGCTGGTACTTCTTGTCGTTGTCGTACCAGGTGGCGCCGTTGAAGCTGAAGGAATCGGGGTTGGTCATGCTGCGGCTGAGCACCGCCGGCACCCGGTCCAGCTTGCGGAACACATAGCCCTGCCACGGCGTGGTGCCGGCGTTGACCACTTCATCCTTGACGCCGATGGCGTAGTCCCCGCGCTTGAAGGTGTAGGTGCGATGGATGCTGACGCCGTTCGGGCCGTTCCAGACGAACGGCACCTGCAGCTCGCTCTGGCCATCGGCCAGGGTGTAGTCCTTCGCCGCCTGCACCGGCTGGAAGCCGTTGGCGCCCGGCGCGGCCGAGCCGCCCTGGCCGACCCAGCCGCTGGTGGCGCTGTACGGATGCGCCTTTTCCTCGGTCAGCAGCTGCACCGGCGGGCTGCCGGCAGCCTTGGTCTGCGGGAACTGCAGCAGGTCGGCGTCGAGCACGCTGCGGCCGTCGAGCACCAGCTTCAGCACGTCGGTGGTCACGTTCACGCGGGGTGCGGTGGTGGCCGCTTCCAGCGCCGGCGACGGCGTGGCCGTGGCCTGCCCGGGAACGGCCGCCTGCGGCACGTTGCCGGCGGCCGGCGGTGCCAGGTCGGCATCGTTTGCCGCCGGTACCGCGGGCTGGGTCGCGGCGACGGTGGCCGGGTCCGGCGCGTTCTTCTCGCGGCCCCACTCCATCCACAGCAGCACCGCCACCATCAGCCAGGCGAAAATCAGGAATACACGGGTCTGGTTCATCAGCAGGCAGGCTCGGCTCGACCAGGCAGGGTGCCCGGCGCGTTCAAGAAAGAAGAGGGTTCGTTGCCCTCGCGCGGCGGCATTGTGCCGTCAGCGACCACGGCGGGCAATGCGCCGGCACGGCGCAGCAGGCGTTCGAACGCCTCGCGGATCTGCCGGTTGCTGGCAAGTCTGGCCGCCGAGCGGGCGACCACGACGTAGTCACCCCGGCCATGCCTGCCCGGAGGTGGCGTGTGGCATCACGCAGCACACGCTTGATACGGTTGCGGCCCACCGCGTGCGTATCGACCTTGCGTGACACGGCCAAGCCCAGCCGGGCGGGGCAATCCCCTTTCAGCCAGTGCAGTGTCATCAGCGGGTCGGATACACGGCGGGCGCCGTTGAAGACCGTTGTATATTCGGCACGCGTACGAACCCGCGCAGAGCGAGGAAATCGCTTGCGCGGGTCGGTGCTGCTCACGATCGGAGTTGCATCTGCCGCACGGGGCGGCAACGCAATCAAGCGCTGAGGACTTTGCGGCCCTTGGCGCGGCGACGCGACAGGATCTTGCGGCCGTCAGCGGTCTTCATACGCGCGCGGAAGCCGTGATCGCGCTTGCGCTTGAGGTTGCTGGGTTGGAACGTGCGCTTGGTGGCCATGGGGGCACCTGTATGAATGGGACGGAAAGAACCGGAAATTCTATAGACCCCACCCCCACTGCGTCAAGCCTTGTCCGGCCTGCGCCGCAGGGGTTTCATCCACAGGCTGTGGATGATCCTGTGAACAAGTCAGGGACAAGCATTCCCGCCCCCGCCGCGCGGTGGTAGTCTGGGCCATCCACTTTCCCCTACTCCGGCACGTGGCCGGGCGGCTCGCTGCGCCCGTCCCGCGTGCCTTCTACGATTATTCCTG